>CAYUVA010000010.1:0-71009 GCA_964448115.1 uncultured bacterium
ACTACATCAAAATTTTGTTCTATGGATTCGATGTCAATTTATGGGGATTTTCTTCCTTTATAGGGTCATTTTAGTCGCTCAACTGTCAAACTCGGGAAAGCCTAAGCCACACAACGAGAATCCCGCCCAGCCTTGCTTTGTTAGAGATGTTATGTACTGTGGCTCTCATACCACACACATCCTATTGTACCCATCCATTACTCTAAGCTTTTTCGATATCAGCTATCGAGTTCCAGGGAAATATCAATGCCTGGCGCGGAATGGGTGAGTTCGCCTATGCTTATTATATCTACGCCGGTTGCAGCTACAGCCTGTACATTGTCCAATGTTATACCCCCAGATGCCTCGATAATAGTTTTTTGTTTTCCAATGCGTACGCAATGCTCCATCTGCTCGAGCGGCATATTATCAAGCATAATGATTTCTGCATCAGCATGCAGGGCTTGTTTGAATTGTGCAACAGTGGTTACCTCGATCTCTATCTTCATGGTGTGGGGGATATTCTGCCTTGCCCTTGCGATCATATTTTCGATCTCATCACCCGCTGCCAAATGATTGTCCTTGAGCATAACCGCGTCATACAGCCCCATGCGGTGATTGTGTCCTCCGCCGATGCGAACAGCGTATTTCTGCAGCTCGCGCAAGCCAGGGATGGTTTTCCTTGTATCGCAGATGCGCACCGCATATCCCCTAACCGCTTGTACATATCGATTGGTTAGGGTTGCGATGCCGCAAAGCAGGCTCAAAAAGTTGAGAATGGTGCGCTCACCAGCCAGGATGCTCGCTGCTGACCCCGAAACCGAGGCGATTTCATCCCCCTGTTTGGCTCTATCTCCGTCCTTGAATCGAATCTTAGTCTCGATAAAAGGATCAATCAAAGCATAGCCATCTGCTATGCAGGACAAGCCGCACAGGATAGCATTTTCTTTGAGGATAAACCTGGCGCTGACCTTCTTGTTCGGCTCTGCGAGGGCGTATATGGAAGCATCGCCGCTACCGATATCCTCCCTTAGCGCCGGGTCAAGATATGCGTTCCAGTTAGGCTCGATTATATTTCTCATAGCGATTATCGCTTTTTCAGCTCATCATCCGGGGCTTCATTATCATCCTCCATGACCATCTCCCACTGCCTTATGTTACGCAGGACATGGATTGCTTGCCTTATCTTAGCTTCCTTCTCTCGCTGATATTGGAGCTTCTGGCGATCTTTTTCCACCAGTTCTGCCGGCGCCTTGTTGACATAACTTTTCTTTGCCAGCTTGTTCTCGAAGAATTCTATCTCCTTCTCGATCTTATCGAGCTGTTTGTGCAGCCTGCTCAGCTCGGTATCGACATCCACCAATCCTCTAAGCGGCAGGTATATGTCTATGTCCCTAACCACCGTAGTTGCCGAGTATGACTGCTTTTTTACATCGCTTCTTATATCGAGCGATTCGAGGCGCACCATCTGGATAATGGCATCCCGATAATTGTTAAGGATCTCAAGGTTGCTCTTGTTTTTGCTGTTGATGATCAGCGGTGCCTTGATCTGGGGCTTGATATTATTTTCCGTGCGCATGGTCCTGGCTGCCCTTATGACATCTATGACCAGGCTGATCTCCTCCTCGATCCCAGGATCGATCAATCTCTCATCGACCGAGGGGTATGGTGCTTTCATTAGGAATCCCTCAGCTTCTGGCAAATGCTGCCAGATCTCCTCTGTTATGAAGGGCATGAAGGGATGCAACACCTTCATTGCGTTATTGAGCATGGTTATGGCGGTATTCAGCGTCTGCATGCGGGCAGGATGCTGGTTCTCCTTGTAGATTATCGGCTTGATAAACTCAAGGTACCAATCGCAGAACTCGTCCCAGAAGAACTTGTAGATGGTCATAGCGACTTCATTTAGCCGGTAAGCATCCATGCCCTCTTCCATGTTCTTTAGTATCCTGTTGAACCTGGATAATATCCACCTGTCATAGGGAGTAATATTGTTGACATCCAGTTCCTGTTGCTCAAATCCCTCCAGGTTCATCAATAAAAGCCGGGAGGCATTCCAGATCTTGTTGCAGAAGTTGCGTCCTATCTCGATCTTGTCCTCGGAAAAAAGGACATCCTGTCCTACTGGCGTAATTAACAACAACGAGAAGCGCAGAGCATCGGTTCCATATTTTTCGATCATATCAAGAGGGTCGATGGAATTCTCATAGGACTTGGACATCTTTTTTCCAGCAGCATCCCTTACGATGCCGTGGATATAGACATCCCGGTAAGGTATCTCGCCCATGAACTCCAATCCAGCCATGATCATCCGTGCAACCCAAAAGAAGAGTATCTCGAATGCGGTAACCAGGGTCGAGGTAGGATAAAACTTGCGTAATGTTTTAGTATTTTCAGGCCAGCCCATAGTGGAAAATGGCCACAGCCAGGATGAAAACCATGTATCGAGGACATCCTCATCCTGATTTATATCTTGCGAACCGCAGTGCGCGCATCGCTCCGGTGGCTCTACGGCAACCGTCATCTTTCGGCAGCTATCGCAGTACCAAACCGGTATTCTGTGCCCCCACCAGAGCTGGCGGCTGATGCACCAATCCCTGATATTCTCCATCCAATCGAGATATACCTTTGTCCAGCGCGAGGGATAAAATCTTATCCTGCCTTCCTTTACTGCCTTGATAGCAGGCTCTGCGAGCGGCTTCATCTTAACGAACCACTGCTCGGAGAGATATGGCTCAAGCACCGTCTTGCAGCGGTAGCAGTGTCCCACGGAGTGTCTATACTTCTCGATCTTCTCCAGGTATCCCTGCTTCTCCAGGTCGCGCAGTATCTCATTGCGAGCCTTGAAGCGATCCATGCCCTTGTAATCGCCGGCGTTTTCGTTCATCCTTCCAGCCTTATCGATAACCACTATGCCTGGCAGGTTGTGTCTCTGTGCCATCTCGAAGTCATTGGGATCATGGTATGGGGTAACCTTGACGATACCGGTGCCAAACTCGACAGAAACAAAGTCATCCTCGATCACCGGGATCTCTTTGTTCATCAGGGGAAGGAGTATTTTCTTGCCCACAAGGTGTTTATAGCGCTCATCTGTGGGATTTATTGCCACTGCTGTATCGCCGAGCATGGTCTCCGGCCTGGTGGTGGCAACTATGATTGAGTCCTCGCTGCCGACGACAGGATACCGGATGTAGTAAAGTCGAGAACTAAGCTCCTCGTGCTCCGATTCCTCGTCAGACAAGGCAGTCTGGCAGCGCGGACACCAATTGATTATATAGTTTCCTCGATAGATAAGCCCCTTATTGTAAAGGTGAACGAAGACCTCCATTACCGCCCTGGAAAGCCCCTCATCGAGTGTAAACCTCTCCCTTTCCCAGTCGCAGGCACAGCCTAAGCGCTTAAGTTGCTCGATGATGCGACTGCCGTATTTATCCTTCCATTCCCAGACCTTTTCCAGGAACGCTTCCCTGCCTAGGTCGTGTCTTGAAATGCCCTGTTTTTTAAGCATCCGTTCCACGACATTCTGGGTGGCGATGCCGGCATGGTCGGTTCCGGGGAGCCATAAGGTCTCCAAGCCTTTCATGCTCTTATAGCGAATCAGTATATCCTGCACCGTGTTATTGAGTGCGTGTCCCATGTGTAAGTAGCCGGTAACATTAGGGGGAGGGATCACTATGCAGTATGGTGGTCTCTTAGAGTTCTCGTCGGCGTGGAAAAGACGCGCCTTAAGCCAATCATCGTACCATTTGCTCTCGCTTTTCTTGGGATCGTAAACCTTGTCCATGATCATTCACAACCTTATTCTTATCGATAAAATCAAGACTTATTATACCATAACAATAACAGATTGGTATTATTTTACTACCATAAGCGTTAGCATCTGAAAGCCCTTATGGCTGCTGTTTTTGTTTAAGGTGAGGATATGATAGATTATCAATATGTTTGATCGCTGTGAATCATATTCCTCTAAGATGCATAGGAGCAGACTATGAAATGTAGGTGGTGCTTTCTTAGCGCATTGTTATTGTCGGTCGTAATACTGACATGTTCTAGTGTGCAAGTCCATGCCCTGCAAAAGTACGCAGTGCCTAATAACTATATAATCCCCAACGGCTTGGGAGTCTATTTTACACCCAGTGGACTGGATTTTATGTCCCAAAAGATCGGTCCGGTGGTCGCAAACCTGGATCTAACCGAGATCATCGAGACCGAGGTTCCTGGTCCACTAGGCACAACCATCATCGTTAACCAAATCATCCTCGATTATGGCGGGGAGGTCAGCGGCACCATCTCAGCCCTGCCCCCGGCAACCCAGCTAATCGAGGTGCATATCCCCAAGGCTTATCTGGATGTCTTGATCAAGAATGTGCCCTTGATGGGTGATGTCTCAGGCAATATTCAAGTTACTGTCGATGTCAGCGGAGAATTAGTGCCAACGGTAAAGGAGCTGGGTGTTGGATTCATCGGCTTGAATTATCAACTGACCACTAGCAACCTGGAGACTCACTTCGAGGGTATTGCCGGCTGGCTTCTGGAGTTCATCGTAGAGACATTTATGCCCAATTATGTCGAAGAACCGATGCGAGAAGCCTTTGAACAGGGAGTAAACACGGTGTTTGATGGCAATCCGCTCTTCGACCTGCACAACCTTTTCGCTACCGTGCTTTCGGATATCCCATTTCTAGTTGACTCGCAGCTTGATGAATTTTTCGCCAATGAAGCCGGCACCCAGATCCTGGTAGAAGGCGGTTTCATGCCGGTCAATGGTCGCACATCTGATCACCTTCCATTTACATTGCCGAATATCCCTCCTCCGGGGAGAACTACTATTCCAGGAACTATCAATGAGTTTGATCTGGGTTTCATCATCTCCGATGATCTAATCAACTCCATACTCAATATCTTGCTTGATGCTCATTTCGTTGACTTTCAGTTGGACGATTCTCACACCGAGCCCCTGGGGATTCCTTTTATTACCGATACAGTGAGCGATACGCTGCCTGAGCTTTACCAAAGATACCCACAGGATTACATGAAAGCGCTGGTTTCCTCTGCTTCAGATTGTAACATAACCCTTATTTCGGACCTTGTCGGCGAGATGAACATAAATCGAAGCAACCTGGCGCTTTATGTCATCCACCAGGGAAGAGAGCTTTTGGCTTTCGAGGTCTCGGTCTATGTCAAGTTCGATATCGAACTTTTGTTCGATCCCGAATCGGAGCTAGCCTCCTTTGATATCAGGGTAAAGAAGGACCAACAGGGCGCGCCTTATGTGGATGTTATTGTTTTGGATATGGGTATCCTAGAGCAAACCACCCAACAGCAGGTCAAGGATGCAGTCAAGGATATGCTGGTTGAGGTCGATCAAGCCCTTCCATTCAACGAGATCTTCAGTCCACTGCTAAATACCATGCAGGATCAGGCATTCTTGGGCATCGATCCCATTACGATCGGTATAGGTAGCGATGGAGTCAACCAGGATTACCTAGTTTTTTACATGAAGCTTGCTGGCGATCTAGTGATCGATCCCCTAGCTGTCTCAATACCCCAGCGAATGGTTGCCATATCGGATACCGAGAACAGGAGCATTCTTGGGTTAAATGGCTGGACACAGACCTTCGGCTTCGACTCTCCATACCCGCTGCACCAAAGCCTGATACCAGAGTGTATGACATACCTTCGAGACAAGGATTACTTCTATATTGCAGGCACCCAGACATCAAAGGGGAATTGCCTGGTTTCGGTAATAGATCTCGACCATTTCAAAGATATCACCAACTCGCCGGCATCAATGGGGGTGGGAAACCCGGTCTCCATGGTTCGTATCCCAGGAAGGAATATCCTTTACATACTAGACAAAAGCAGCGATAGCATAATGGTAGCTAGCCTTACAGAAAACATCCCATCGCTTACCACCACGGTAGCTACCGGCGGAGCAAAGAGCCTCGATATAGTCTATGATTCAGCGCATAACCTGTTTTACATAGCCAACTTCCAGAGCGATAACATCAGCGTATTTTCAACTGCAAACAACACACCTGCATTTGTAAAAACCATTGATCTGACCGGGCATGGAATAAATGGTCCCATTGCGCTGGAGATCAACCTTTGGGACGAGCTTCTCTATGTAATCGGAAACAACAGCAACAACCTGGGAGCTATAGATATATCTTCAGCTCCAACAACGATGCCCATGTACCGAGTCGTTGCAACTGGTGTCATGCCCGGTGATGTGCTTTATTCTTTTAAGAATAACAGCGTCTATGTAACCAACAGCGGGCAGGATAGCATTTCCCAGTTCAAGGCGGATACGCTCGAGCTAATGCCGGGATCGCCTGCTACGGTGGGAGACTATCCGGAAAGGATGCTGATCACCCCGATGAATCTTTTATATGTGCACAATAAGACCGACAAATCATTGTCCATCCTGAACGCCGATGACCTTAGCCCCATCCATATAGGCAAGGTAAACCTAGGCACCGGATGCAGCCAGTTGTATTACCTCTCCGAAGAGCCTGCTGATACGGTTGCTCCCGGCATCAATGGAGTCAGCTCGCTGGATGATACCTCAGATACGCAGGGTCCTTATGTGGTCAAGGTATCATCGATAACCGATGACCATCTAGTTGCCCAGGTAAGGTTGCGCTACACGGTATCCACCTTGGAAACTAAAGCAAGGCAAGCCTTTGAGACAGAAATGATTCGCTATAGAGGAGATAGCTTTATAGGGCAGATGCCGGGGCAACCAATTGGAAGCCAAATAGACTATTATGTCCGCGCATGGGATGATAGCGGCAACATCAACCAGGTGGGTCCCTTTACTTTTAATGTCCAATACCAGGATGAGCAACCGCCAACTTCAAGAATAACCTCGCCGGGTAATGGAGATTACTTGTCAGCAAAACATATCCAGGTTATAGGCTATGCTGATGATGCTCCCGGTGGAAGCGGAGTGGAATCGATCCAGGTAAGCACTGACAATGGTAGAACTTTTACCGATGCAACCGGCACGACAAGCTGGATATATACTTGGAACTCCCCTGCGGAAGGCAGATACACGCTGCTTTCTAGGGCGATTGATAATGCAGGAAATGTGGAGATCCCGACCGAGAAGGTCATAGTAAACATCGACCGCACATCGCCGATTGTCTTATGCCAAGGTTACTGGACAACCGCCCTGGATTCAATCTCCGGTGGCAACCTGGTCATAGTGGCACTCATCACGGATGAGGACCTGGCTGGAAATCCTGAGATATTCTTCGATGGGGCGGCTACATCAATATACCTTTATGATGACGGGGGAGTAAACGATATCTCACCAGCCGGCGATGGATTCTACAGCCTGCACTTACCACAGGTGCAAGGACCGCTACCGCAAGGACACTACCTGCTTTGGGTATTGGCACTGGATCATGGAGGATTGTTCGGTGTCATGCCTGCTCTTATTGTGCAGGAATGATCGCCTCAAGGAGGACTCTCTTGCAGAGTCCAATAACTCAGGTCATCGCTATCTTTTGCCTGAGCAAGCTGCTCTTCTTACTGCCGGTACTTGATTTTGATGCTCATGGCTTGCTCAAGGACTTTCTGCGGCTGACCATGCTTTACCTGGCAGTTGTTTACTATATTAGGGGAAACCAGCAGGAGAATACTTACACCAAGTTCAAGCCATTGGATATTTTGGGTCTTGGACCCATAAAGGGAAGTGGACTTGGGAAGTGCCTTATCATGGGAGTGATACCTCTTCTTCTATATACGGTCGTTTTCATCATGGAATCGAGCAAACCTGTCTTAGCACCGCAGCCTTTGTTTATCATTTCATCATTATTATTAGGACAAGGGCTGCTTGAGGAAGCCGCGTTTCGAGGATACATCTTTGGGCATCTAAGGCGCAGATATAGTTTTATCCACGCTTCATTGGCTACTAGTATCGTATTTGGCGGGATGCATATAATCCAGATGGATCGCTTTGGACTCGCCATGACCCTGTATTCAATGGTTGCAGGCTTTATCATCTCTGCCTTTCTCTGTTTGCTCGTGGAGTTGAATGGTGGACTAGTATGGGGAACGATAGTGGTTCATCTAGGATTGGATTCGCATCTTGTGTTTGATTTTTCTGTATTGGATCAGCCTCAAATGTCCCTGGTCGGTATTGCACCTTATTTAACTATTATTATAGGCATAATTCTTTTTCAGCCCTGGAGGGAATAATTAAAGAGCCATCCTCTTTATTTTCTTTGCGTCTTTGCGTGAGGTTCTTTTTCTTTTCTAAACTTTGCGCGCCTTTGCGTGCATAGCAAATTATATTTGAATGTTGGGTCAGGTTAGCGCTATTATAAGTCGTATAAAGACAACCGAGATAGAAAACGAGGGCTGAAATTGTTGGACGCTACACATAAACAGAAGGCGAAGGATCTCCTTGGTAGCCTGCCTGCGCTGGTTGAATTAGTGGTAAGAGACACGGTAGATGGACATCCACTGACATTGCAGCTCATGGAAGTGGCTGAGGAGCTATCCAGGCTAATCGATAAAATTGCTGTTAAGAAAGAAGACAGTAGTGCGGAACTTCCCCATCTGGAGCTGCGCAGCGCCTCGTGCAGCGGTATCCTATATGCGGCTGTGCCGACCGGCTTCGAGTGGGATGTCTTCTGCAGGAGCATAAGATCGGCTGCCAGTGGCGATAGTAAAGATGTGTTTAAGAACCTACAATTGGGTGATCGAAGCTATGAGCTTGAGACTTACATCAGTGCGCAGTGTCCCCATTGTCCAAGGACGGTTTTAATTCTCAATCAACTCGCATTATCCTTTGATGGCGTAAAGCACTTGATAATCGATTCGTTAAGCTTTGCGACCAGGACTAATAAAGCCGGGGTATCCTCAGTACCGACCGTGTTTATAGGCGGTACAGCCAGATGGGTCGGCGGGATCAGTACAGAGGATCTTATCAAGCTGATCTCCACTGAAACCGATGATGAAGCCTGGGGAATGACCCTGGTATCGCAGTTGAATCATGGAGAGCTAGCCCAGGCACTGAGAACCCTTAAGGAGCACCATGGGGCAAACCGGCGATTGCTCGATCTACTGACCAAGCCAGATATGTCCAATCGAATGACCGCGCTCAGGCTCATCGAGGTCGCTGCTGAGGAGGCACCGGAGACACTGGAGGGGATCACCATGGAGCTATGTAAACTACTTGAGAACAAGGATGACAATATTCGAGGAGATGCGGCTTATGCTCTGGGGTTGATAAAGGATCCCAAGAGCAAGGAATTTTTACAAAGAGCTCTCAATGATCCTAACCGAGATGTCCGCGAGACAGCCGAGGAGGCGCTGGAGGGAATGAATGTATGATAACCTCGATTAGCCATAATTTTTGGAAAGTAGCAATCTTGATTTGACATGAGTCTTTATGCATGGTATGTAGTAAAGATGGAAAATAGGAAAAGGGGTGTTTTCATAGACAATGGGGAGGATCCATCGAATCTCTCTCTACTCAAGCCTCAGAGATATTAGACCCCTCAAACTAAGTCTCTTTGACAACCCCTTCAAGCACATAGGGTCCTCCCCCTCTTCAAATATTATATCTTGGTTTTACTCTGCTCCTTTTGACTTTGGAATGTCAGTGAGAAGACGATGGCTACGAGACGCCGAAAGGACGGGCAAGGAAAAAAGATGGCAATCCCGGTAGGAAAATCAATAGCCTGCTTTTGTTTTTCATCTTACCTGCCTCATTATTGTATGTAACATCACCAAAACTAATCTCCCTTTTAATGAGAATCAATACCTAATTTCGAGCCTTATTTAAAAAAGTAATCCGTCAAGGACTGTATGGCTTTAGCTGAGCGCCGTTGTAGAAGTAATAGCTGCGCCCTGGATACTTTGCCGCCACCCTCCGGTTCAACTCGGCGCCACGATCCTGCACATAGACTACATCCGTGTCCAGATCCGGGCTGTTTAGGTGAAACACGGACCCGTAAACCGACCAGAACATGCCCTCCTTGATGAAGACCACAGCATTCTTTATGCCCTGAGCCTTGACTTGCTCAATGATTGCTGGATTGGTGAAGTTGTAGCCCTTGTACTCGGTGCGCGCCTTGTAGGGAAGATAATCAGCCAGGTTGAAAGCTATGATGAAATAAACCATCGGCGCAAATGCGACAATGAACGATAGACTTCTCCCTCGCTCAGCATCGCCGCTGAAAAGCCGATTCTTCACCCTCAAGGCGACATCAGCCAGTCTCTGCGCGCCTATGATGCTAAGTAGAGTAAAGGCAGGCATAGCCTCGTACCAGAAGCGCGGTCCATAGCAGATCCCGTGATACCACCAGAAATAATAACCCAAGACAAGGCAGATATAGCTCGCCAGGTGATACCAGTCCCACCTGTTCCTGGTGAACAATACAAACGGAATCAAGAGGTAGCTTAGGGTCAAGTATGGCTTCCAGCCAAAGAGGTGATGCAGAAGCACCATGAAGTTAAGCTCCACATTGCGCATCCCCTGGCGCACCGAGTGGCTGCCGAACCACCCGACATCCCCGAAGCCGAGCCTGTCAACATCGGAGTAAACATGATAACCGAACTTGAGGGGACTGCCCGTGCAGACCGTATTGAAGGTCAACAAAAACAATATCGGCGGAATGGCTCCGAGTACAATTAAAAAATAAGGCTTCAACCTTGCTCTATTCCCTTTTAATAGGTCGATTAGTGCATAGAATGCAGCCGGGGTAGCCATTGCTAGGGCAGTCCACGGTCTTATTATCGCTGCCATGCCGATGGCAAGACCGGCTAGAATGCCGTTCACATTCTTGCCATCCTGGTAAGTTCGCACAAACAAGTAGATGAATAAAGCCACGAACAGCAGGCACGAGGTATGCGCCATATAGGATCCGCTCATGAACAGGAAAAATGGCGAGCTGGTGGTCAATAATCCAGCCAGAAATCCCACCTTGAACGAGTACATCCTGATGCCGATAAGAAAGATGAGTACCACGCTCAGAGCGCCAAACAGCGCTCCCATGGACCAAGGCTTGCCCAGCCAGACGCCAGGAACCATCACAAGTGAGTGCCCCGGCAGGTACTTGGTGTACCACTTGCCGTTCTTGTTCACTATCATCTCGAAGTCGAAGGACGCCTTTGGCTCAGGAGAAGGCTGATAGAACCTTCCCTTGGCAAAGACCTTGGCTTGGAACAGGGTCGATATGCTGTCCTGGACATGAGGTATCCGGTCTAAAACCGCTGATGCGATGTGCAGGTTGATTATGAAGGATGAGATAAAAAGCAAAATAGCCATAGAGGAGACAAGTATCTTGCGCAGTCTTGGCTGCTTAGCTTTTTCAAGCGCTTTCTCGTAGAGATGAACCGGCTTAACCAGAAGCGGATAGAGATGGTGATACATAAGATACAATGCCAGATAGGCTGCTACAACACAAACAATGATAACCAGCGCAAGCCAGTAGGTTGGAATGAGCCGCACCACTATCATGCGCACATTGTACAAAAACGGCGTGCTCCACAGGTTGCTTGAAAGAGGCGCTCCCTCTTGACCGTTCTCGATGTAGTTCCAGAAGACATCCTCGTGCTTGGGACGGACATGGAACAGGATCCCTCGCTTGGCATCCTTAGCCCTTACCAGCACGCCTGCATCGAGGCCACGCGACAGCCTCGCCTCTACGACATAATCATCCCAATGGTCATAACCGCCGACGATGAACGCCTTTCCATCGACCATGCGCCCACAGAGCAGCGGGTATATCTCGTTGATTGCATTGCGCTTCCACGGCACAGGGTAATGGTCATCCAGTTTGCTTTTCTCCAAGCCGAAGCCATCGGAGAAGAGAATCTCGCCGGTATAAAAGTCCTTGACCACGATCCAGTCCCACGCCTGGGGGAAGATCTCGCCATGCACATGTAAGCCGACCTTGCCCTTCTCGAAGCCTTGTCGGTTGATGGTCAGCGTTGAAAGGAGCTTGCCGTTGACATAGCCCTTTGCCATGTTGCCCACTACCTCGACCTTGACCATGGTTGGAACCTTGAATGCCCAGTAGAAGGCGATAAGGATGAGAATATTGATGATTACGAAAATGACCAGGTAATCTATTTTTTTCATGGCTTATGCACTACTTTCCTATGCAAAAGCGGGAGAAGATCTCATCGAGGATTTCCTCGCTGGTAACCTCGCCGGTCAGTATGCCAAGCTGATTCAGCGCCTGGCGTAGATCAAATGCGATGTATTCCAACGAAAGCTCATTATCGATCGCTTCTAGTGCCCGCCCAATCTCGTTTGCTCCTTGTGAGATCGCCCTTCTTTGGCGCAGATCATAGATCAGCTCCTCCTTGCAGTCAACGGAGAAGTGCTGCTGGGCTTTATTGATAAGCTCTCTCTCTAGCTCATCAATGCCGGTCTCGAACTTTGCCGAGATGTGCAATGCATCGGTCAACCCAAGCCTTTTCAAGGTATCATCATCCCACTTGAACGCTAAGTCAGCCTTGTTGAAGAGCACCAGCCTTTTATCGGCACCAGGATTTGAGGCATCGAGTAGTCCTAGTTGCTCATCGTTGGGTTGCAGCGAGCCATCAAGCAGTACTATGAGCATATCAGCCTCGCTGACAAGCAATGTGGCGCGTCGCTGCCCCTCCAACTCGATCTCATCACCGGCTCGCCGAAACCCGGCAGTGTCGATCAGGGTGAAAGTATATTCGCCGATGGCTATCTCCTCGCTGATATAGTCCCTGGTGGTGCCGGGAATGTCGCTTACGATGGAGCGATCCTTCTTGACCAGGAGGTTGAACAGGCGCGACTTGCCAACATTGGGAATACCCAGGATGGGCGTCTTTATACCCTCGAATAATGGCGCCAGGTTCCTCGATGACGATAAAAGCAGCTGCAAACCGTGAAGTAATCCCGTGATCTCACCGCGCAGTTTATCCCTGCTTATTACCTCGATATCGTCTTCGGGGAAGTTAAGCGCCGCCTCGATTTCGACCAGAAGCGAGCGCAGTCTTTGGGTATATTCTTTGAGCTTTCCGCCGGCGGGTGATGCAAGTGCTTTAGCTGCGACCTTAATCCCGGCATCGGAACGGGCTGCGATAAGGTCAGCCACCGCGCTTGCCTGCGAAAGCTCCATTCTGCCGTTTAAAAATGCGCGCCTGGTGAACTCGCCAGGTTCAGCCGGCTCTGCACCGAGTGCAAACATGCAATCCAGTATTCTGCGCATCAGCAGCGGATTGCCGTGGCAGTAAAGCTCTGCCATATCCTCACCGGTATAGCTTCTTGGCGCTCTGAACATGGCGATGTATGCACGATCTAGCAGACTGTTCGATCCTGGATCGATGATACTAGCGCCATAGATTCGGCGGTGCTCCAGATTATCGAGAGCGGGCAGTGATGGAGCCAGCCTTCTTATGATATGGAGTGCCTCTGTTCCGCTGAGCCTGATGATTCCGATGGCGCCTATGCCGACCGGGCTGCTGATGGCTGCTATTGTCTTTGCTTGGTATCGCATGGTAGGTTTGCTTTTACCAAAAGAGTCATCTTCCAGTGCGTAAGCGCCTAAAGAATGCGCTCATAAGCTCGCTGCACTCATCTTGGAGCAGGCCGGGAATAACCTCTATGTTATGATTGAACAATCCCGGCTCGAAAAGGGAGAGCTTGGAGTTGAAAGCGCCCCACTTGGGGTCATAAGCGCCAAAGACAAGTCGCTTGATGCGGGCATGGATCATCGCTCCAGCGCACATGGGACACGGCTCAAGCGTACAGTATAGCTCGCAGCCATCAAGGCGATGGTTGCCCAACTTCTTTGAGGTAGCCTCAATAGCCAGCATCTCGGCGTGAGCGAGCGGGTTTCTCCTTGTCTCCACCAGGTTGCAGGTCGCAGCCAGCACTTCCCCTTGGAGCGTAATAAGCGCTCCAACAGGTGCTTCACACATCTGCGCACCCCGCTTAGCTTCATGGATAGCCAGCCGCATCCAGTATGTATCGTTTTTTTCCATTAACTAAGAAGATAGCATATACGGGTATTAAGCGTCTATTGCATAAAAAATTGCGCTGTAGAGTCTGTTTAAGTCATGGGTTATTTCAAGGAGATACTAATTTAAGCCTCGATCATATCGATTGGTTGAGCAAGTAATTTAAAATGATTGATTATCTTTAGATTGATGGATAAAATAAGAAAAGGAGCAATGATGGTGATAAAAGAACCATTGACATTGGAGAATTTGCTACAGGAAGCAAAGGTATTTTCAGAGTTGCAAGCTTCTATAAAAGAACGAGAACTATATGGAAAATCTGATGGTAAATCCATAGGTACATTTATCGAGCATAAATTCCATCAGCATCTGGAGCAAAAATACCAGTATGAAAAAGGCTCCTTTGCTTCTGGAATCGATTTCCCTGAGCTGGAAATAGACATAAAAGTTACTAGCATAGTCCAGCCGCAATCATCTTGTCCCTACAGAGATGCAAGACAGAAGGTATATGGCTTAGGTTATGGATTGCTGCTTTTTGTCTATCAAAAGACCGATGATCGTCAAGGCAGATATACGACTCTACAGATCGTCCATCTTATATACATTGATAAAAGTCTAACTGGTGATTATGTAACCACCAGGGGAATTCATAATATTATTGAGCATAATGGAAATGAAGAGGATATCGCTGCTTTTCTTCAGGAACGAAACCTTCCCATAGATGACATACAAGCAAAAAAGCTTGCTGATGAGATTCTGTCCAATCCCCCGAAACAGGGATACTTGACCATTTCCAACGCTTTGCAGTGGCGACTCCAATACGGTCGTGTGATCAAAATTGCAGGGGATATAGATGGTCTCAGAAGGTTAATTAGTGGTGGTTAGAATGGATTACAGTAATAGAAAAAAGGAATACGGTGATTTTCAAACTCCATTATCCTTGGCTACTGAAATATGCAATTTTCTAAAACAACAAGGACTAAAGCCTGCTAGTATAATAGAACCAACCTGCGGAAAAGGAAATTTTCTGACAGCTTCCATTAGTGCATTTGAGGATGTGTGTGAAGTTATTGGCTTGGATATTAATTCTGATTATATAGAAAATTTACGAGAAGATCTTTCTAATATAACAAATAAAAGAAATATCAAATTATTTAATGAGGATTTCTTTTTATTCGGATGGGCTGATACCATTAAACGATTACCTAATCCCATTTTAGTTATAGGTAATCCACCATGGATTACTAATTCACATCTCAGTACATTTGGCAGTTCAAATCGACCACAAAAATATAATTTCCTCAATATTAAAGGACTTGATGCTATTACTGGCGCAAGCAATTTTGATATATCTGAAAATATGTTAATGCAGCTTATAGAAATATTAAACGGTAGGAAAGCTGTATTGGCAATGATTGTAAAGTACTCTACATCCAGGAAACTATATTGCTTTTGTCGTAATAAGAGTTTAATGCTGTCAGATTATCGGTTCTATTATTTAGATTCAAGAAATCATTTTGGTGTCTCGGTGGATGCTGGATTATTATATATTGAGTTCTATCCCCCCCGCAAAGAGTATTTCTATGAAGTCTATGAATCCTTCTATCAAAGTAAAATTCCTCTCAAGTCGATCGGAACAGAAGACGGCGTTTTAGTTTCTGAGATCAAAAGTTACCATAAACTCAAGCACTTAATCGCAACCGACTCATATAATTGGCGTTCTGGAATAAAACATGATTGCAGTAAAGTCATGGAGCTTTATAAAAACGATGCAGGATTCAAAAATAGCTTGGGGGAGATCGTGGAACTGGAGGATGATTTTCTATATCCGATGCTTAAAAGCTCCGATATTGATAAGGATAAGCCGGTTTACAAGTATATGCTCGTACCACAAAAAAGGCTTGGAGAAAGCACAAGTTATATCAAAGACAAGGCACCGAAGACTTGGAATTATCTTTGCGAGCATAAAGGATTACTTGATAAAAGGGCAAGTAATATTTATAAAAAACAACCTGCTTTTTCGGTGTTTGGAGTTGGAGATTATACTTTCCTTCCATGGAAGGTTGCTGTCTCCGGCTTCTATAAATCATTAAAATTTAAGGCTGTCGGTCCCTATGAATCTAAGCCGGTGGTATTCGATGATACAGTTTATTTCCTTCCCTTAAGCTCTGGTGAGCTAGCTCAATTAATCGCTCGTGCTTTGAACACAGATGTCGCAAGGGAGTTTTTTAAGTGCTTTTTATTTGGTGATGAAAAAAGACCTATTACCGCTAAGTTATTGAAAAGGTTAGATATATTGGCTCTAATTAGGTCCCTCGGTTGGCAGAATGAATTAAATGCAATCCTGGATAAAGAAAGCAAGGACTCTTTGAGGTTCTGGTTACATCCCAAGATAAAACATCTATCAATCCTGGATTATTGACCTGAACAGCCTATCATTGAATATATCCCAAGGCGCGCAAGCCTTCTAGCACCTCCTTGTCCGAGGGGTGGGGAGAGAGTTGAGATACAGGGACTATAGAACCGTCCTCGTAGGTGGGGATGGTATCAATTGGATGTGAATCCTTGAAGCCTTTGTCTATATACTCCAACATCACTCTGCCTGGGAAATCTTCAGGCAGCGGCATTCCAAGAAGGTACAGGATGGTCGGTGCCAAATCGTAAATATCCGGATACTCGGAGGAACCTGTAACGCGAAAATCCGCTCCGCAACCGATTATGATCCCCTTCATATCGTGGTTTCCGCTAATATGAGGGGGAGCTACAACCTCATTCACGGGCAGATTACCTCCATTCGGGAGATGTAACATACCATCATGTGGCAGATTCGGATTTATATTGACCCGTATTGCTGGAGGAAACCTATCATCAGTATCTTTGAACCTATTGTGCTCGATACTTATTGACTCGAATAGCGGTCGTCCATCTGTTGTTCTTATTGATAATAGAAGGTCGGATATCTCTCGAAGCCTTTGCTCGTATTGAATGTTGCTGAGTGTTTCTTTAGTATTCAGGTTAGTTCGGTTGATATTCAGTACCCTGCTATAGGCGACCTGTCCACTGCGCGTGGAATCATAGATAATGCTATCTTCCCAGTTATCCTGCACCATCAACCCGAGAGCCTCGAAGAGCCTATTCAAGTCATGGTAGTAATTCCCCTCCAGCCAGTACTGTCTCATACCGTGATCAGATACGAGAAGAATGTCAGTATTCTCGCAGGCTACCTCGGCAGCGAAACCGCTGGCATTATCGAGGAAGGAATAAATCTTGGGGAGCGCGGAGTTGAACATTTGTGTCATCTCTGGCTCCATCTTTATCGGCAGTCCGATGGTCTCCGGCTCAAAATAACGCCATAACAGGTGTCCACACACATCGGATGAGCGCAAATAATAGGCGCTGAAATCATTTAGTCCCTCTGCCCAGTACCTTCTTGCCGCGCTATAAACGAGGATATCATCACGCACCATAGCATTGATAGTCTCTGCGCCTTCTATTTTTACATCCAAGATTTCATCCTTGAGTTTAACTAAGGTTTCATAGTCAGGGAAGGATAGACCTTCGGGCAATGAATTCCCCTTCTCCCAGGCATCGTTTATGCTGTTGATGAGCATCGCATAATCATCTTCAAGCGTTTCGGGATAAGCGAGATGGTTCATAGAAATATTTTTTCGCTCCGAGATTAGGAATCCATTGACCTTCTCCGCGGGGTATGAAGCCCACCAGTTTATCACCCCCACGCTCCTTCCCCCCTCGGACAGGATATTCCAAAGCGCTTTGCATCTTCTAATCAGGCTGTTAATAGGGATCTTCAGGAAAGGTTGATCTCCAGGTACTGTGAAATCGGTTATGCCGTGAACCTGGCGACTTTTACCGGTTATCATGGTTGTCCACAGCGCTGGGGAGGTCATTGATTGCTCGGACATATAGTTATTGGCAAAGCCGTGTCGTATCATTGCATCTAAATTGGGGCATTTACCCATCTTCATCATGGGAGTCAGTATGTACCAGGTCATTCCATCAAGCCCAACCAGCATCACGCGACTATGGTTCGATGTTGGTGATACCTTGAGATCTCGCTGTGGATGCGGCGGCTCGATCTCCCCCTTAACCCGAATGCGCTTTATCAACCTTAGCTCCCCGAACCAGGTTTCGCCCTCCTTGAGCATCCTCATCCCGGTGAAATATTCACCCGGCTTGCTGGGAGCATTGATCATCATCTCCAGGAAAGCCTCGCCGCCGCCGGGTTGAACAGTTTGTCCACCAGATAATGTGCACCGCTTAAAGAAGATAAACCTATCCTTCCAGCTTCCCAGGCGCACCCCTTCAGGCTCAGACCAAGGCTCGGAGCCAGTGTTCTTGATGCGGATTTTTACTAACTTCCTCTGCCCACATTTCAAGACCACTGGGAAATCATCTTCGATGAACTCTGCATCCAAGCCTTTGTGGCTGGTACTTGGCTCTATTTGGCTTAGTTGTTCAAGGCAATGCTTGATAAGCTCAATGCGCTCAGGATCCTCGGTAAGCTCCAAAGCCCTTTTGTAATTCTTGATAGCAAGCTTTGCAGCTTTCTTTTCATCTCCGATAAGATGACCGTAATCATGGTAGATTACAGCTATCTTGAATCTAAGGTCGCCCTCGTTGATAGTTCCAGGATTTTTTTGCAGCGCTTTCTGGTAACATTCTAGCGCCTTTAGCGGATTATTATTAAAGTAAAGCTCATCGCCGCTGATCTCCTGGTCTAAAGCAGAGGGGAATAATCCGTGGTAAGTAAATCCGATGAATAATGCTGCAATCCCAATCAGGACAGATGCGATGAATACGAGGGTTTTAGCTCTCATCAATAAAAACTTCTTTACAAAAAGATATCATCTAAATAACAGATCATTTTACGCAATGCAACATAATTGAAAAAATGCTCTTGACATTTTCTGATCGACCATTTATATTGCGCAGACTTGAGAGGTCAAAGGATGACCGAAGAAGAAGAAAGATGCGAACCAGCTTAAAGTTACAGTTCAATCAACACTAAACGGATGAGAGGTTGTATTCCATGGATATCGGTAACATCCTGGTAGGTTATGTTCTCTTCTGGTTAGCTCCCATCGGTTCAGTCGCCGCCCTTTACTATGCTTACAAGTTTTTCCAAGAGATGAAGAGTGAGGATCGCGGAACCGAATCGATGAAGGAGATCGCCGATGCTGTTCGTTCAGGCGCTATCGCCTACATCAAGCAACAGTACACGGTTGTGGCACTATTCTTCGTTGCTGCTTTCTTATTCCTGTTTTTCCTAGCTTTTGTGCTGGGAGTGCAGAGCAAGTGGGTGCCGTTTGCATTTCTAACCGGGGGCTTTTTCTCAGGCCTTTGCGGTTATATCGGCTTGAGCACCGCTACACACGCCAGCGATCGAACTACCAATGCTGCCAAGAAAAGCCTTAATGAAGGCTTGAGGGTGGCATTTCGCTCCGGGGCGGTTATGGGACTTTGCGTGGTTGGATTGGGATTGCTTGACATCTCAATCTGGTACATAGTTTTAAGATGGATAATGGGTTACGATCTCCATACTGTAACCGTTACCATGCTCTGCTTCGGTATGGGTGCCTCATCGCAAGCACTGTTCGCTCGTGTCGGCGGTGGTATCTTCACCAAGGCTGCTGATGTTGGCGCTGATCTGGTCGGCAAGGTAGAGGCTGGTATTCCGGAAGACGATCCTAGGAACCCGGCTACCATTGCTGACAATGTCGGCGATAATGTCGGTGATGTCGCTGGTATGGGCGCTGATCTTTACGAGTCCTACTGCGGTTCAATCCTGGCTAGCGCGGCTTTGGGTGTCGCTGCTGGATTAGGAGTAAACGGGGTCATCCTCCCATTGCTCATCGCCGCTGCCGGTATCGTCTTTAGCATCAAGGGCATATATCTGGTCAGAACCGAGGAGAAGATCTCCATGAAGGAGCTTCTCAAGGCGCTGGATAGGGGCATCAATGCTAGCGCGATCTACATTGCCATAGCCTGTCTCATCTTAGTGCCGATTATCATTGGCTTCAGCAACATCGGCATCGCCTTCTCAATCATTGCCGGGCTATTAGTCGGTATCGTTATCGGAAAGGGCACCGAATACTTTACGGCAAACGATTTCAAACCGACCCAACATATTGCCAAGCAATCTACAACTGGTCCTGCCACCACAATCATCGCTGGCATAGGTGTCGGAATGATGAGCACTGCTGTCGCTGTCAGCGCTATAGCCATAGGAGTTCTTTGCGCATTTGCCTTTGCTGGCGGATTTTCTAATACAGAGCTTGGTCTATACGGGATCGGCATCGCTGCGGTAGGGATGCTTTCAACCCTGGGCATTACACTAGCTACTGATGCTTATGGACCTATTGCGGACAATGCTGGAGGAAATGCTGAGATGACCCACCAAGAGCCGATTGTCCGTGAACGCACCGATGCCCTCGATTCACTAGGCAACACCACCGCAGCCACCGGCAAGGGATTTGCCATCGGCTCCGCAGCCTTGACCGCAATGGCGCTGCTTGCAGCTTATATTGAGGAGTTACGCGCTGGTTTGGTGCGCATCGGAATAACCACAATGGAGCTGGAACGCAGCGGCAAGATCATCGAGGTGGCACAAGCGAAAATAGCTGATTTCATGGCTTTTTATAATGTTACCCTGATGAACCCGATCGTGCTGGTCGGACTATTCATCGGAGCCGGGCTACCGTTTGTCTTCGCTTCTATGACCATGAACGCGGTTGGTCGTGCAGCCAACCTGATGGTGCAGGAGGTGCGCCGACAGTTCAGAGAGAAACCAGGCATCATGGAAGGTACCGAAAAGCCTGATTATGCTAGATGTGTAACCATCTCCACCAAGGCTGCCCAGAAAGAGATGATTTTACCCTCACTGATGGCGATCATTATGCCGATACTAGTGGGTGTCATTCTTGGACCAGGCGGCGTTATGGGCTTGCTGGTTGGTGCCCTGATGACCGGCTTCGTGCTGGCTATCTTTATGGCAAACGCTGGCGGAGCCTGGGATAACGCCAAGAAGTGGATCGAAAAAGGTGAGATGGGTGGCAAAGGAAGCGAGGAACACAAGGCGACCGTAATCGGAGATACGGTTGGCGACCCCTTCAAGGATACCTCGGGACCTTCTTTGAACATCCTAATCAAGCTCATGTCGATGGTTAGCGTCGTGGTTGCTGGTTTAGTTGTTGCTTACAGCATCTTCTAAACTCAGAATTACTTTATAGCTTAAAAGATCTCGCCCGGCTGGATTTTCAACAGGATCCAGCCGGGCGGTTTTTATTTAGGATGCCCCCCAATTTGCTAAATCTCCAAGGGGTAACTTTAGTGGGAAGGTGGTCTGAATGAATCTTTATCAGAGGAGCCTTTGTCCGATGCCTTGATGATACGGATTACACCGCTATCGCGAAGCTTGCTGATCATCAAACAAGCCTGATATCTGGGGATCTCAACTCTCATAATAATATCCATGATGGAGCGCTTGCCATTGATTAACTTTATTATCTCCCATTGCTGACGGGATAGATCGAGCATATTTAATGTTGAAAGCCTTGAGCGATTTATCATTGGCACGAAGTCCAAAGAGCCGATCTGGGATATGGTTTTCCGGTAGATCCTGTTTTGCACCGAGTTGACCAAGTTCCTGGTATCACGATCAGGCTCGAGCCTATATGCAATCAGGTGAAACTGGATGCCATTTTCGAGATCTTCACTAAGAACCAGGTCATTGCCGTGCTCGATTAGTGCTTCTTTTAGAGTAATCTTTTTCCTTTTATCTGTCTGGCAGATCCCCATTAACTTCTGTAAAAAGCGATTATAAATATCCTTTACGATTTTATTATCTTTTTCTTGGAGGAATAGTTCATAAGCATCCTGAAAGGCATCAAGATATAATGCCTCATCGAGCAACTGCTCAAGGTATCTTTCATAATCGACAGGAGACTCTAGGGGTGGAGGTCTTTTATAGTATTTTTTAGGCAACTTCTTTACTCTTTTGACCTTCACGCTGCTTTTAATCTCTATTTTTTTGCCATTGATATCATTTTCCTTGTTGCCAATAAGCTCATTTTGCAGGTTGCGTATGATTCTAAGAAGCATCGAGCTGGTAACCCTAAGATCCTCGGAGCTTTCGATTATTGTCTCCTTATCCTTAGGATGGCTCCTTTCTCGCAGCCTTGCTTCCAATTCCCTGGAGACTAGATAGATTATTCGATATCCATTACTTTTTTCTTTGGTGAGGGAGTTAATAGCTTCCATTCCCTTCTCCATGGTTGTTTTGCTCAAATCAAGAATGATTATCCCGGAAGTCTCCTTGGGCAATAGGTCTATTCTAAGCTCTTTGTTTATAATGGAGTTAACGCTCAATCCAGCCTCGGAAAGGTTAAGCCCTAGCTCGTTCAGGGCAGCTCTATCAGTTCCAACCAAGGTCAGCTTCAAGTCTCTGAGCTTATCTTGAATTATTCGTATTTTCTTGGTCTCGAACTCCTCGGCAGTTGTAGGTCTAACCAGATTTGATTTGCCCTTTTGTAGTTTATCTTTCTCCTTTTCAAGGAGCTGCTCCAAGGCTTTTATTACCTCTCCACAGCTTTGGTAGCGCTTTTTAATGTTCCTTTCGAGCATCGTATATATAACTTTTTCCAGTGTTTTATGTATATCGGGAACGAGCTTTCTAAGCGATGGCACTCTAGCGGTAGCAATATTTTCTAGCAGCTCAGCCAGAGTTTCCCCCTTAAATGGCGGAACGCCTGTCAAAGCCTCGAAGATGGTAACACCAACGGAGAAGATATCTCCCTGGGGTGTATCGATTCCCATGAGCCGTTCTGGTGCGATGTACTGAGCGGTGCCGGGGACTTGCAGCTCGCCTTTTTCTTGCTCTATCCTGCCGGCTTTTATGGTTGCCATACCGAAATCAGCTATCTTTACATCGAGATTCCTGGTCAGCAGAATATTGCCCGGTTTGATATCGCGATGGATAACTCCGTATTTATGAGCACAATTAACTCCGTAGAGTATCTGTAAAGCCCACTTGACTACTAGTTCGATGGACACCGTTTTATTTTGTCTTAAATAACTATAAAGACTGCTTCCATCAACATACTCCATGACAATAAAGGGAGCTCCATCTGATTCGCCATAGTCGAGAGTGGTTACGATGTTAGGATGGAAGAGCTGACCGGAGGCAACCGCTTCGTTTATTATCATGGCTGTCTCGGGAATATCGGAATTCTTAAAAAGCGAACTTTTTATAGTTTTTATCGCCACATGGCGGTGGAGCGCAGGATCAAAGCACAGATAAACTATCCCCATTCCACCTCTACCAAGCTCCTTGATAACCTTGTATCGGCCAATCATTCCAGTAAAATAAAGAAAGTTGCTCTAGGCTTCCAACTCAATACCTACTTGAAATATACACAGGAATATCTAAAATTGCAACAGAAACAAATAGATAAAAAAAATTTATTTCCATAAAAAATTCTTGAAAGACCGCATTTCGGATCCGGGTTGCTCGCTTGCCGATTGTATTCTCAGGGCATCGGTATTATAATATGATTATAATGAGCGTTCTTTTAATTAACTCGGCTGGATGAGGAAATCCTTATGACACTTCTTCATTCTGAAAAGATCCTGTTAATCACCCGCAAGGGCAAGGTCAATGCGATCACCAAAGCTCTTAAGGAGAAGAAAAATCTTTACATCCGCCCTGGAGACAACGGTTCTCTTGTCATCTCACGCTTCAGGGAAAGCAAGGAATCAACCGGCTATATCAGGCACTTCAATCTTCACTTCGAGTACACCGCGGTAGATGCAACCAAGAAAATGGAACAGGAATACTTCAACCTGGTAGCTATTGATGGCGGAATCTCGCTAGGCCAAAAAGGCTCACCACGCGATCAGGTTGAGATGTTCCGCTTCATCGACCTTTTGCCCAAGTTCGACTCCATAAAGCCATATCGAGTTGACCGAATATTAGCCCTTTTGGAGCAATCGGATGACCTGTACCGGGTAACCTTTGAGCTAGGCAAGAGGCAGATCGGCTCCTTTATCTTGGATCCATTCAAGGGGGATAACTTCTTCGATGCTGTAGAGGGCATACTAAAAGCAAGAAAAACCGGCGCAAAGGCTGCCTTATGTCTCGCTGGCGGAGGCTTGGAGGGGCTTTTATACGAGCTGGGAGTGGTCAGGGCACTTAACTCATTTTTAGTAAACAAGAAGGTTACCGAGTTGGATATTTACTGTGGCATAAGCGCTGGCGCTATACTCGGTGGTATCTTGGCTAACAAAATACCCCCTGAGGAGGTGCTAAGAGCATTCGAGGGCGAGTCGGAGATCTTTGAGAGGGTCAACGCCAAGACAATATATGACCTTTATTTCGATGAGTACCTGTTCAGGCTTATTCGTTTCTGGACTAATGTAATCAGGACTCGCTCTTATACAAAGCTGTTAAACGAGATATTCAAGAGCGTTCCGGTCGGCTTCGTCAAGGGTGATAAGCTGGAGGCATACTTCGAGCGCCACCTGAACAAGCCCCCATATACAAACGATTTCAGGGACTTAGAGTGCGAGCTATATATCGGCGCAACCAACCAGGACACCTCTGAGCATGTCATCTTCGGAGACGAGGGGCGCAAGCATATCCCGATAACCAAGGCTATCAGGGCATCCACCGCACTGGCTCCATTCTATGCGCCCATACAGATTGACGGTGATTGGTACATCGATGGCGGATATACCCGGGTGGCAAACTGGAACTTCGCTATCGAAAAAGGCGCCGGATTGGTCATAATAGTCGATCCTTTAATACCACTTCGAGTACCTGATAATAGGGGGTACATAAACAGCAAGGGTGGTCTATTTGTCGCGCTTCAGGCGATAAAAGCCATGATGGAAGCGAGAAGGAAGACTTCCCTGGAGCTATCCCAGGAAAAGCATCGCGATGTCGATTTCTATCTTTTTCAGCCTCGGCAAAGCACCATGAGGATAATGAGCGGATCGCCCATGAAATATAATATCCGGACCCAGATTGCCCGTCTGGCTTACGAGGAGACCGTCGAGCAGATACTGGAGCATTTCGCATTGTACCAAAAAAGCTTCCTGCGATATGGACTAGTCATGACCAAGGATAATGTCATAAAGGAAAAAGAGAAGGTGCGCATGGGGAAAGAGGCTTTCATCGATATGCTCATGTATCCTATCGACTCGCAATTGACCTAGGGTTGCTGGTAACTTTGTTAGCTAGCAAGCTGTAAATGAAAAAGTTTTATGGATCAACGCACCGCAATCATAATCTTGGTTATCTTGATCCTGGCTCATGCTGTGCTCAACTCGGTATGGCTGCGCGCTGATGAACAACTAGCTCACACCGATTTTCACTTCCACATCCTAAGCGCCCTTCGGAACTACGATATTATGACCGGCAGCATCTGCCAGAAAACCACGGTGCCCAATCAAGGCTACCCTCCACTTGCCTACCTGGCACCACTGCCTTTTATGACCCTATTGGGGCGAACCGATGATGCAGCCTGTTATGCGTCGATATTATGGATGGCGATTCTTGTAATCTTTACCTATCTTATCGGAACACGATTAGGGAACCGAGCGGTCGGTCTTGTGGCAGCCTTCTTGGTGAGTACTTACCCGATGATATTCGGCATGTCTCGTCAATGCTGGCCAGATCTCGCACTGGCAGCCATGGTTACCGTCTCGGTTTATCTTCTTCTAGCCTCCGAGTTGATGACCAGAAGGAGCATAGTCATTCTGCTCGGAGTTTTTATGGGGGCTTCGGCACTCTCCAAGATACCCTGGTTCATCTTCGTAGAGCCGCTGCTTATAGTGATCCTAATCTATGGCTGGATGGTCAAGTCATCGAACCGAGCCGACATACTAGCAAATATCTTCATTAGCCATTCTATTGCCTTTGTGGTCGCGCTGCCCTGGTATTTGGGCAATCTTTTTTATGCTTTTCAGTTCGCCAGCGATACAGCAAAAAAAGGTGTAGGCGATGATCCCCAGAGTATTCTCTCCATAAGTGGTCTTTTGCATTACCTAAAGTTGATGATAGAGACGCAGGTATCACTGTTATATTTTTTAGCATTTATGCTGGCCATCTTATTTTTAGTCATCCGATTCAAGAGCTCAATCCATGAAAACGAGCAGGGAGGTTTTCCCTTACTTATCGTAATCTTGTGGGTAGTGGTTCCTTATGTCATTTTCTCGCTATTTACCCATAGGTTTCCCCGCTATACGCTTCCATACCTGCCCGCGGTCGCTTTGCTCACCAGTCTGGGGTTGAACCTGATACCCTGGCAAAAAATAAGAAATCTGATCATAATGGCGACCGCTATCTTGGGGGCATTGCAGTTTGCCTGCTACAGCTTCGACCTCGGCAAGCTCTCCCAGGTTCATCTAAGACTGGAGCCGCTGGGAATCGTTGCCTATCACCCAACCGGCTTTCTATGGCAGCGAGCCGCTTATCAACCGCAAGATCAAGGCGCGCATATAGCAACCATCAAGGATATCCTAACCGCTATCTCAAACGATTGGAACCAGAAAGCCGAGACCGCAGATGTGCGGATTCTGTTCAACAACTCGCTGGCGAATGCGATTACCTTTAATCATTACCGGGCGCTTCTTTGTATCACCAACCTCGAGGTATCGCCCCTGGAGGACTGCAAAGGCTCTCCCATACCGATACTATTCCAAGCTGATTATCTTCTGCTGTCCAACGAGCATGGCTATAGCGAACAATTCGGATACCTGGCTGAGAAGCCCCTTAAGGCGATTGAGTTTATCAAGGGCAAGGGCGAACATGCCTTTTATGAGCACTTCGAGCAGCTACAAACCTGGCAGTTCGATGATAGCAACATCGAGATCGGCTTGTATAAAAGGAGATTTTAACCTCAAATAGATATCTGATCTTAAATATTGAAAAATTGTTCTAATGTTTATAATATGAGTTATCGAGCATCAGGATGATCGGTCGCTTATTCAATAAGAGGGGTCTATGTTAAAACAATTCAAAGATTATCGTATCCAGAAGCTCTTGGGCAAGGGCGGTATGGCAGAGGTTTACTTGGCTAGGAGTTCTAGCCTGCAAAAAGCGGTCGCCCTGAAGATACTTCCCTCCTTCGGAGCAGATGATCCCCAGTTCATAAGTCGCTTTAAGCATGAGATCAAGGCGCATTCCTCGCTGGATCATCCCAATATCGTCAAGGTCTATGAGGGTGGCGAACACGAGGGGCAGCTTTATTTTGCCATGGAGTATATAGATGGTTGGACGGTAAGCGAATTCCAGAGAAAGTATGGCAATATCATACCGCCGATAGCTTCTTTCATCTGCAAGGAGGTGCTAAAAGGACTCAAGCACTCGCATGAAAGCGGGGTCATTCATCGAGATATCAAGCCGGCTAATATCATGATCTCACGCAATGATGGACAGGTAAAGATAGCTGACTTCGGACTGGTCAAAGCAGAAGACCTGACCATGCTCACCCGCACCGGTGAGATCCTGGGCACACCCTGCTATATGTCTCCCGAACAGGCATCAGGGGAACAGGTGGATCATCGCACCGACCTTTATTCACTGGGAGTCATGCTCTATGAGATGCTAAGCGGAGTACAGCCATTTTACGATACCAGCCTGCAATCTATACTCAGAAAAGCAGCCATGAATGAATACAAGCCGCTGTGGGAGATAGACCTGATTACCCCCTTCGAGTTCCATCCTATCGTGGAGCGGCTCATGTCAAAGAATCCAAGCGACAGGTATGCCAACGCCGACGAGGCGCTGAAAGCGATCAAGGAGATCTGCGGCATGTTCGGGAATCTCTCCAGCCAGGACTACTTTCGCATATTCATCACCAATCCCTCATTCTTCATCAAGCAGATAAACGAGCTGATGTCCAATAAGTACCTGGACTACGCAAAAAGGATCTATGAGCGAAGCAAGACAAACATCGGATATGCCCTGCTGGAGGTCAACCGGGCACTCAAACTGGATCCTGAGAATAAAGACGCACAAAGCTTCTACAAGAAATTGACCAATAAAAGCAATTTTCATCTTGAAGAAAAAACCGTCCCTCATCTTCAGGAGCTGGAGACCAGGATTGTAAAGGAACAGGAAAACTATAATTTACTTCTCTCGTTGGCTAAGGGACATCAAAACGAGGGGAACCTGACCAAGGCTTTCGTTTACTATAAGCGACTACAACGGCTGAAGCCCGGCGATGATTATGTGAGCTTACAGCTTAAAAACCTGCTTGGAAAAAAGGGAGTCGCCAGGGTGAAGCCGATTGACTATACACTGGTAATGCCGACCCAGAAATCCAATGCTGATGATAAACAAAACCTAAAGCAACAATCGGCATCAAAGCCTGATGAGAAGGCTCCTATAGCTGAAGAGCCGATCCCGGTCGAAGAAGAAGACAAGAAGGCTCCCGATGTACGCGTGATTACTCCAGAGAACTTCATGGAGTACAACATCGAGCGCAGCCGAAGGCAGGCGGTAGGCTCTATACTTTTTAAAAAGTACATCATTATCGCTCTTATAATAGCCTTCATCGGATTGGGGGGGTACTATGGGTACAAGTATCTACCACGAGACCTTCTCGATGATCTAAAAGAGAAACTTACATCCACACAAGAAAAGAAACTTGGAGAGAAACAAAGCTCCATTCCCTTCATGGAACTGTACGATAAGGCACAGACGCAATTCGCTAAAGGCAACTATGACAAGGCAATAGAGCTATACCAGGCATTCTTGAATCGATATCTGGATAATCCGATGATCGTTCAGTCAAAGTTCAACATCGCTCGTTCACTCAATTCGATGGGAATGAGAGAGGAAGCGTTGAATCACCTGAACGAGATCATCCAATTCTACAAAGGCTCATTCATCGAGGTCGATGCTTTGTACGAGAAGGCGATGATACTGATAAACCTGGGTAGGAAAAACGAGGCGGAAAGGGTATTCGATTATCTATACCAGAAGATTACCTTGCAGATACCATTCGATAAGCGCTATACCATGATGATGGCTAACGCCAATTTGCTAAGCGAGCTTAAGGATTATCGTAAGGCTTTGCTTAGGCTAGATTACCTGGTGGTACATAATCAAAGGCAACGCAAGATACCAGATGTTTACCTGAAAAAAGGGGAGATTTTACTTGCCTTGGAGGATTATACTGAGGCACGGCGGGCTTTTGAGATGACCAAGCTCGACTCGTCTCCGGGAAGCGCTGCCTACCAGGCTGCCTCCAGGCATATTCAAAGGCTGAACGAGGAATATAGATAACGCCAAAACAGTTCTACTGCCGTCTGTTTATGGCATTACTGTAAGGTATGGCCAGGGGATACTGTGTTGCGCAACCGAATCCTTTGCCGACATACTAATAATCAGAGGCTCGGTAGTCATGCCCCCTGTAAGCTCCAAAGCTAAGCAGAATACACCATCACCAGCCGCATAATCTCCGTGTGCACCTCTATCGAAGATAACCAGATCAAGCAGCTCATTGGCGTAGCTCAGCTCTACTCCCTCTAGCTCGTATCCTGGACCAGCTTGAGCAATCGCGAGCAAGTATAAGGTAGTACTCCCCATCTGGGCTTCATTAGCTAATACGAGCCCGCCAAGATAAAGCATTGGTCGATGGTAGTCTTTTTTATACCTTATCCTGCGAGAGAGCAGGCTCTGATTAGCAGATTGAAGTGCGCTCACTGCGAGATGAATCTGATCGTAGTTCCCTAGTTCAAGCTCGGATAGGAATGCATAGCTGCGGTTGTGAACATCCAAGCATGATACATTGTGCATATCAGGATAAGAGATGGCTTTATACTGGCTATAATAAACCCTGTAATCAGTTATTTCAGTATCGCGCATAGGTTGCCATGCTATTATATGCTCGCCCTGGAGGTCGTAGATTCCTGCATTCAAGGGTGCAAGCAACGACAATTCTCCGTGTGGCTTTTTACTGTAGGGCTTGAATATGATCATGTTCAGATCGTTTGCCTTTTCAAGTTCCAGGGCTTGAATTATCATGAGCGGATTTGTGGTGCCCCAGTAATTCTCGGTAACATTTATGTTCCCATTACCCGATATCCTCAGCAGGCTACCATGCCAATCGTTTATTATATTATTTTGACGTATCTTCGTTTTCTTAAGCGAAAATTCATCCAGAAGGTTAAGGCTTATCTGTGTTCCTGTGTTATTCATCAGAGTATTGCTGATTATATCGCAACCAGTTTTCTCAAGCATCAAGCCGCTGCCTTTAAACATTGAGTCATTATCTGCTATGGCATTTTCCTTGATTAGCGTGCGATTGATATCGGTCAGGTAAACCGCAGCTCCGACCTCGGTCATATTCTCCAGGATGAGATTGTTGGTTAGATTCATAAATGGAATCTTCTCGCAGTAGATGGCGCTGCCCCCCTGGCGGGAGCTATTATTGATGATCAGGTTTCCGGCAATCGTTACCTCAGTGCCATATAGACATAAGCCTCCGCCGCTGATCATCGTTGAGTTATCAATAATTCTGGAATCGATGATGTAAATATTTGAGCTATCATCGTACACACCGCCACCATAACTATGGGCATAATCGGTCATGTTAGCCGAGATATTGCAGTCACTTATAGAGCCAATAGAATTGGTAAGATGAATGCCACCACCAAGCATCTTGGTACGGTTATTTGAAATATGGTTCCTGGTCAGATGCACCTCGGAGAGATCAATTTCCATGCCACCTCCTGCCATGCCAGATGTATTGCCTCGAATGATATTATCTTGAAGGTAAACCAAGGCTGAGTCGCCGATAGAGATGCCTCCGCCGAAGCGGGTGGAGCAATTGTAGGAGATATTATTATCGCTGACTAAAATATTCAGTGAGCCTAGAAGACAGATTCCGCCACCCTGACGATAACAATCATTGCCAATCACTTCATTTTCTCGGATCTGGATGGAGCCACCGCGAACGAATATCCCGCCTCCGGAGCCATAGACGCTATAATTGTTGATAATACGATTACCCTCGATCAATCCCTCACAATGATAAAGATATAGCGGGCTGCCGCTATCAGTGCTAACATTTCCATAGACCTGGTTGCCCTTGAACAAGATATTTGAGTACTCGGCATAGAGGGCATTACCTCCTTCATTGCTGATGTTTTTGTAGATCTGGTTGTTTATTAGATAAGGTTCACCAAAATAAATCCGTAAGGCAGCGCTACTAACGCTTGAACATTGTGTTATGCTGCATTCCCTTATCATCGGGGATGCTTGATCACAGTAAACACCAGTCTTTGCATACTCGATGATGCAGTATCTACAGATGCTGCCACTTAGGTAATTCAGGGCATCATCCACCAGGGCATCCTTGGCGCTATCTTTGAATTGAATACCATTGTAATCGCCGCGCTTGGGTAAGGTCATGTTGGAGGTGAATGTTATCCTTTGTTCTGCGCTTCCTATCGCTATAAGCTCGCCAAATACGATCAATGCTGTATTCCTGGCAAAGCGTAGCGTAACACCTGCCTCTATGATAAGGCTTGCATTTACATCCACGATGAGGTCGCCGGTTACGATATAGGGGCTTTGTGAGGTAGTAAATACCTCAAAACCTTCAATGATACCTTGTACCTCAGTATTGGCAGATGATATTTCATAGAAGGAAATAATTATTAGGACGGATACCAAGATTATTATCGATTTTGCTATTACCTTCATTTGAAACTCTTACTCGAAGTATATAGCATAAAAAATCTCGAATGATCCACAGATGGATAAGAACTAGCTAACCAAACGAGTAGATAAAGCTATTGAAGCCTACGAATAATAGGATGACAGAGGATGGTAAGCGCCTGGGCGGCAATATCATTCTGCTCGGCTCAGCGCGAATTATCGGCGCCATATTATCATTCTTCGGCGTTACACTTCTTGCCAGGGTCCTGGGAGCAAGCGGATTTGGTTTGCTGAACTTCGGGCAGATGATCTTCGATCTTTCATCTATCGCAGCGGTTGTCGGTTTACCCATACTTGCAATCAGGGAGGTGGCCGGGGACAAAGGGCGCATTAGATCTTTATATGCCAATATCACCGTGATGCAGCTACTATTTGCCATTTTGCTCGCCCTTGTCATTTTGGTCTATGCTTTCTTACTTGAAAAAGATGTAGCTACTAGGTGGGTTCTGTTCTGGTTCGCCATCTCGTTGATACCGGTGTCGCTTGATATAAACTGGCTTTTCACCGGCTTGGAGAGGCTAGATCTTGTCTCAGCGACCATTGTGATACGGATGAGCCTTTATGTGGCGCTTATCCTTTGGTTGATACGCAATCCGAACCATGCCTCAAGGGCTGCCATGCTCTCCTTTATTAGCCTGGTAATCACGGTTGCTGCTATGCAGATCTATGCACAATACAGGTATAAGATAATAAACTTTGCTGCCAACCTTCGCGCTTGTACAGGTATGCTCAAGGATGCCTGGTTCATGGGATTTCATATGCTAATAACTTACCTGTTTTTCAGGTTTGATATCATCGTGATCCGCTTTTTTCATGGTGATTCCCAGGCGGGTTACTACACGGCAGCCTTCAAGCTTGTATTTTTATTTTACATGTTCCACCAGGTGCTCAATCAAGCCTTTTACCCATTGATTAGCAGGTATTATCAGGAGACAAGGGGACGACAGTTCGACAGCATCGTGCAGATGGGAACCAAGTTGGGCGTAATCATAGCCCTACCGCTCTTTATTTGCACGTATTTCATAGCACCATGGCTCATTAACTTCGTATTCGGCGCTGAATATCAGCCAAGCATCGCCATTTTTCAGATACTGATAGTAACAACCCTGCTTAATTTTTCTGGTCTCATATTCGTTTCGCTGCTGAATGCGATGGATAAGCAGCGATTGAACGCCCGCAATGTGGGGATTTCTGTCGCCTTGAACATCGTGATAGGTATCATGCTGATTCGATATTATGGTTGCATTGGGGCTGCGATTGCCACTACCATTGCTCACCTGTTGCTATTTGTGCTCAACTTCAATTCATTGAGGCATCTTGAGCCTATTCTAAAGGCAATCATCTCTGCGAAGCCGATAATAGCTGCTCTCTGTATGACCGCTATCATCGCAATCTTAACCATATTGCCCTTATCTATTAGCATTATTATTAGCCTGATAGCCTTCTTTACGATTGTAATCGGGCTGGGTTATATCGAAGCGGGAGTTGTCTTGGGGCTTTTAAGAGGCAGACATGATACATAATCTCCACTTCTTTCCTCTTTGTGTCTTCGTGTCTTTGTGGTTAAATAACCATAAAGCCTTAAGCATCAAATACGCCCTTTGCTTTTTGTGCTTTTAAGAAAATAAAGATGATTCCCCCGGCGACTAAAGCACCAGCAGCATCAAAGAACATGTCGTTAAAGCTCAGATCCCTGCCGGGGACGAAGCCTTGATGTATTTCATCAACTACCCCATACAGTATAGCCAGGCTTACACTGAAAATAACCAATCCTAATCGCCCATAGGAAGGCTCTACCCTTGATAGGAGCCTGAACCATAAGAAAGTGAGCAACCCGAATTCAAGAGAATGTCTTAGCCATTCGGGGAATATGCCTGCAAGATCGGGCAGCTCTCGCGATGAGAATATCCAGATTAAAGCCATGTAAATAACTAAAGGCAGTATGTGGTATAATATGGTTGAGCTGGACATGATCCTATATTTGAGATGACCTTTATGCGACATAGCGATTAAACCTTTTCCATTTCATTGGGTCTAAATTACTAGAGGAGCTTAAAATGCCCTCTTGAGCAGGATATAACCAAATGCGCTCCGGGACAACATCGGAATCCGTAAACTACAAGCAAAGCGAAGATGAGCTTAGGGAAAAGCTGGAAAAAGACCTAAAAAAGGGCTTCGAGATGGTGATAGAGACCTACAAAATGGAGATACACAGCTACCTGACCCGGCTTATGCGCAATTACCATGATGCAGAGGACGCCACCCAGGAAACATTCATCAAAGCCTATACGCATATAGAACGCTTCAAGTGGAATTGTCGCCTGAGAACCTGGCTCTACAGAATCGCAACCAACACAGCCTTTAAGGCGCTAAAAAAAAGCAAGAGATACGACCTGACTCCAGAAGTAGCCAGTAGGGAGATTTCCAGTGCCGATAATCCCACCTCATCACTCATAAAAGAAGAAGAACTACAATTGGTGCAAGATGCTATAAACAATCTGCCACCGAGACAGAAAGCGGTGCTTATTATGCGCCTGAACCAGGAGCTTTCCTTCGCTGAGATCGCCCAAGCTCTCTCCATAAGCGAAGGCGCTGCCAAGGCTAACCACTTTCAGGCAATAAAAAGCATCCAACGCAGGCTAAAAGCAATCTATAATGACAGGAGCGATCAAACATGAGATGCACTAAAGTTCAAAAGGCGATAATGGAATACCAGGAGAGCGACAGGCGGCTGGATGGAGATTCACGCTTGGCAAAACACATTCAGAATTGTCCTGAGTGCAAGGAGTTCGCAAAGGACTACCGCAAAACGCGAGAGCTTTGCAAACAAGCCAAGCAAGTGGTGCCCATAAGAAGCGAATTCCTCGATTCGTTGAATGATATCGTGGTGGAGAAGACATCGGATAAGCCAAGCTCGATTAGGAGACCTAAAAGGATATTGGTGCCAGTCTCGATCGCATCGGCGGCAGCGATATTGATGGCTGTTGTGCTATATAGCGGCGTTACCAGGGATACCAACAAGAACGGTTATGATAATTACATATCACGGATCCTCTCCGTTGAAGATGCTACCCCTTTATATAGAGAGCTGACCAATTACCTGCAAGAGATGCCCCTAGAAAAAACGACCGAACTGCAATACCTATCGCCGGGAATAGAGCTTAATTCTTTTGATGAAGAGATTATCGATGATGAAGATATTGCTTTTAATGGGGATAATCTTGATCCCTATATCATGTTGGAGGAGCTGGACAATAACCAGAGGGAAAAGCTCTATCATCAACTTGAATCTATCCTGAAAAATATGGGCAATGTTTGAGATTAATTTGAACACATAAAAGGAGTCGAGGATGATACATAGATGGATTTTAATCATTACAGCGGCTTTATTTTTCATCTCGCTTTCTACTAGCCTAGCTATGGCAGAGGAACCATGCTGGGGAATGAGAGGAAAAGCAGCCGATCCTGCTCAGAATGCGAAGCTTGAGGAGCTTATGGAGAGGGTGCTGTTGGTGGAGATAAATATGGAGCTAGGGCTGGATGAGAGAAAGGCTGCCGTAGTATTGCCTGCTGTAAAGGATTATATTGAGGTTCAACGTAAATTTCGTATGACCCGCCACAGAAATTTAAGGCAACTACGGCGCTTAATGAGCCTCGATGATCCTGATATAGGTAAGCTGGACCAGCTTCTCGATCAACTCTTTGATCCATCAAGCAATCTATGCTTAAAGCAGCATGAAGCCTATCTGAGGCTCAAGTCAGTAACCACTCCCCAGCAAAGAGCGGTCATCTTCAAGTGTCTATTCCGTTTTCAGAAAAAGCTGATGCGGCTGATGCATGGCATAAGGCGCCCCCGCCAGGATGGAAAGCCGCCATCGCCAGGGGATTGTTTGATGGATGAGATTGAATGATAGGCTTTCAGAGCCGATTACTGCCCAGGCAGTATAGGTTCCACAGAGCCTCCACCGAATACGCCGTTTATGGCGAAGCTGCCGCCGATGCCGATCACTACATCATCAGAGATCTTAAGCTCGCCCATCGCCTTGAATTTCTCATTGAGCACAAAGTCGATACCGCCGAAGAGCATAATATCGATCTCGCTGTCGTCATAACCTTCAGCCTCCCATCTTTCATAGCGAAGAGCTAGTCCCCCGTAAGGAGTGATCATCTGCTCGAAGGTCATGCTGGCAATGCCTCCACCGGTTAGTTCTATGATGCTGGTCTCATCTATGTCTGCGTAGATTATGGTACCGAAAGGCGCCAGGTCAGGTCCGTTCTCGACAGTGAAAATATTATACTTAGCGCCACCACCTAGCCCGAAGCCGGTCTCGCTGTCGCCTCCTTCGGGATCTGCGTTTATAATCCCGAACTGTCCCCAGACCTCAAGCTCGGGTGCAATGAAATAGTGCAACTGCCCGGCGAATTCCATTATATCGACCTCGAAGTCGTAATCACCATAGGGCGTATCGACCTCGAATTCCCAGGTGCCGAAGTCGAAGTAGCCGCTAGCATACATCTGCCCAGCCTCCCCCCTGGCTGCGGTGGTATATATCCTCGCATCAACTGAGGGAGCGATCATCAAGCTAATAACAAGCAATGAACTCAAAATGGTTAGCGACCTCATAAACGATTACCTCCTAAAGTTTATTGTTACGAGAGATGAATATTGCAAATAAGCTGCATATTGTCAACTATCCTGTATTTTACTCTTGTTATTGCATCTATTGATGCCTACAATGGAGAAGCTGAAGTATTAACTTCGGGTGATAAAGGAAAAATTATAATTTTCAATGCGCTCGCAGGATAAGGATTTAAGGTCGCTAAAGCTCGATAGCCTGGACAGGATATTTCTCGCACTTTGTATGATGGGCCTTGGATTGTTGTATTTGCATTGGATCAATATCGAGATAAATATCTGGGATGAAAGCATCTTTGTACTTATTCTCAAGTACTTGGATAAAGGATTCAAGATCGGAAAGGATATCCAGGAGGTTGAGTGGGGAATCGGCATTTATTACATCGCTCTTGCAGCCCTCAAGCCCTTTGGCTATACGATAATGTCAGCTCGATTCTTCCATCTGTTTTTCAGGATGCTCAATCTATACCTTCTGCTTCGACTCGGAAAAGCAATGGGATTGAAAAGAAGAAGTAGATACATATTACTTGTTCTGATTGGGCTGTTCCCGGAGCCTATATACTACGCTGAATATCAGGCACTTACCTTTATCGGATGCATACTGCTGATTCGATATGCATTAAAGCAAGACAAGCCTTCGTCTATTATTCTTGGCTGTTATCATGGGATTGCTTTGGTTATATGGTGGAAGCTGGGGATACAGATGGTCTCGATCACCTTGATTTATTTGCTTTTTAGCGGATTACTGCCCAGGCTAGATGGAAGACATTTTACTTCAAGCCGATACTTGAAGCCCTTGATAATATGCACGATTATTTCTGTCCTGATTCCGCTCGCACTTAATGCAACTGCTAAATTCAAAAGCTACCAGGAGCTTGCACCGGCATTCATGTCCCGCGAATCGATGCGCTCCGATGGGGTAGGTGGAATTAAGCATTATTCTCAGGTCATGGCAGAGATTTTCTTGCGTGTTATTCTTCCATTTAGAAGTCCATATAGACCTCATACAAGTATTGACAATATTCACCAATATATTCGAAGCCACTTTGATATTATTCTTATGCAACTGATTTCACTATTTGCTCTAATACTCATGGGATACCTTACTTTATTAAAGAATAGGAGGGTCGATGGTGGGGTGCTGGATCAAGTTGATTACGCATTTTTTGCTATGCTCATCGGCAACCTACTGCGATTCCTTCATCAGGCAGACAGGATACATTCCATACAAACCCTGCCTTTTCTATTGCTTGGAGCGATATATCTATTACACCGGATTTCATCAGAAAATGTGGTGCTAGGGATATCATTACCTCTTTTTATTATATTTTGCATGTTGTTCAGTACGCCTGAGGTTCGAGCAGAGTACAATCATCTTTGGTTGACTGCCCAGAAATATCGTCCGCTAGTAATTCAGAACGAGACCTTCTGGCTCAATGAACAGCACTATTGGGAATATCGCCAGATTATGGACATTGTCTCCAGGTTGACAGAGCCGGGGGATGAGATCCTAGCTATTCCTGATATACCCGGAATCTACTATATCACTGATCGCAACTATGCCTCGTGGTTCTGGGATTTAGAGATACCACTAATGATGCCGGAGTTCTTATCTTATCGATTCTTCGGTGAGATCTATCAAGAAGACTATGACATCATTATACAAAGAGAGCCTTATGCAAATGAACTGCACCTCTGGGAGAATCATCCTCTACTAATCAAGCTCAAGGAGCATATCGAGGATAATTTCATTTTGATGGAGAAGGTCGGAGATTATCGTATTTACTTGCGTAGCTAGCTGCCCAAAAAAGCTTTAATGCCTTGAAAAAAAAAGCAGTTATAACTATAAGTTATGCAGCTATTGATCTTGAACCTAAAATGAACTACAGCCAGAATTAGGATAATAAATATCATGAGGTTCTTTTGTGAATGTTTCACCTAGGTGTCTCAGCTTTTTTACACGATTCGAGCGCTTGTCTCACTCATAATGGGAGGATAGTTGCTTTTGCGCAGGAGGATCGCTTCAACCGGGACAAGCATTCCCCCGTGTTTCCTGTTCAATCGATAAAATATTGCCTGAAGACCGCCGGGATTTCAGTCGATGACCTTGATTGCGTAATCTTTTTCTGCAAGCCCTGGATGGCTCTACGCAGACGAATACCACTTATCTTAAGATATGCACCAAAGTCAATCAAATGGGGAGATGAGTATAGCCCTAAGTTCTTTGACATGATACGATTTCCCAGAATATTCAAAGGGCACTTTCCGCATAAGACAAGTACTGCAAGGTTCTACTTTGTGGATCACCACCAGGCTCACCTGGCGAGTGCATTCTTTGTCTCCCCCTTCGAGGATGCTGCCATTCTAAGCGCCGATGGCGCCGGTGAGATAGCAACCGCAGTGCTAGCTAGGGGGGAGGGAAATCGCATTTTCACCATCAAAGAGGTTAATATGCCCCACTCCTTGGGATATTACTATACATCATGCTGCCAATACCTGGGATTCAGACACTTCGAGTATATCCCCGATGACGCTGAGGGGAAGGTTATGGGGCTTTCCAGCTACGGCGAGCCTGAATTCATCGATTTCTTCCATAAGCTGATTACGGTTACACCCGATGGCGGATTCCAGATGGATCTTGACTATTTCTGGCATCAATACGGCTGGAAGCGGTACTTCAGCGACCTTTATGTAAAGGAGCTGGGACCGCCCAGGCTCAAGACAGATCCCCTCGAGCATAGGCACGAGAACATCGCTGCTTCATTGCAGAAAGGATTGGAGGACAAGGTGTTAGAGCTGCTTCATATCCTTTATGGCAAGGTCGGCTCAAAGAATCTTTGCCTGGCTGGCGGGGTGACGCTCAACTGCGTGATGAACGGCAGGATACTGCGCGAATCACCCTTCAGGCGCATATTCATACAGCCGGCAGCCGGCGATTCGGGTACTACGCTGGGGGGATGTCTGTACTATTATCACCAAATGAAGAATATGCCCCGTGATTTCATAATGGAGCACGCCTCTTGGGGTCCAGAGTTTAGCGACAGCGATTGCCGCCAGGCACTGGAAGCTAAAGGTCTAAGATATGAATACTGCGAAAGTATCGCCTCCAGGGTGGCAAAACTGCTCGCCGATGGGAACATAGTCGGCTGGTACCAGGGGAGAAACGAGGTTGGTCCCAGAGCATTGGGTAATCGAAGCATCCTGGCTGATCCCAGAGATCCTGGGATGAAAGACAAGATAAACTCACGGGTCAAGTTCCGCGAGCCTTTCAGACCGTTTGCTCCATCAGTGCTCGAGGAGGACCTCGATGAGTATTTCGAGGGGGCTGTGAGATCGCCCTTCATGCTGCTTGTGTTCAAGGTTAAGGCAGACAAACAAGAGCTTGTCCCTGCCATTACACATGTCGATGGTACATCGCGAGTGCAATCGGTTGATAAAAATATACAGCCTCTCTATCACCAGATGATAAGCGAGTTCAAGCGCATTACCGGCATCCCAATGGTGCTCAATACCTCGTTGAATGTGAAGGGGGAGCCGATTGTATGCACTCCCCAGGATGCCATCGAGTGCTTTTTGAAGACCGGCATGGATGCGCTGTGCCTGGGAAACTATCTAGTTATGAAAAATTCGATGAAAAATGATATTATCAAACTATGAGCAGCCCTGAACTTTCTGTGGTGATTCCATTTTACAACGAGCAAATGAATGTTCCTATCCTTTATGAGCGACTACAGGCTGTGCTTGAGAACCTCCAAAAAAGCTATGAGATCATCTTTGTCGATGATGGCAGTACAGATGGTACTGCTCAGGAACTCAAGCAGGTATTTGAGAAAGATCCCCAAATAAAGGTTATTAGATTGCGAAGGAATTTTGGGCAGACAGCCGCGCTTGCAGCCGGCATCGACCTGGCGCAAGGAGAATTCATAATCACCCTGGATGGAGACCTGCAACATGCGCCCGAGGAGATACCTCGACTGCTAGAGAAGGCATACCAAGGCTATGATATAGTATCCGGCTGGAGAGAAAAAAGAACCGATAACCTGCTGACCAGGCGCATACCCTCATGGGTAGCCAACCGCCTGATGGCAATATTGTCAGGGGTTAAGCTGCGCGACTTCGGAACAACCTTCAAGGTTTACCGCAAGGAGGTCATCAAGGAGATAGAGCTTTACGGAGAGATGCATCGTTTCATACCTGCATTGGCGAGTTGGATGGGGGTTAGCATCTGCGAGGTTCCGATCTCTAACCCGCAAAGGGCGCATGGAAAGTCAAATTACAGCCTGAAACGTATCATCAATGTTCTGTTCGATCTCATTACGGTCAAGTTCCTGATCAGCTATGTAGGCAGACCCCTGCAATTTTTCGGAGTGCTGGGAGGCATATTTTTCACTATCGGCTTTATTATTGCGCTGGCAATTACCATAAAATTCTTCGCATCAGGCTCGCTTGGTTACGGAAATGTTATGTTCGCAGCAATGATGATGATCATGGGGGTGCAGTTTGTTGCTATCGGACTGACCGGCGAGATGAGCACTCGTATATATCACCGAACCAGCAATAGAAAGATTTATGCGGTAAAAGAGACCCTGATGCACGAGGAAGAGGGCATCCGGGAGGGAGAATAGCGCCCGATTTTAATCACCATCCTTAATGGGCATAAACTGCCTAAAGTAAGCTTTATCCACAGCTAGTTGATATGCATCTTGGGGGTGGATGCGCCGAGCATCCAATAGCTCCTTCAATGCTTGATCCAGGGTTTGATTACCCCTGGCTGCTTCGCTCGATTGCATGTATGAGTGTATCAGGTGGCTTTTAGACTCCCTGATGAGATTCGCCAATGCCGGCGAGCCGATAAGCAGCTCAACTACAGGTATGCGATTGAATCCATCGGTTGACTTCAGTAGGTGCTGGGATACCACGCCAGCCAAGGTTACAGATAACATGCTTCGTATCTGCTCCTGCTTTTTGGCTGGAAAGACATCGATAATGCGATCCACGGTCTGGGCGACATTATTCGTATGCAAAGTAGCCATAATAAGTATCCCCATCTCTGCGCCGGTCATTGCAAGTTCTATGGTCTCCAGATCCCTCAGCTCACCGACAAGAATCACATCAGGGGATTCTCGAAGGGCAGCCCGCAGCGCAGAAGCGAAGCTATTAGCATGGCTTCCTACCTCCCGCTGGGAGATGACGGAGCTTTTGTTCGTATGCACATACTCTATCGGATCCTCGATGGTTACGATATGACGCCTTGAGGTCTGATTTATGGCATCGACAATGGCTGCCAAGGTGGCTGATTTCCCGCTGCCAGTCGGACCGGTAACCAACAGAAGCCCTTTGTCGATGCTAGCAAAATCCGCTAGCGCTCTTGGCAGATTCAGTTGTTCGATGGTGCGAATATGCTTTGGAATCAGCCTGAAGGAGCCAGCAACGCCAAGGCGCTGATGGTAGTAGTTAACCCTGAACCGACCCTGACCAGCTAGATGATAAGCAAAGTCCAACTCAAGCTCCTCCTCAAAGCGCTTAATCTGCTTATCGGTGAGAATCTCATATAGAAAATCGGTAGCCTCACCGGGAGACAGCCTCCTGAAGTCAAGCGGCACCAGATCCCCCTGAACCCTGATAAACGGGGGCGAACCCGCGGAAATATGGAGATCAGATGCGTTATGTCTGCAAACTAAACCTAGAAATGTATCTATCAAAGCCATAGTATTTCTATTATTCGCTCAGTATTAATCACTTTTATTATCCACGAAATTACGGTTGAGATCTATTCCTTGGGTCAGCATATAAATCCTGATTATCTGCGAGCTTTGCATCGCATGGCTCAAGACCATAAGCTCATCGATATAGCAATTCAAGTACAAAGACCCCTTCCGTGGATGCAAAGCAAGCTCAGTAGGTGAGAAATGCTCATCAGCCAATGAAACGTTAATACAATACAAGCCATCGAGGTACAATCGATATTCATTCCCCTGTCGGGTCATGGCTGCGTTGTGCCAGTCATACATGGCTTGTCGGCTGCATCTTCTCGATCTTTTTTTAACATAGGTGTCCCAGCTAAGCGCCGCAGTAATATTCCCATCCTCATACCCAACCATACAGGTAAGTGTCCTGTTATCATCGGGCTGAGCAAGGTGGAACAGGCATCCCCGCAATTGATCGCCTTCGATAGGCAATGGCTTGAACCAAAGCGCGATCGTGCCCCACTCATCCTTTATCCCTGGAGCATAAGACAATCTATCGTCTCCCTCGCCCAGGTAAGGTAGGTCTTGCCTGCTGCACACTAGCTGCAATCCATCGAACCATAGCTTGCCCTTATTCCCCTGGTCAGCAACGATGCGAAGCCTTATCTTATCGACACCAGGTCCCGTTTTAGCGGTTGCCGCCACCCGCACCCATTCCCTGGCATAGCTCGGCGGGTAGGCATGAATATCACCCGGCATATCACCCAGGTCGATATAGTAGGTTGTAAAAGGATAAAAACCATTCTTCAGGTAGCCGGAGACCGTGTACCAACTGTCGGGTTTCACATCGATCGGCTCTGAGATTACTGCATCTGCTCGCCCCAACCAGGTATGGTATCCAGCGTTGAGATCGAACAATGCCCCAGTAGATGCAATCTTTAGTTTCTCCCAGCCACTCGTTGTCTCGAAAGATGGATTTGGCGCCAGGTTCAGACCCTGCTCGATGATCGCACAGCCGCCCATAAAGCCGAGATCGCAAAGGGTCGTATTTTTATGCTCTATAAGCGAACCTACCTGCGCCTCAATGCCCCTGTCAAAGCTGGAGTAAAGCAGAACATGATTGAGATCGACATGCTTGCAGGTCAGAGCATGGCAAAAGGTGCTTATGCCAAGGAGCATCAATGGAGATATTACCTGCAAGTACCTCATATCATCCTCGTTTTACCATCCAGGTTCCCACAAGGTCGGGATGTCAAGTTATCAACCAGCCACTGCTGATAGGGCAACCATCTAATCGATACCCAAGACTCTACATCCATCGCTGGTAACTGTAACCAGATCTTCTATCCTGACGCCCCATCTGCCGGGGAAGTAAATTCCAGGTTCAATGGAAAAGACCATTCCCTCAACCAACTCGGTCTCGGAGTGAGGGCTTAGTCTCGGCGAGTAGTCGTGCACTTCCATTCCCACGCTATGCCCGGTGCCGTGTCCGAACAGCTCGCCATAGCCTGCATCGTTAATAATATCACGCGCCACCTTGTCAACATCCTTTGCCAGCATACCGGGCTTGATCGACCTGGTGGCTTCCTGCTTGGCATGTTCAACCAGTTGGTATATCTCATGATAGCGCTCTGGTGGCTCTCCGAGGCTTATGGTTCGCGTGTTGTCCGAGCAATACTGCTTTAGCACACAACCGAAGTCGCAGACCACCACATCATTCTCATTGATTGTCTTCGAGCTTGCCATGCCATGGGGCAGCGCGCCGCGGTGTCCGCTGGCGATTATGGTCTCAAAGGCTCTGCCAGAGGCGCCCATCTTGCGGATGCGATACTCGTACTCGGCAGCGACCTCGTATTCCTTGATGCCCGGCTTAATATATTTTCTTGTTTCCTGGAACGCCTTTAATGAAAGCCTGATCGCTGCATCTATTCTAGCTATCTCCAAGGGGGACTTGATGGAGCGTAGTTTTTCAATACAGCCCTTTACGGGGACTAATCTTCGCTCCGAAAAAAGGTTGGTTAGCTCAAGGTACTGGTTAAAGGGCAGCGTATCCATCTCGAAGCCAAGCCTTCTGATATCCAACCGCTGGCGATGTTGTTCCAGGGTTGCTGATAAGGACTGCTTTAACTCGATCACCTCGCAATCCTTGATCTCATTGCGCGCATCGGTGATGTGCGTGAAATCGGTAATGAAGAATACTTCCTTCTCCTTGATCACCATGTACGCGCTGATGCCGGTAAAACCGGTCAGGTATCGTATATTGATAAGATTGGTAACTAAAAAGGAGTCAACCCGCTCTTGCTGCATCCTTTTTACTATCTTCTCGTGCTTGCTTGTTTCCATAATGGCTATTCCTCCTTGAGTAACTGTATCATTGCCTCTAATGCCAAGTAGTAGCTCTGTTCCCTGAATCCGCTTATGACCCCATAAGCAAGTGGCGATAAAAGTGAAAACGAGCGGAAGTCCTCCCTGCCGAAGATGTTGCTCAAATGCACCTCGATAGTCGGCAACCCCGCATCGGCGATCGCATCAGCGATAGCGATGCTCGTGTGCGAATAGGCACCGGCATTGATGATGATGCCATCGACCTTGTCGGCTATCTGCTGGATATAGTCGATCAGCGAGCCTTCGGAGTTACTCTGGAAGGAGACGATCTCAAAGCCTTTTTTATTGGCTATACTGGAGCACTCGTCAATAATGGCTTCAAGTTTAATATCTCCATAAATGGCGGTATTTCGCTTTCCTAATATGTTCAGGTTGGGACCGTTTATGATGGCTATTTTTTTCATAATTGATTCCTTTCATGGCAATATTATCACGCAAGGACGCAGAGACGCAAAGAGAAAAGGAGTGTTATGAATAAGGTTTGAAAATTGGCTTTTTTATGCTTGTCATTAAGCCACTATTGTTGTAAGCATACCAGGGATTAACCTTCAAGCGGGAGTTGGGAATGGATTCGAGACTCGTAACTTCAGTGTTGATATGTATGCTGTTTGTTCTATTCTTCATGCCGAACACCGCACAGGCAGGCGGTTTCGCAACCATCGACAACGGAACCCTTCGCATAGGAATGAAGGCTGTAGTCGGTCAAAGTGGGGATCTCTCCTCTATATTCTCCAATCCGGGGGCAATAACCGAGCTGAAGGGAACCAGGTTCTATTTCTCCTTTTACCCTACACAGATCGTTGCAAAGTTCAGGATGTGGGATCCAGAGACCCAAACCTACTCGCAAACCTTCAGACCTACTAAATCTGTGGGTGCGGTCCCCTACATAGCGGTTAGCTCAGATCTCGGCTTGAAGAAGTGGGTCTTCGGCTTAGCATTATACTTTCCCAATATTTCAGCAGCAGCACTTCCGGAGGATGCGCCGACCAAGTACCATGGAGTAGAGTCCTATTTCATCAACTGGTACCTGACCCCGGTAGCTTCTTACCGGTTGCACCCAAAGATATCGCTCGGATTCGGGATCAGCCATATATACGCTATCCAGTATATGCGAACAAGGGTAGATTTGTATGAGTTAATAGGAGTCGAGGGGGATGGAGAGATCGAAGCCTGGCCAGAGGACGGCGGGTATGTATGGAACGGTGGAATCCTTTTCGGTCCCTTCGGTGGATTGCGAATCGGTATGAGCTACCTGAGTCGAGAGATACTCTATATGGAAGGCGAACTAAAAGCCAGGTCCCTAATCCCGGAGCTTCCCTTGAAGGCTGAAGGAACCTACAAAGAGGAAAAACCGATCCCAGAGAGCTTCCGCATGGGGGTGAACTACATCATAGATCCGCGCTGGGATGTGGGAGTTGACTGGACGCTGTGGACCTTCAATATCATCAAGACAACCGTTGCCTACATCGATGGCGAGTGGCCGCTTAACATGGTAGAGCCTATGGTAAAAAAGAAAAACTATGGCAACTCATGGAACATAGCCATTGGCGCTAGGTATGCCATTAGCGACACCTGGCGTTGGATGTGGGGTATCGACATCGATCATTCACCTATCCCGGACAAGACTTTCAGCGTGGATAATCCAACCTCATCGTTCTGGGGAGTTGCAACCGGAACATTGATTGAACTATCGGAAAACTGGACATTCGGCACCAGCTACTCCATCCAGTGGCAAAAGGAGCGTGATATCAAAGACAGCATTACCGAGCCGCCCACCAATGTCCAGACCAAGGTATATAACCACAAGCTCGCTTTCTCATTCAGTTACCACACCAGGTGAACACCTTCGATAAAAGGAACTCTGTATCTTAAAGTCTCATAGTCGAGATGATGGTTGACTAGCTCGATGGATAGACGATGCACCCCAGGAGCGATCTCAGCTTTAACATGATAAGGTTGCATCTTATCTGACTGGATCTGTATTTCACCTACCTTCATTCCATCGATCAAGAGGTTCAGCCGAGGATACTCGCCGTGAACCTCTATTCCACCGGCATCTATGGTGAACCTGACCGGCCATCCCCTATTCTCAATAAGCGCCGAGACCTCTGAATTGGCGAATATGTAGATGAAATCCCGCACTGCGAAGGAAAACTCCCCCTTGAGCTTACTTGCCGGGATATGATCGCTAAAGACAGGTACATTCTTAGCACGGCTTGCTTGAATATTCCCTGGTTTGTGCGATAAAAACTCGATAAAATCCACTACCACTGCTGAAGGTTGGATGAGCGGAATATCGCAGATCTGTGATACAACTGCAATAGTCAATTCTTTGGACCTGCGCTTGTCCAAGCTACCATGCCCAGGAAGCTCGAAGTAATAGGCATTCCAATCCTCATCGACAATGGTAGCCCTTCCAATCTCCACATCATCCAGCTTAACTGAGATTATTGGTTGAGCGAGAGGATCGCCTGTCTTCAAGGCATTGATGGCTAGCCACCTTTTGTTAACAGCTATTGAAGCATCGATGGACACGACCTCCCCATCAGTGATCTCCCATCCACAAGGGGGAAGCGGCTCCATGAAGGAGGCATACAACTGTCCCTGCCGGGGAGCTATAAAATTTACCAACTCGGAAGGAGAAAGCCTGGGATATTTTCTGGCAACATAGTTGAATGCACGGGCTATGACCTGGTTGTCCGGCTCCCTGCGCAGCCGCATAGCAAGGCTTGGTGGATACAACCTCCCCGCTGATTTGCCTGGGGCGAGTCGATGTTCAAGTTCGATATACGATGAAGGGAACGCCTTGCCATATAGGGATAATCCACATACGGACACGATGAGCAGTGATATTGCCAGCGGAGGGATAAGATACCAGGGAAAAATTCTTCCAGAGCGCCTGGAAAATAATATGAGCACGATGATCAGTACGAGAAACCCGATGAATACAGCGCTTGAAATACATTCTCCTGGCTTAGGATTGCATAGCGATACGAAAAAGCGCGCCAGATCGAAGCCTAGATGTTCAGACAAAAGCTCCAGAAATTTAGCTCGCCCATCAGCGACCGGAAATCTTAAGCCTGGAAATAATATGAAGAAAAAGGTGATGACACAGGTTAAAATGCATCCCAATCCCAGTAATAACCGCGATACCAGGTCTTTGCTCGTGGCTATGAAATATCCAAGCGGTAAAGACAGCAAGGGCAACAGGTGGGCGATGAATCTGCCCGGCGGATTATAGCCTCCATACCATATCCAACCGCGACCCATCAAAACCAGGCATAGCACACCGAAAAATGTGGCTGCTATGATTGAACCTGCCCGGTGTTTGATTTTTATTAGAAAAAATAAGCCGATGAAGGCAAAAATATATATGGGGGATACTATGAACAGCCCGAACTCCTGGTCAACGAAGCTGCCCATCAGCCCGACGATGAAGTTAATATTAGGTAAGAACATCCTGCTCAATGCTGGAGATGACAGGTATTTCCCGACAAAAAATGCTCCTTTGAAGATGATCATATCGAGCAAAACATAAGCGACTGCAAGGATTATCGCCAATAAAAAGCCCCTCGATGTCGCTCTTTTAGCTCTGCGATTGAAAACCAGAAAGATCAAAAGCACAATAAAAGCGGTTATAGCAAAGCGCATGCGAAGCAAAACCAATCCGATGAAGGCAAGCGGCATCCAAAGGTAACTGAACCTCGCATTGCTCGTGATTAGTAAAAGGGCGATGATGGTGATCAGGGCTGCTGCAACCTCCGGGAATACATGGCTTGAGTATATGGATAAAGGAGCAAAGCAAAATACTAGTACCACTGCTATCTTGGCTTTGATACCAGCTACTGGAAGGCGTGATAACCAATACAAGGCTATACACCCAGCAAGGGCGGTGATTATATTGAGTAGCAACACAACGCCAAACCTGCCCCAGAATAGGTATCCTGGAAGGATTAACAGCGTAAAGCCGAGACGCTTGAAGATGGAGGTTGTAAAAATGCCCCCAGATACCTCGTAATTATACAGAAAATCCCTGTAATCACGATTCTCTATATTATTTCTCAGGTCAAGGTCTCCATCGTGAATGAGCGAATGTGCGTTGATAAGGTAAATCGGCTCATCGCCATCGGTGCTTACAGAGGCTGAGGTATATGCCCCGATGAGCGCATAGTAGGTGAATAGGGTGATGAACAGTAAGATAATTTCCTTTCTGCCCGTGGCAGCATCTTGGAAAAATCTACCCAGTCCCTGAGACAAAAAGACCAATATGAAAACCAGAACCCAGAACCTCCATAAGCCTGGCAGCGAATCGATGAATCTATGGTAACTGCATAAAAAAGCTGGTAGCAAGGGTAGAGCTAAAATGATGCAAGAAGACCTTTTTTCGAATAAAAAAGACCATAATATGAAAGATAAAAAACCGATTACAACAGCAAACACCAATACCCATTGATCGAAGTGCTCGCCTTGCGGGATGTAACCGAGGACGAAGATGAGCAAAAAAAGGACCAGGATGCAACCGGTTGATATCAGGCTTCTCGATTTAATCCACATCCTTAATGATGATATCATATAAGCTCACTTTTGTTGATCATACTAGCCGTGAGGTTACAAATGGAAGCGCAAGATACACGGGGCTACGCTCGCGCATTCGTATTCGGCGCCACAGGTTACAGCGGACAGGCAGTGGTGGAGCGGCTATTGGAGCTTGGGGTAGAAACGATTGCTCATGTAAGGCATGACTCGCCGAAGCTGGATGCCTGGAAGGATTATTTCAAAAGCAAAGGCGCTATTGTGGATGCCACCCCCTGGCAGATAGAATCCATGAGCGAGACGCTAGGCTCTTTTGCACCAAAGGCTATGTTCTGCCTGATCGGAACCACCAGCGCCAGGCGCAGACAATTAAAGAGGTTAGGCAAAGATCCACGGTCTGCATCCTACGAGGCGGTCGATTTCGGTTTGACCGATCTATTAGTGAAGGCGGCAGTTGCCTCCCAAGTGGAACCAAGATTTGTCTATCTGTCCGCAGTCGGTACCGGACCCAAGGCGCTTACCGCATACATGAAAGCTCGCTATAAGGCTGAGATGGCTATCATCAACAGCGGATTACCATATACCATAATCCGTCCTTCATTCATAGCTGGCAAGGATAGAGAGGGTAGGCGCTCGGAATACCTATTTGCACAGGCGGTGGATAAAATGCTAATCATCCCAGCCCGGCTCGGAGCATCGAACCTGGTGGCCAAATACGCATCAGTAGATGGTAAGACGCTTGCAAAAGCGCTGGTTAAGGCTGCATTTTCTCCTGAATATGTTGATAAAATACTTCAAGGAACCGAACTTAGGAGCTTATATGAGATAGAGTAATACTCTCATTTTTATAAAGAATCATAAGTCTTTTGCAAAAAAATCCTCTGGAATAAGTATCCCCTTGGCGTGAAATTCAGGTAGGAAAGTAGGTATATGCCCCATAGTATGGAACTCGCCGATGACTCGCCCTCGTTCACCCAAGCCTTCCTGGATGAACTTGAAGATCGGCTTGATCTTGATGCGGTAATGCTCATCCACCTCATCCATGACCTCTACTACCTCGGTAACCTTTCTTGATCCATCGGGGAAGCGGGCAGTGTGAATGATGATATCTACTGCGCTGATGATCTGTTCACGGATCGCCTTAACAGGTAGATCCATACCCGCCATTAGCACCATAGTCTCCAGTCGGCTCAGTGCATCCTGTGAGCTGTTGGAGTGCAGTGTGGTCATGGATCCGTCGTGTCCAGTGTTCATCGCCTGGATCATGTCGATCGACTCGCCGCCTCGGCACTCGCCGACTACGATGCGATCCGGTCTCATTCTAAGTGAGTTCCTCACCAGGTCGCGAATGGTGATCTCCCCCTTGCCTTCTATGTTTGGCGGTCTAGCTTCCAATGATATCCAGTGCTCCTGGTGCAACTGTAATTCGGTTACGATCTCGATGGTAACAATGCGCTCCGAGTTGGGTATGAAACCTGAGCAGACATTGAGCAGGGTTGTCTTTCCCGATCCAGTACCGCCTGAGATAACCAGGTTTTTTCGTCCCAACACGCAAGCCTTGATAAAGGCAGCTATCTTGGGGGTGAGGGTTTGGAAAGCAATCAAGTCATGCACTGTGTAGGGATTCTTGGCGAAACGGCGGATGGTTATGCAGGGTCCCTTGACCGCAATGGGCGGGATGATGGCGTTGACTCGCGAGCCGTCCTTGAGCCTTGCATCGACCATCGGTGAGCTTTCATCTATTCTCCTGCCAATGGGACCCAGGATGCGTTCAATGGTTGACATAACCGCATCGTTGGTCGAGAACTTCGATTCTGTAAGGGTGATCTTGCCGTATTTCTCGATATAGATCTGGTCTTTATTGTTGACCATGACCTCGGTGATCATCTCGTCAGCCAAGTAGTCCTCCAGGGGACCTAGTCCAAGCGCCTCGTCGAAGACCTGCTTTGCCAGGTCGCGCTTGGAGACCCAGCGAGGAATCTCGCCAGCCATCTCGGTAATGATGTCGCGGATGAGCTTCTTGGTCTTCTCGCGCAGCTCTTTTTCCTTGGTCTTGTTGAAGTCCATCTTGCGCAGATCCATGTACTCCAACAATCGACGATGGATCTCTTTTTTAAGCTCAAGCAGAATCTCGTTTTTCTTGATCTCTTCATCGGAGAGAACCCTCTTGACTATCTTTTGTGCTAGATCCATCTGGAAGTTTTCATCATAGAAGTCATCCTGGAAGTCGTATTCCTTTTCAGCCCTTTTTAGCTCATAAGCCCCCAACTGTTTTGCCTTATCCTTTAGAGTACTGCTTTTATCAGTCTTTTTTACAGCAAATGGATCCTCGCGATCGTCAATGGAGAAGTCTTCATCAAGCGAATCCTCGATTTGTTCCCTTACCGTATCGAGGTCATAGATTTGGGTCGAGATGCTCTCTTCTGGAGGCTGGTTTTCATCAATTTGGGTTAAGATTATAAGAAAGTCTCCGATTCGGATCTCGTCGTTCACCTTTATTGCTTGATCGCGTTTATTGGGTATTCGTACATTATTCACCAGGGTGCCGTTTGCGCTGCCAAGGTCTTGGATATAGAAATTACCGTTTTTTTGCTTGAGCACCGCGTGGTTCCTGGACACGTTGGACTGGAGCAGGGAGATATCGTTGTTCCTCAGGCGCCCAATGGTAAGTACATCTTTATTAATCTCCTTCTCATGGATGATATTATCAAAGCGGTCTTTTACTATAAGTTTATGCATTTTCGTTTACACCTAATCGGTTTTTTTGACTTTGCTACACACAGATATTATAGCTCAATTACAGACCTTTTCAATATAGCCGAGTATCCCAAATTTTCGACTTGGATTTTCAACAAGATAATTGCATTTTAGCAGTCTATCTTTTATGTGGCGATATTTGCAATAGATCATGTGGCTTCCATAAATCAAAATCCGACTACCATAAAGTCCTAAGCCCCGACCTTATCCGCAGAGACTGAAGGCACCTAGATACCACTTTATATCCTATCCCGATGAAATCGTGATATCCGGAGAACCACGGTATCCCATCCCCTTTGTGCCCTCGTGCCTTTGTGCTTATAAAACCTCAGCCATTCATCCCGTTTTAATTGGTTGCGGCTACGCTGCCTTAGTCGCTTTGTTGTTTGATTATCTCGATAAAGGATTCCTCCAAGGTTTCGCCAAGCGGGGTCAATGACTCGATAGTCCCCTTGGCTGCCCTGACCAGATCGATCGCCTCGCCAGCTTTCTCTCTAGTGTGGATCTGGATGGAATACCTCCCCTGCGACAGCATCTTCAGATTATCGCCGAGATGTTTGAGAGCCTCGATCGTGGTTTCATCTACATTGGAGAAGGTGAGTATGTAGATATCGGTCATGCGTCTTATGTTTTCAACCGTATCTGTTCTGATCAATCTTGCCTGTGATATGATGGCTACTCGGTCAGCGATCAGCTCGATCTCTGATAACTGGTGCGAGCTGATCACGATAGTTCGTCCTAACTCTTTTTCCTTTTTCAGAAGCTCGCGCATCTTGACCTTTGCCATAGGGTCTAATCCGGAGGTCGGTTCATCGAGCATGAGAAGCTCCGGCTGCCCGATCAGCGCCTGTGCCAGGCAGATCCTCTGCAACATCCCTTTGCTATATCCTTTAAGCCTTTTGTTTTCATGCTTTTTAAGATCCAATGATTGAAGCAATTCCTCTATACGATGTTGCCTTTTTTGAGGGGGTACTCTGTCCATTGCGCCGAATAGATGCAACATTGACCTGCCAGTCAGATGGTTATAAAAGGAGAACTCCTCTGGCATGAATCCGATCCGAGCCAGCCGGTGAACATCTATGCCGTACTCTCCGAAGATCCTGAATTTGCCACTACTTTGATGGATAAATCCGAGTAGAATGTAAAAAAAAGTTGTCTTTCCTGAACCGTTGGGACCGATGATTCCGAATATCTCACCCCGACGAACCTCCAGACTCACATCAACTAAAGCAGTTGATTCTGCTCCAAACGCCTGTCGGTAGGTCTTGCAAAGGTTATGAGTAGTTATTATATATTCAATCCCTTTATCTTCCATTGCGGCTCTGTGCTCCATTTATAAGCCATCCTATGGCTCTTTTGAACATATTGCAAGATATTTAGTTTGTTAGTTTCTAGTTACTTGTTTCTGGTTTCTTGTTTCTAGTTAGTTAGCTGGCTCGATTTTTTGGTTAACTAGTTTATTGATTTGCTGGTTTCTGGCGTAGATTTTTATGATCGCTACTTGGGCGGCGCTAGGATATAGAAGATTTGAAAAAAAGCCTGCCTGCGTTATTCGATGTTATCCTGGCAACTTGTTCTAGGGACAACTTCCAGAGTTTAGATAATAACTCGGCCACCTCGATGACATAAGCAGGCTCGTTCCGCTTGCCCCTTCTCGATTGAGGAGCAAGAAATGGCGCATCGGTCTCGATCATAACCCTGTCTCTGGGGAGCCTCTCTGCAATGTCTCTAATCTCGCCCGACTTTGGATAGGTGATCGAGCCGGTAAAGGAGATGTAAAAGCCGATGTGGATCAACTTTTCTGACATCTCCTTATTGCCACTGAAACAATGAACCACTCCACGAAGTCCTTTTGCCGCATATCTGCTGAGTATCTCCACCGTCTCTTCTTCGGCTTTCCTTGAGTGTATGACCACTGGAAGATCATGCTCGAGCGCAATCTCCAACTGCCGCCTGAATACGGTTACTTGCACCTTGGGCGGGGAGTACTTATAGTGGTAATCAAGTCCTGTCTCACCTAGGGCAACCACCTTGTCTGGGCCTAGGGCTTCGATGAGCGCTTGTTCCACCTTTTCATCATAGCTGGAGGCATCATGTGGGTGAACTCCAACAATGGCGAACACAGGCTCGTATAGAGCAGCCAGCTCAACCGGTGCGGTAAGCTTGGACACCTCGCTGGATACTGAAAATAGGTACTTCACCGTATAATCCCCTGCTCGTTCGATGACCCGCTGGCGGTCATGGTCGAAGGCAGGCATGTCAAGGTGACAGTGAGTATCTACGAAGAAGTGTTCTTTATGTTTGTCTCTACCTGGTTTAATAATCGTTTATTGGTTATATGCAGAACTGTCTATCAGCTTATCTCGATCTCTTTGGAGCTTTCCCAAAGCCCATGTATGTTGCAATAGGCGAGCGCATGAAGTGTTCCAGGCTGGGAGATCTTCATAAATGCAACCGCTGAGTGGCTGGCATATACTGGTCCTTGATTAGCACCCTGGCTCGATTCTCCGTGGGCGTTGAATTCCACTTTGGCAACATCGTAAGTGAATTTTGCCTCCTTGGGATGAAAGAAAAGGTGTATGTACCGAATGTGGTGCTCGGTTGTGTTTGGATGGGCGATCTCCTTGCCGAGGCTGATCTTTACCTCGAAGGTTTCGCCTGCCTTGACCTTATCTGGACATTCGATGACTGGCACATGCTTTTCAGCCTTCCAGTCTCCATGTTGAATACGATCCTTAAAGTCGGTCATTTCCATTATTCCTCCTTGCTCAATATTTTGTAGCGTTGACCATTGGTTTCTTTAATCCATTTTTTTCACAACCCCTATGAATTGAGTTTTATTCCTTTTATCATATTCTTGTCTAAATCTACTCTATGTTTTAAATTCAGTTCAACTTATTTAATACAGGAAAAAGAAAGAAGCATGGATGAGAAATCTGGCAAGGACAAAATATGCCGATTGACCGGATATTCCAGGGCGGCTGGGTGAGCCTCGAAGGCAAGTCTCTCTGAGCTGGCGCAGGTTCTGTGTCATATAAAGCCGCGTAAGAATCCGGATGTACTAATCGGCTCCGATTCAGCCGATGATGCCGGTGTCTATCGATTGGCGCCGGATCTGGCGGTGGTTTATACTGTCGATTTTTTCACGCCAATAGTCGATGATCCCGAAATTTTCGGCATGATAGCTGCTGCCAACTCGCTGAGCGATATATATGCAATGGGCGCTGAGCCGATCGCTGCCCTTAACATCGCCTGCTTGCCGACCAAGAAACAGGGGATGCTGGATCTATTCAATCGCATCGTGGCTGGGGGAGTCTCCAAGCTCGATGAAGCCGGCTGTACGCTTATCGGTGGTCATACTTTAGAGGATGATGACCTGAAGTTCGGATATACGATCATCGGCAGGGTGCATCCTGATCGCCTGGTAACTAATGCGGATGCAAAGCCGGGAGATCTTTTGATTCTTTCCAAGAAGTTAGGCACTGGTGCTTTAGGCAGCGCCCTTAAGTCCGGAAAACTAAGCTCAAAGGACCAGACTGAATTCATCGACTCCATGCTTCAGCTTAACAAGGCTGCCTGCCAGGTGATGCAGGGATTCAAGGTAAAGGCTGCCACCGATGTTACCGGTTACGGGCTTGCTGGACACGCTTTTGAGATGGCAAGGGCTAGCGATGTTAAGATAATCCTTTATCCGATGCAGATACCTTATTTCAAGGCTGCTTTCGACTTGCTAAGTCAAGGTAAGTTCATTACCCGGTCCACCAGGCAGACCGCACAGTACCTCAAGGATTTCATCGATGACGCCAGCAACATCAAGCAGCCCTATCAAAGCCTTCTTTTCGACCCTCAGACTAGCGGAGGATTGCTTATCTGCATCCAGGAGAAGAGCGCAAAATCATTTATACAGGCTCTGTACGATAATAGGGTTAGGGCAGCAACTATCGTCGGCAGGGTAATCGAAAGGAAAAAATCAGAAAAATTCATCGGCTTCGAGTAACTCTTCTTTTCAGGTTTGCTCGGCTTCAGTTGTCTATCTTCCTGGCTACTAGCCCGAAGTAATCCTCCAGCTTAACCTCTTCGATGATCTCCATGCCATGATTTATCAGCGCCCGGCAGATCTGCGAAGCCTTTTCCTTGACTATTCCAGAACAGATTAATACGCCGTTTTCCTTCAGACAATCGATAATCTTTTCTGCACAGTCGATCAATATCTGCACATATAGATTTGCACAGACAATATCAAAGAACCCGGTTTCCTCGAGATCCCTCACATCGCAGCACTCCAATACAGGATTTAATAAGATGCCGTTCAGCTCCAGGTTCATATATGTATTTTCTATTGCCTCCGAATCGATATCTATCATCTTCACCTTCGAGGCACCTAGCTTCAAAGCTGCAATCCCCAAGATGCCGCTGCCACAGCCGATATCGAGCACCCAATCAGCCGGCGAGATAAATTCCTCCAAAAGCTCAAGACAGCAACGAGTCGTCTCGTGGAAGCCGGTGCCGAAGGCGGTGGCTGGATAGATGATGATAGGTATGCGAGATAAGGGATCTGGGGGTAGCTTTTTACCGGGGATGATGATCAATGTCTTTCCAACGGGCATAGGAGTAAGGGTTCTTTGCCAGGCAGCGAGATAATCCTCGGCTTTGATCTGATCTATCTCCACCCGTTCCAGCGCAGATCCGCATCTGCGTGCTGCATTATCAAGCTGATTTATGATCTTATCAGGCTCAGCTTGTTTATTGCCTAGAAGATAAAAGGTCAGCAATAGCCTGTCTTCAGCAATAAAGAGCCTACCGCCCAGCTCGGTATCCTTATCCTGGAGCTGGAATGAGGTGATGCCGAGTTCTATCAACTCGGCGGTTATAATATCAAAAGCGCCAGGGTCGATCAGAATTCGTATCCTAGTATGTTTCCTCGAACGGCTCATAAAGCAAAGCAAGAACGGTTTTTACTCCAACGATGCCGTCCGGGATCAATCCTTTTTGTTTTTGTGCCCGTATCACCGCTTCCTTGAGCTGCTCATCAAAGATGCCGTCGCAACACTGACCAGGCTCAAGGAAGCCTTGTTTGACCAGCATTTTTCGCAGCGCCACCACCTGTTCTCCCCGTGCGCCGATGCCAAGCAACTGCCTGATTTTCAGATCCGAACTCTCCAGGTAATATGACTCGCCACTGTAGCGCCGTTTAAGATCATCCGCACCAAGTTCGATGATCCCGCTTGATGGATTGCATACTACATGCGCTGCATCCCTTTTTCCACGCAGGATAAAATACTCGCTGGTGATCCCCCTATCATCGTACAAGGAGATGATAATAGGATATCCGATGGTCTCCAGGTCTCGCCTGGTGAACTTGCCGGCAACCAGGTTGAAATTCGCATCCAGCTCGATCTCCATGAGCGATTCCAGCTCCAGATCAAAGAGGTACTCGGTAGGATCAACATCGCGGTTTTTTCTGCGTTCATAAAGGTACAATATCCAGCCGAGCAGCCTTCCGGTTGCCTGACTGCTATCACCGGTCTTGAAATGCTCGTACTCATCCCGGTAGGTCTCCAGGTAAACCGTTGGTGTTGGAGTTAGGGTCGGAATGGCTGTTGGACTGGGAGTAGGCGTGCTGGTCGGCTGATACCAGGGATTGCCCGGCTCTTTACCGCTTACAGCACTCAGGACGATATAACCTATCGAGAAAACTATCAGAGCGAAGAATAATCCGATTACTATGTATCTGCCCATGTTCAATGCCTCCAAGTCTTGGGAGGGACTTTTACCCTCCATGGTCATTATAGCCTCTTTTACGATCTTTTTACAAATATGAGTGGTTCCCATCACATAAGCGCCGAGCAACGCCTTGTCGCAGACCTGGTTTATCAGCCGTGGCACTCCCTTTGAGTAGTTTTGGATCGCCCGGTAAGCACCCTTGTCGAATGCAGGATAATGACGGGGAGCAGCGACCTTTATGCGATGGTTAATGTAGCGGCGAGCCGATGCGAGATCCAGCCTACCGAGATGATCCCTGATCGCTATCCTTTGTCTTAGTTGCTCAAGTTCGGGGTGAGCGATGATCCTGTTTAGCTGCGGTTGACCGACCAATACCAGTTGCAGCAGCTTCTCTTGATCGGTCTCCAGGTTGGACAGCATCCTAAGCTCCTCGAATAACTCAAAGGGGAGATTCTGAGCCTCATCAATGATGAGCACAGCGAGCTTGCCCTCGCTAGCGCATTGGAGAAGAAAGGTGTTCATCCTGAGCAATAGATCCTGCTTGCTGGCATGCTTGGGAGTTTGTACCCCAAAGTCGGCAAGGATGCTTTTTAAAAGCCCCTTCTCATCGAGGTATGGATTGAAGATGATCGCAATCTCCGCCTTGTCATGTAGCTTTTGAGCAAGCGTCCTTATGAGCGTGGTCTTGCCAGTCCCGATCTCCCCGGTGAGCAGCATGAAGCCCTCTTTGCGTTGGATGCCGTAAAGAAGGTGATTGAATGCTCGCAGGTGCCCGGGACTAAGGTAGTAGAACCTCGGATCCGGCGTTATGGCAAAGGGACGAGCCTTGAAGCCGAAAAAATTCTCATACATGATGGGGCGAAGATTAGTTCCTTCCTATATAAATAAAGATTGTAGTCCCTAATATAATTGGACAGGCTCATATCAGGTGTAGCCAGTCGCCCAAGAGGAACTGCATCCTGCCGATGAGAAGCGAGATGCGAGCCATGACCGTATAACCAAAGGAAGCGCCGAACGAGATCATCAAAAAATAAATCCCAATCTTAGCCAAAACCCCGAATGCTCCCCTGTGCGCCTTGGAGAAGAAGAAATAAAATAAGCCAGTCAATACGCCGATTACCAAGACCAGGTGATTAAGAAAGCTCACTTCGGGACCGGTAACGATGGTGCCCTTTAGCTGCATTAACACATTCGACTGGATATAAACGACAAAGTAGATCCCTGAGCCGGTGCCGATCATGAATGCCAGCGGCCAGCGACTCATCCAGCCCAACTTGGCAGAGAGCCTAAAGAGCATCATAATCCCCAGAAAAAATGGGATCAATAAAAGGAAATTGTGTGCAAAGTCCTCGGTTAAGGGGACAAAGAGCTTCCTGATGAAGATCTCATGCCAGTACCTGCCGAACCAGTAGCCAGCGGATACGCCGACGAAAAGATGCTCGCCTATCTTGTAAAAAGGATTGTCTTTATACAGAAAACTGAATATGGATAATGTAAGTATCGCAGCCAACCATATGCCAAACGTTTCCATGCCCCATTTAACTCCTATTTCTTCTTTCGTCTCTCAAGGAAAAAGGCGATGTTGCCGATAACTATGAATATAATAATAACCAGGTGTGCAATCGATTGCGCATCCATCCCCTTGGTCGCTGTTCCGAAGAATGTTTGCAGGTTGGGATACATATCCGAGTAGTTCTCCCTTAGCAGCGTCTCGTACTCGGCAGCCCCTTTCAATCCACCGAGCAGACCCTCAAGCTGCCCGGTCTTGTAGTATGGGTAAAGCTGGGGTGCGCTGACTGCGGTACAGCCCCCTATAATCGGGCGGCCGAACTGATCGCCGGCGATCTGTACCCACTCCGGGATGCCGGGGGAACCAGCCGAGAGATCGACTACAAGATCGAAGTTTCGTAAGTTCTTGATCCCCTTGAAGGCAGGTATCTCTGACAGGGGTGTCTGATGGGTGTCAGCCTGGAAGGCTTCAACGATGTCCTTCCCGATACGTTGAATTACCACCTGGTTTCCAGCCATGAATCCGAGGGCTACATAATCGGTGCCATAACGCAAACCTGGGAAATAACTCTTCGATTCCAGCATCGCCTCCTCAGCCAGGGAAGCTCCCGCCGGCCATAGCGCCATGCTTACAATCCGGTGCTCCTTTGCCAGGCAGTGCAGAAAAACTGCCAGGTTCATCGGATAGATCTCCGGGCGAGTTGAGGGATCATAGTCATGGGCAATAAGTATCAATGAGCCTTTGGGTAGTTTGTCTATGTAATTGAAGGCATCCTTAACTGCCGGGGATACCTTGATTGCGAAACCTATTGGGTAAATCAGCGGAAGGGCAACTGCTAGACCGATAGCCAAAAATACCCACCTGCGATCCAGGCTGCTGATGAACTCAAGAAGCGTCCTCTTCTCCGCCATGCCTACTCACCCCCCAGGTAGGATCTCTCGATACCCAGGATTATGCGAAGCGCGGTCGATGCCAATCCGAGAGCAATACCGATCATGATAGCACGCTGTCCGGCTGTGTTTGGATAATCCATGATCCAATTGGTTATATCAGGCATCTTGCTCCATATATATTCTCCAAGCGGAACCCTGCCGAGCATGACGAAAAATGCTGCCGCCAGAAGCAATGAAGCCTCCACAGTGCGGGCACGGAAGGCGCGAAACGCCGCCGAGGCGACAAAGAACGCCAGAATGGAGAACATGGTGGCTGCCAGCGGCGTATAAAGGTTCTCGTAGCCAAAGAAAAAGGGCGTTCCCTCATCGATACCCCAAATCAAGGCAGAGATAGCCATAAAGGCAAATCCAAGAATGGTGAAGAAATTGTAGAACCAGTTGGGCGACTTCCTCGATATCCTAATTATGCACACCCGAAGAAGGCTCATGATCCCCAAGAACATGGCGAACATGGCTATTATCGAAAACCAGTCCTGGAAGGTGTCCTGCAAAGTGCCAAAGGGGCGGTGGGGTATGAACTGAGCTACTATCATAGTGATCCCAGCCAGACCAGCTAAGAATATAGGGATCTGATATTTCAAGGTTTACCTCCTGGCTTAATTCCCCTGGAATAACGATACATAAAGATCAACAATGCTTTTCAGGCTATCGATAAAGCCCTGGTAAGCGCTGAATCCCTCCAGGGAGAGATGGCTTTGGAAGAAACCGCTTACCGACTGCATGGACAAGAACTCATGGAATAATCCGGGTATAGAGCCGATGATTATGGCAGCCATGATCAAGAACTTAGCCCAATCCTGCCCCTTGAGGCTTCCCAGCAGGCGCGGCTCCTTGGATAGATATGCGCTGGCAGCGAAAAGCTCCTCGCCGATTAGCGTATAGTCGCAGGCAGCTACGAAAAAGGGGAGTTGCGAGGCTTCCGCGGTGCCTGCGATCTGAATAGCCCCCACAGAGTTGCCGGTCTCTGCCAGGATGAGCGACTCGGCATAGAATCTGCCCAGAAAGAAATTGGCCGCCGGCTTGTCGCGAACCATTATACCATCGACCCCGGCTGCGTAGCCGAACTGATCATCGGTCAGGTAGCGAACCTGGTTCTCATCGTAGGCGTCCGGTCTCCCCACATCGAGGTAAGCCTCCTTGACCACCTCCTGGGCTGCGGTCATCACCACGGATCGAGCGCAGGGGACCATAATATTGGTCTCATACTCCGCTGCCTTCCTGGCAACATGTGAGAGGATGGTGATGCTGGCGATGGTCTGCACATCGTCCAGGTCCATGATGCCGGGCACATAAAGAACCGACTTACCCATCTCGGTAGCCCGTCCGATCGCCTCATCGACAGCTTGCAACCCGGCTATGGGGCGAATATAAAGCTCCTTGCCTTTTTTTGCCTGGCTTATGTTGTACAGGATGAAAAATGAGAAAAGTATGGCGGTGATAAAAAGCGCGATCCTACCCTTGTGAAACCACTGTCCCTTGCTTATGGCCCCGGAGAAGTCCTGCGAAAGCGACTCCTGGTCGTTGAAGAGAGCCTTGATCTTGTAATAATACTTTTCATGGTTCTCGACATTGGAATCTACCGCCGACCTGGCGCCACCGGAGGCGGTGATTACGGTCTCAAAGGGACCGTCTATCGATTTAGAGCGCAGGATCTCGAAACGCTCCGGTACGAATATTTCTCCCTCAGCAGGGTGATATTCCCAGGTAATGGTGATCGAGTTTCCGGCATCATTAGGTGAGTCTTTTGCGGTTACCCTTGTTGGGGTAGCAAGCTTGAGCTTCGGTGGTACATGCTCTGTAGCTTCGGTTATAAGCGATACCTGTATATCCCAAGCAGTCCCATCCAAAGGCTTTGCAGCCTGCGGAATTGCTTCCGGCTGAGTATTCTCGCCCGCTGCTTCCAAGACTTGTGCCCACACTAGCGCTGCCACCAGGATGATCAAGCATAATTGTTTATTAAATGACATGGACAATATCCCTACATAGTTTCGATCAGCTCCACATTGGCGCGGGGTAGGAGGTGTTCGGTGCCATCTTCCAGCCTGAGCTTCACCACCCGAGCCTTGGACTCCGATTCTAGCACGGTCAGCTCCGGGGGCAGCTCTATGACCTCGCCGACATATCCGAAGTAGGGCTGGCGGATGATGCGAACCATGCTCCCCACCTGCATCCCTGCTGATTCGGTCTCCACGGACTCCGGGAAATCGCCATCTTGTTCGGCAGGGATGACTATGACCGGTCTAATCACCCCGGCTCGTATCTGGGTGGCTCCGTTGATGCTGGCTAGTTGTCCTTGCTTCTTGGATAGAAGCTCGAAGGTCGCCTTTGCCATGTCTATCCTTCCAAAGCCCTCGGTCAAAATGAGGGTGATGCCCTTATCCTCCCTACCGGTGATGGCTACTCCCAGGTCGTAACCGAGGAAATCGCGCAGTGTCTTGTCATCCAAGCCGCCGACAACAACGCCCACGGCTCCGACCTCTATAGCCTTTGTTATCGCCTGGTAGTCGATGAAGGAGCCGCCAACGATAACCTTTCCCTTACAGTCTGCCGTGATCATGCTGGCGGTAAGCTCCTGGGTTCTATCTTCGGTGAGCACCATTACCTCTCCGCACGCCTCTCCGCCGATGCCGAAGATGCCCTGGATGAAGGAGCAGGGGGACTCGATAACAACACCTTCTTTGGGCAAGATCTCCTTCACCGTGCCATCGATGAAGGCATCTATCTGCACCGGGATAGGAGGCTCACGAAAGAGCACCTGCCCGGTAACGCTGGAGATGTTCTCTATGGTGCCGTCGCAGGGAGCATGAGCATAAGACTTGAACAATCCGAATATTCCCTTTGTTTCAGCGACCACATCCCCCTTCTTAGCCGACTCGCCTACTTGCTTTGTCATGTAGGAGGAAATATCGCCGGGGAGGATCTTGAGCTGATTGGCTACATTGAGCGGATAGACGGCACCGGGCAGATCGGTTCGAGCTACTATGGTATCATGTTTAACCCGTTGTCCTTGTTTGACCAGCACCTCTCCCTGCAAGGGGAGTCGCCTCTCCTTGCGTAGGATCATCCTCTCCTTGACCATCAGTCCTGGTGTATATGCAACTGCCATGTATAGCTCCTTCGTGTTTACTTTAGGTATTGTTCCAGGTCAGGGTATGCCTTCAGCGCCTTGAACCATTCCCTGAGGTGTTTGACCCTCATCGTCGCCTCCTTGGAGATATCGAACGGTCGCCCCCTGGCATCGAAGATTATGCCGACCACACCGCCCTCCACCAGAGCCTTGTGCGTCTTTCCCTTGCCGCTACCGCAGTCGAAACCTTTGCTAGGCTCAATGTTCACCTCTGCGTACTCGCCGACCGGCAACTCAATGAGCCTCATTTCGCCGAATTTCATGCTAAAGGTCTCGGTAGCGCCTGCTTTGGGTGTGAAGTGCACCTTCATCACATCCTTTCCCGGCTTGGTGGTGCCGGTCGGGCTGATGCAGGTGCCGAGCCTTATCAGGCAGTCCTTCTCGAACACCTCGGCAGCAGCGCGGGGATGTACTGTGGAGAGCACACCGAGCTGGGGCATCATGAAGATGCTATCCACTGCCAGGCGGGTGATACCCTCAGGCTGGAAGGCATCGATCAGCATCATGGCAGCCTGGTTGCGTCTCGGCGCATGAGACAGCGCGCCGCCGCTGCCAACCAACAGATCCAGCGCCATCATGTCAACCAGGGTCTCACCGGAGCCGGTCTGGTCAAAGGCATCAGAGATGGTTCTTTGCTTCTGCACCCCGCGCAATGACACGGCAAAGCTCTTGTGCTGCACAAAGGCAAGGCGAAGCGCCTCCTTGGCAATAGCCTGCTCCACGACCAGCTCCTCCATGAGCTGCGGGATGGTTGTGGGGCGGATCATCTTGTTTTTAACTCTATTTCTAAGATCCCGCTCATCCATGTCAAAGGGCACCCAGCGCATCACATTATCCAAGCCAGCCTCGGCGAATACATTGGAGATGCTGTAGCTCATGCCCAAGTTGGCGCTGACCGTTCGGTTGAAGGTTCCCTGAAATACCGAGAAGATGTCGGTGGTGGCTCCGCCGATATCGACCCCGACCACCTGTATGTTCTCCATCTTGGCTATGGTCTTTATTATCTCCCCGACCGCACCTGGCGTCGGCATGATCGGCACCTTCACCCACTCCATCAGCTTGTTGTAGCCTGGCGCCTGTGCCATAACATGCTCCATGAACAGGTCATGTATCTTCTCCCTGGCTGGTCCTAAGTTCTCCCTCTCCAGCACAGGGCGCAGGTTATCTACGATGAAAAGATCGGTCTTTTCTTCCAGGTTCTGCCTTACGATGTCCCTTGCGTCCTTGTTGCCGGCATAGATGATGGGGAGGTTGAATCCGATGCCGAGCCTCGGCTTGGGATTGGCGGCGCCTATGATCTCGGCAAGCTCGGCTACATGGCTGGTGGTGCCTCCATCGATCCCTCCGGAGAGGAGGATCATATCCGGTCGCAGGTGTCGAATGCGCTCTATCTGCTGGTGGGGCAACCTCCCGTCATTGGAGGCGATTACATCCATTACGATTGCTCCGGCTCCTAGCGCTGCCCTGGCGGCGCTCTCTGCGGTCATGGATTTGACCACCCCGGCGACCATCATCTGAAGTCCACCACCGGCGCTGCTGGTCGAGATATAGATGTCGCAACCCAGGTCTCCCTCGGCGGGGCAGACGATCTGGTTATCGCGCAAGAACTTTCGCCCAGCCAGCTCCTCGACCTCGGTGATTGCGTTCAGGACTCCCTTGGTTACATCCTCCACCGGAGCCTCGACAGTGGTCGGTGCTTCACCCCTCACCACCAGTCGATATTCGTTGTCGTGTCTTTCGATTAGGATAGCCTTGGTAGTCGTGCTTCCACAGTCGGTGGCAAGGATGGTGTTATATTCAACTTCCTCATTCATTTTTCTTCTTGCTCCTTGCGTGCGCGTTTTCCTCTATGCGACATATAAGTTCCTCTAGCTTATTCCGATCAGCGATTAACTCGGTGAACGTATCATAACTCTTGATGTCCAGGAAGCTCGTTATCATAGGGTTCATAAATGTTAAGAATTGGCTTCCAATATAGTTTATGGGTTTTGACATTTCAAGGAGAAATATGGCAGGGGTTTCCATGCCCAGCGCGGTTATCTTGCTCGCCACCTTGTTCAGGATCTCATCCTCAGATGAGGTAAGATCCAGTTCAACTGGTTGAGGTATGCGATCCTCGTTATCGGATGTCCTCTTCTGCTTCTTCTTAGGATCGGTATGGTTATTTTTCTTCTTTCTTTTGAACATCCCTAGCATCGCTTAGATAATTTTTTACAAACCTAAGTACTCTCTCGGTAGCGCCATCGGTGTATAGGTAAATTCCCCTGAATGCATCCAGCCTTGAGGGCTGTGCAAAAGGAGACAGGAAGATCATATTCTTACCAGGCACTATCCTGTTGAACTCACGAAGTTTACGGGTCTGGACGCTGAATGGTTTCTTTATTACAATATACTCCTCGGTAAGTCGATAGCTGGTCGGAAAGAAGAACGAGGTCAGCGCACCTAAAAGCAAAAGGGTTGCTACAATGACCATCAACCAGCTATGCATAGCCAGGTAAACCAAAAGTAGCACCAGGCTCAGAAACAGGATCACAGCAGCCGATACCAGGTAGTTGCGTCTCAAGGGATGAACGCTCCAGGTCAGTTCTTTGCTGCTTTCGTTTTCCATCAAAGCTAATATTATATGATTACCATCATCTAATTTCAAATAGATTCCACCTTAGCCATATAAGCTTTACCCTAGCAGAACTTGATCCAATAATACCATAATTATATAGTGAAAGATGAAATTCGTTTGCAATGACAACCGATAAAAGCAATAAAAGGCAGTTAAGTTTCTATTTCTTCATTGCTAGCCTGGTCATCATGGGGATTTCGCTTGTCATCAGGGCTTGGCCGGTGCTTCTTGTTTCCATTTTACTTGTATCTATAAGCGGTGCCTTCTACTGGAAGGACCTTCGAAGCGCCCGCTTGGAAAAATTCAGCGAATACAGAAGACAACAAAGAGAGCTGGAAGAGAAGTTGCAGCGACTGATCCTTGAGGAAAAACAAAAAAACAAGAAGCTTCCACCGGATCATGGCGATGAATAGCAGACTTGCCCTTATCGCCTCGATGTTGTTATTATCGCCACATGGCAGAAAAGTATAAGATCCTCTTTTCGCTGCCGGAGCTGGATCTGCAAACCCCCCGACATTACCTTTATCTCTACAATCTGATCCAGGAACTTGCCAGGGATCACGAGGTGGCTATTTACACAGAACATCTGTATTCCAATGGACAGCTAGGCAACATAAAAAAATTATATAAAAGGCGCATACCCCTGCCGATCCTTAAGAACCTGGAAACTTTTTTCCTTTTTTTATTTCTGTGGCTCAAGGGATATAGAATCTTCTACAATCACTACGCCTATAGTGCAGGGATAGCTTCGGGATTAATCACTAGGATCTTGGGTGGTAGGAGCTATTTCTGGCACAGCATAATGCTCAAGCATTTTCTTGATGATCCCACCCGATTCAAGAACATTGGGCTGAGGACATCATTGTCAAAAGCCCTTTTTCGGCTGAGGTTCAAAATAACTACCCTTTTAGTTTCCTATGTTGTTACCGGCTCCAATTTCATGGCTGATTATTATTCCCGTAACTTCGGCATTACCAGGGGTAGAATCCTGCTATTTCCTAACTGGGTGGAGATAGATAGGCTTCAGGCTGAGGCTGCTAAGGGGAGCGATCTCCGGCATCGCCTTTGCATCCCCAAAGACTACAAGGTTATCCTGTTCGTGCATGGGCTATTTTTCGGCAAAGGAGCACATTACCTGCCATTTATTATCGATGAGGTCTGCAGGGCAAGGGAGGATGTTTACTTCATCATAGTGGGCGATGGTTTCTTCCGGGAGAAACTGGCATCGGAGATAAAAAGACTCCAACTTCGGGATCGGGTACATCTGGCGGGCAATGTGCCCAACAGCGAGATCGCAGCCTATTATCAGGCTGCTGACCTGTTCATCATGCCGAGTCGCTATGAGGCATTCTCAAGGGTTCTGCTGGAGGCGATGGCTCTAGGGCTACCATTCGTTGCCACTGATGGCGGAGGGGGAACCTACGATTACACGCCTCAGGAGCAGCATCCTTATATCATACCCAATCACCAGGTGGATCGCTTCCCAAAGGTCGTTTTAAGCCTCCTCGAAGACCCCAATGAGATGCAAAGGCTAGCCAATGCTGGAAAGCGTTTTGTCCTTGATTACGATAAGGACCCTGCGCTTAGGCGATTTAAACAAAGGATTATCGGGGAACATTTTTAGCCTTGGAACCATATTTGTGGTAACATAGTTATAGTTATTAAGCGCTTCATAAGATTGATCAGATGGCTAGGAAAAGGATACAGCTATCGATACTTGCCACAGCTATCCTCACTATCTTTGCGTTCGCCTCATGTCATCATGGTATTCCGATAAAGGATGCAGATTCTATAGCACCGCCAAACTATATGTCTCAAACCGAGGGAAATCGCCTATTACTAGCTCTTCCCAATGGTGTAGCTGAGGTCTCCAACCTCGAATCAGGGGAGAAAAAGGTGAAGATTATAGCGCTTACTGGTGTGCCGGTGACGGTCATCGCCATGTCGCCGGTAGGGGATGATGAGATGCTAGTGGGCACCAAGTATAATGGCTTGATTAGGCTCAAGCATTCTTTAGGCATCTGGAAGGTTAAGCAGATACCTTATCCAGACAACTGTATTTACGATATTCTATGGTCAAGAGGCGATCATAAGGAGATCCTAGTCGCCTCGATCAGCGGCGTTCATAGAAGTATCGATGGCGGTAAAACCTTCCGATGGTGCAGCAGTGGCTTGGAAGGGAAAAAGGTGCAATTCTTGAGGACTTTGCCCGAAGATCCAAGCACTTACTATGCTATCACCAACCAGAATATGCCCTATAGGTACATGCCGAAGCAGGATCGATGGGTCTGGCTAAAGGAACTGCATGATTTTTACTTTTATCGCTCCGGTAGCTCGCAAGATAGCACTAGCATTTTCTGCCATGCCAAGCCAGGCAGCGGGATCAGGCTAATGACGCTGCATCACATCGGCACCTCTTGGGCAACTAACTGGCAAGCCTTATATATTGGCAAGGAAGTCAGTTATGTAGGCACCTTCTGTTGTGGTCTTTTCCGTATGTATAATAAAGGCGTCCAGTGGTTCTTTGAGAAGGCGGGATTCGAGAACACCACAATATTAAGCCTGATGGTCGATCCCACTGATGAGAACCGTCTTTATGTCTCCACTGCAGATGGGCTTTATTATTCAAGCAACCGAGGTGAGGATTTTAGGAAAATCGAGGGCATTTAATCGTGAGACAAAAGAACACCTTATTTGGCATCTTTGAGCGCTTGCTTGCTTTTAAGTGGTTGCTACCGGTTATACTACTAGCCATCTGTTGCCTTGTCTTCTGGCAAGTTCACCGGCTGGTTACAGAACCTTTTGTGCCTTCGACGCATCAACATCGAGCAAGAGATATTGAAACCGATACCGCTAGCAAGATCATTGCAAGGAAAAACGATGATGGTGCTGCTTACGATGTGATCCCGCAAAAGAACCTCTTCAGGCCTAACAGGGCTCCTTATTACACGCCAACACCTCTGAATATACCCACGCCTACCCCCACCGAGAGACCGGTATCGGTAAAGAACTATGTTCTAAGCGGCATAGTCATTGCAGGCAGCTTCAAGAAAGCCTTTATCGAAGACAAAGCCAACAAGGGCGCCACCGAATCTTATGGAGTAGAGGATAAGCTGGGCGATTTTACCGTATCTGATATCCTTATTGATCGTGTGATATTGAAGAGAGGTAATGATGTAGCGCAATTGATGATGGATCGATTCCAGAGAAAGTATGGTTTGCCCACAAGAAGGGAACGGATCGAATCGCTACTTGAGAAATATATCACCGGAGAAACCGAACCAGAACAAGTCGTTTTCGAGATCTTCATGGGAGAGGAAACACCATTCCACAATGTGAATATCTCCGGCAAGGAGATGACTATCCCAATGACCAAAAAACGGGAATATTATAAACCGGAGATAGTCGAGTATCATGGAAAGAAATACCAACGCATCTCTGGGAAACTGGTCTCTTACAGAGAAAGCAATCAAGGCGTGATCCGCACCCTACCAGATGGAACAAAGATAATGAATATTAGCGGTAAAACTATCGAGGTTCCCCCGCCTCCCAGCCAGCCTGCTTATCTTTTAAGCGGCGAACAGAGAGGCGGCTCTTCTCCTTATTTCAGGGCAATCGGGGTGATCTCCGGTCAAGGACGCTGAGATCAAATGAAGGCTGCAACTCTTTATTCAAGAAAAATCATTGTATGTAAAAGCTCTTTAACCATTGCCATAATACTTGTTCTATACTTTGACCTCTTATCATCAGCTCAACCGTTATCGAAAAGCTCATTCCATACCGGCTACGAGGTAAGCACAAGCGTTGATTATCCCCGCTTCGAGGATATGCCGCTCGATCCGATAGTTCTCGATCTGCCTTATGAATCGGTTGTACTTTTAGCTCTATGCGTGCCGGACTGCTGGAACGACTCGGCAAAAGGAGCAAGGTTTGCCATCTATCTTGACGGTGAGATCATAGCCCGCGCAGGATTCACCAGCGGGCAGCCAGAGCAGCGCATACCAGTAACCCTCGTAACCGTTGAGCGCTTGAGCGCTGGAACTCATCTTATCAAGGCTGCCTGGTGTCGTGATGAGAAACCTGGAAAGGTTGTTCTCGGCGCCTGGTCGGAGACCAAATTGATCGCCTCGGTGCTCTATGCTGAAAAAACTGCCATTAGCAAACTATCGATAACCAAACCTATTACCACCAGGAAAGATTACCCAAACTTCCTGGACATGGGACTAAAACCAATCGAATTGGATCTGTCAAAGGATGGCAATGTTCTATTCACACTACAGGTCGGTGATGGATACAACGACGCCAGGGGTGGATACTGGGCAGGCATCGAGGTAGATGGCTCGATGATTTATAAATCTCACACTACCTCGGCCATATTTGGTCAAAAGATGCCTATATCAATGGTCGTAATAAAGCGACTAACGGCTGGTTCTCACACAATAAAAGCTAACTGGTGTCGAGACAGGCAAGAAGGAACTGCCTACCTGGGCAATAATGGGGATACCATCCTCACCGCAACCTTGTTATCCGATGAGCAGGCACGGTTTGCCCCGGTCATGCATTCGTGCAAAGGATTTGACTTCAGGTCGAGTGCAATATTCCCCGATTGGCAGGAGATCATGATCGAGCCGATCAAACTAAAGCTCGAAAATAGCACAGCGACGTTGCTTGTGTTGAATGTTCCCGACTCATGGGACGAGGGGAGCGGCGGGAACTGGATCGCAATCGAGCTTGATGGCAAAGTGGTATGCCAGGGCGTTTACACTATGGCTGCGCATCTCCAGAATGTATCAGCCACCCTGTTATCACAGAGCCTATTACAGCCGGGTGAACGTACGATACGCGCCCTTTGGTCCAAGCACTGTGAGTGCGGGGCTACCTATATCGGGGGATGGTCTAAGGCTTCACTGTGTGCATTGCCTGTCAAGTAACCAGTTCATGCCACCTTTGATCAGCCTCAGCCAGTAGCCGTTCTGCATTGCTAGAAATTATCTTATCGCGGATCTCTGGATGACCCTCCACACCTAGTAACACCTTAGCTAAAGGAAGCATCAGATGATAATAAGGCCAGTCGGAGCCAAATACTATCCTGTCAGTATCAATCGTCTCTATCATCTCCTTTACCCATTGTGGAGGCTGACCGCTTAGCTCAAGATAGACATTCGGGTACCTCTTTACATAATCCATTGCCTTATCGTATTCGTTGGTTCCAGAGTGTCCTAGAAGTACCGGGCAGTCCTTGAGCGCCTTGATTGCAGGCTCATAACCTGCCATTCGGGCAAATTTTCGCATCCACTTCTTCTCCTGCCCGCTGACACCGGCATGGAAGATCACCGGTAACTTGGTCTCATTCCACCTCGATAGAACCTTTAGGCTCATTTTCCACC
>CAYUVA010000010.1:71019-88693 GCA_964448115.1 uncultured bacterium
GCGAGGAACTGCACCTCAGGGTGAAACTTCAAGCCCTTGGCTCCCTTTTTAATATGGTCGTCCATGTTCTGCTTCCATTTGGGATTAAGCGGGTGCACCGAACAATATGGGATCAGCCTTTCATGCCCTGAAATATGGCGCAGGATCATCTCGGAACTCCTGGAGAAGATAGGCAACTCCACGGCAAGAACCACGCTTTTTTTTACACCCATACGATCCATCTCCTTGAGCATATTGGGGATAGTATGAGTGGCATGTTTGCCTTTAGCTGTGTAGAGACATTTCTTTAGATCATCCTGAACTGCCTCCTCACGGTTTACCAGCATGTTCTTGCCCGAATATAGCTCCATATAGACAGGCTCACCCCTTAGAGCAAAGTAATACTCAACATAAGGAGTCTCTCTTGTAAGATCCACCGGGGGAGCAATGAAGTATGTCATGCCCAGGTGGGTGTGGAAGTCAACAATAGGGGGAAGTTCCTTTGCCGCCAAGAAGGGCATACCGCTCTTTTCAACATCGAAGTACTCCAGGTTAGTCAGGTCAATGCAATTTTTGAAGAACATAACAGCTCCAACTTTTATTTACGAATTTCATCTATCCTTTTGGTTGCCTTTTTATAGTACTCGTGCTCAGGTGGCGCAATCTCAAGCACTTTCATGTATTTGGTCAAAGCTTCCTGGGGCGCGTGTGGTTCAAGTATATAGCCCTCCCGATAGTATGCCTTGACCTCTCGATCTATCTTGCCTACGCCATTTAAGGCATCCATATTATCGGGCTCGATCTTAAGGGCTCTCATATAATAGCGGTAAGCTCCCTTTGTATCACCGGAAGCCATCGCCTGGTTGGCGAACTGTATAAGGCTGCTAACCGCCGTCTCGGCGTAGGTCTTGTAAAAATAGCTATTCTTTTGGGGAGCTATTTTCATATCTACCAAAACGAGGTCGATCGCCCTTTCTCCAGCAAGGCTCAGATCATCCTGTTGTTTTGCCTTTTTGAAGCCCTGCAGGTGGTTCAGCATCTCGTTGATCAGATTATTCTTCTCGATAGCCTCCTGTTTGAGGGGATCGCTCCTGGAGATCCTTAAGTCAAGAGTTTTCTTGTACTCCTTCAAGGCACCCTGTGCATCTCCTTTTAGATATAGGGACATGGCTTGCTTGTTATACCTCTTGCCAAGTGCATAGGAGGAAGGACCCACAGATTTCGGCTTTTTATCCGGAGCACTCATGGCAAGCTCTGCTTGGTCTATCTTTTTTATAACATCGGTATTGGTTGGATCCACCCTGAGGACTATGTTGTACTCATCGATAGCATCCGAGTATTGTTTTTGAGCCATGTATTGATCGCCTTTTTCTATATGCTCCTGGACATAAGCATTTATGGCTGCTTTTATATCACTCTGAGCAGCCGAGTAGTAAACGCTGGTCTCTGGTATCTGTTTGAGTATCTCAGCTCCATCGAGATATAGCTTGCCCTCGATCCTCATCTTGCCTTGTTTGTATGTCTGGCGATTCTTCTTCTCTCGGTTGGCGATTTCGAGAAGTTGCATAGCCTCGATATGCTGGGGGTCTATTTCTAGTATTGCGTTGCACTTGGCGGCGACTTCCTCCCAGTCATGGATGCGATGCGCCTCCTTGGCTTCGTTGAGGTATTGATAAACCTGCGCGCTGATATCGATCTTACCACCCATATCTATCGGTATAGAGGGGGTATCTGGACCCAACTGGTTGACTATGAGGTTTCCACCCAAGATGAGCACAAAAATTGCTGCCACGCCGATCAATATGATTCTGAGCTTATTTACCGGCTTTTTATCCTCCTCTTCGTCACCAGTATCCCTTTTCTTCAGGGTGAAGGCTTTACCCGGCTCCACGAACTGAGAAACGATCGAGCCGAAGATGATCTCGTCTCCATGCTTGATATCAGCCTCTCCGACCAGCTCTCCATTTACCTTGACGCCATTTAGGCTGTCTTGATCTTGTATCCAGTATCTCCCCTCCTCGTGGTAGATGATGGCATGGGTTCGGGAGATCGATTCCTCCTGGATTATGATGTCATTGCCCACCTCTCTTCCGATGGTTATAACATCCTTATTTATAGGAAATTCAGAGCCGAAGAATTTCTCGCCAACGATGACCAGCTTTGGATGCTCGCCGGTTTCTTCCTCATCGAGCACCTCGGTGAAATCGCCCTCTTTTCTTGCCATGCCAGGATCGGTCGCATCGTCCTCATCGATCGTTTTCACTCCCTCTGGCAGGTAGAATCTAAGGTCAAAGCCGCCGATCTTTATATCGTTATCGCCGCTTAGCTCCAGTGATTGAACAATCTTTCCATCAACAAAGGTGCCGTTGGAGCTGTTCAGATCCTCGATGTAGTACCTGCCTCCCTCATGTTTTATCCTGGCATGTCGAGCGGAGACAAGCTTATCATTGAGCCTTATATCACATGCCTTTTCCCTGCCTATTAACAGGGTTTCCTGGCGCATATTGTACTGTCTCTCAACTCTTCCTTCCCTCATAACCACCAAAATAGGAAGCGAATAATCGAGTTTCTCTTCCTGCTCTATAGGGGTGATATCCTCCAGGTCAACATCCTGCTCGCTACCATCGACCTTGACAGCCTTTACCTCCTCGGTTTCTGTCATGTCCGATAGGCTGAACTCGAATCCGAACCTGCCGATGGTGATCTTGTCCCCTTCTCGTAATCGCTCGTAGTTTACCTTGATCTTGTTAACGATGGTGCCGGCTTCGCTTTCCATATCCTCGATATAAAAGGCGCCATCCTCAAAAGAGATACGACAATGTTGGGCAGACACAGAGCTATCCTCGAGGATAATGTCATTATCGTTGCCGCTACCAATGGTGGTTATACCCTTCTTGATGGGGAATCTTCTCGATTTCTCAGCGTCTCCCAGCAGTATCAGCGTTGGCATAGCTCCTTGCCCCCTAGCGGATTAGTTACTACAATAACTATAGATACGAAAAAATCTACTTGGTTCCATAAGCGTTAAAGATTATACTTGAACAAGCAGGCTTATTCAATTGAAAACGCTTAAGCGATGTACCAGAGGCGAAATTGCTGATGAAAGCTAGTATTATAATTCCGACCTACAATCATGCCCAATATATTATCAAAGCGGTCGAAAGTGCCTTGAATCAGCGGTTCGAGCATGATTTCCAGGTAATTGTGGTCGATGATGGCTCAACAGATGATACAAGAAATGTGTTGCAACCATTTATGAAAAAGATCATTTACCACTACCAGGAAAACCAAGGCTTATCGAGTGCACGAAATGCGGGTATAAAGCTGGCACATGGTGATTACCTGCTTTTTCTGGATGCAGATGACATCATCGCTGAAGACATGCTCAGGATTATGTTAAAAGCAATGGAGGATAATCATAAGTTCATCGCAACGGTATGTAAACATAAATATTTTACGGAAACACCCGATACTTGCCATGAAGAACAGGATTTAACTTTCCAGATCATAAAGCATGGTGATCTGCTGCATCATAATCTTATGCCAATAAATAGTGTCCTATTCAAAAGTGAGGTTTTTGCCAAAGTCGGCTTGTTTGACCCGAAGTTAACCAGCCTAGAGGACTGGGATTTCCACCTACGAGCTACCATGATCGGTGATTATCTGGTGATAAACAATACCTTGGCTTATGTGCGGAAGCATCCCAACCAGATGAGCGCGAACCGAAAAAGGATGTTCAAGGCGACAGTTGATGTTTACCAAAAGGTCATAAAGTACTCTCAAGAATGGCGGGCACAGCTCGAACATTTGCTGGATAAATCCCCCAACTTCGATGTCTGGTTCTTGATCATGCTTAAAAATAATAAATCAGAGCTTAGGGCACGATTGATACAATGGATTAAGGCGCATCCTCTTAAGGTGAAACTACCTGTATTCCTGTTGCTTAGTCTTTTAACATACCATCTTGCGATTGGGATCATTTTTGTAAAACGCCAGTTTTTTCAAGTGGTCAAAGGTATTTAAAGGCAAGATAAAATGCCCTAGTCCTCATTTTGTTCAGCTTCTTTGATTGGAAGTATGATATTGAAACTCGCTCCCCCTTCTGGGCGGTTGCGCACCGTAACCAAGCCATCGTGATCCATGATGATCCGCTGAACGATCGCTAAACCCAATCCGGTGCCTTCCTTGTGCCCCTTGACAAAGGGAGTGAATACTCTATCTATTATTTTTTCTGGAATACCCGGTCCGGAGTCCTCAAAGTTTATTATCATCCGTCTTTGTTGTTCAAGATCGCCAATCACCTCGGCACTGACCTTGATAACCCCAGTTCCTTCCATAGCCCTGATTGCGTTAGTGAATAGGTTTGTGAACACCTGCGCCATCATGGTCGCATCAGCCCTGAGATAAGGCAAATCATCCGGGATATCGAGATGTATATCAAGCCTATGTTCCTTGTCTCTTAATAGACACCCTTGTGCTATATCCTCAAGTAACACCTTGAGATCGACTTCATCCAGGATCGGCTTTGGCATGTCGGTAAAGCTGCTCAAGCGAACGATTTTCTCTTTGATATAATTGATATTTTTCTCTGTATCTTTAATATACTTTACAGGTTCTGAGTATTCAGCATAGAATTCCTCTAGCAGTTCCGCCTCGAGATAACTTAGATTATAGGTGATATTGTTAAGCGGATTGCGGATCTCATGAGCCAGCCCCTCTATGATGGACTTCCATGCCGATACTTGTTGGTATTGGATAATGCGCATTCTCGCATCGTTCAGATCCCGGATCATGCTATTGAATGACCTAACCAGGATACCAATCTCATCGTGGGAGGTGATATCGATTTGTTCGAGATGATCATTAAGGATAACCCGTTCGCTTGCCTCGGAGAGTGCCAAGATAGGCTTAGTTATTCTGTTTCCGATGACCGATCCCAGGATCGTCGCAAGAATTATTCCCATTATCCCGGCTATAATAAAGTAAAAAACCATTCTTTTTAGTGTCTCATTAAGCTGCATGTCATCATAGATAATATATAATGTGGGCTGGTCGGATGGCGCTGGAATACCTTTTTTGCTGGTTATTTGGTGCACAATGTTTAAAAGAGCTATCTTTTCTACAAAGTACGACCTGTCGTTGCCCTTCACCCTTTTATCTATGACTATCGAGTACGGAATGCTTTGAATAACATGTTCCGGGATCGGTTCATTCGCATAGGCGGCTAGATACCCGGTATCTTTTTGCATTAGCGCAAGGTCAGCTCCTAACAGCTTGGCATAGCCTTGCAATTGTCGTTGATCGAACTTGATGCCACCGCAAATAATAAGCTCCATATCACCGACTTTCACAGGCAAGGATGCCTGAAGGCTAATACTGGCTTCGTTATAGATCTTTTCCATTCTGAAAAAAGGAATACCGGGATAGGTTCTGGCTGCATGCAGATCCAGTGAGTCTGTTTCGGTTATCTTGCCCGGCTCATGTCCGCTGGAGAGAACCACACCCTCATCATCCAGGATATCGAGAAGGGTTAGGTTGTATTTTCGCATAAGCGTCTCTGCAGTATTCCATGTATAATCGGGATTATGAGGATCTGAGGCTAATAATCTCAGTTGTTCATCAGTTACTATTCTGTCCAAGTTATGCTCGATCTCCCTTAGTTGTTGATTAAGCTGCAGCTTGATAAGCTCAGCGGAGTGATGCAAGCGAGCGTTAAGCTGTGCATAAAATATCTTGGAAATGTGCCTATAGACCAATAGCAGAGTTACTAACAGGGCGATGACTACAACCGCGGATATGGAGAGAACATATTTATGCTTAAGGCTGTTTATAAACGGTATCTTCAACACGAGCGGACTTTTTTATCTTTGGGCAAATATTAAACCTCAGGATAATCAGTTAAGCTGAATGAACCTCCCTTGATTTACGCCTATAAGAAATAATTCTTTCCTTGCCAGATTGCCCTCCAGGCGGTCGATAAATCCACTGGCTCCGATAAAGTTTTTTGTCTCCCTCAGGCACCGGTACAGATTCTCTCTTGAGCTGTTACCATCCCGGATGCAGTGTATCATCATCATGGCAGCATCATAAGCCTGGGCAGTAATGATATCCGGATTCGATTTATAGCGTTGCCTATATTTAAGTACAAAGCTATGGGTATATGGATTATCGCTGTGCAGGAAAAAGCCATCAGCGAAGACTACTGAATCGACATAATCATCTCCGATCTCGATCAGCTCTGTCGAATTCCACCCGTTCCACCCTAACAGGGCAACATCTTCGATCTCGTAATATAACAATTGAGGGATGATCTGTGCAGCCTTCTGGGCGTAATCAGGTATAAATAGACCGTCGAAATCTGCTTGTTTTAGCTGTTCAATAAGTCCCTTAAAGTCAGTGGCGGTTGGTTCATAAGGTAAAGCGATAGCCAGTTGCCCTCCCCTTTGAGATAGTCGATCTAAGAAATGCTCGGTGAGCAGCTTTCCTATTGGATTCTCTGGGTAAAGAACCGCCAAGTTATATATACCAAGAATGTCCACTGCGAAATCGACCATGGAATAAGCCTGATCTTGCATGGTAATTCCATTATAAAATAGGTAAGTAAGGTTGATGTCCTCAATAGGGGGCACGCCAGGGCTGATAGCTGCCGTCTGGTATTCCCCAAGCACGCCTTGTATAGCAATTACATATCGATTTAATAGAGGTCCGATGATCCCGATAGCTCCATCATCGATTATAAGCGACCTGGCGGCGGCAATTGATTGTTCGGCATCGCCACCGCTGTCTTCAACAACTATCTCTATAGGAAAATCCTTAGCTCTGGCATTATACTCGGCGACTGCCAGTTCTATGCCTTGAAGGGCTTTTTCTCCAAAGCCGGCAGCAGCGCCGGTCAGTGGAAGCAAAACGCCAATGCGGTTCTTTTTTACCCGTTGGTTGAGCCTAGCTAGCTTGATTCGCTCTTCAACCCAATCCTGGTCGTAAATATCAAGCTTGCCATAGATGCTCTCCAACCTGGCGAGCAATTCCAATTCAAGAGCGTATTCCTGTTTGGAGTCAAGATAGTCGATCAACTTGCGGGTGAAATAATACCCTAGCAGGGTGCCATCGAGCTTTTGGGATAGTTTTAGGTTTTGGGGAGACCCTGAATTATGAATGTAGATATCTATCAAGCCGAGAATAACCTCCTCATGTTGCTTGAGATCTTCATCATCCATCATGATTAGGGTATCAGGAATCTCGGTAAACATTGAGCTAGAGGCTTGCAATTTTGCTAGCTTCAAGATTGCCTGGGAGTAGTTCTTAGTCTTTGGTGGTAAGTCAAGCGCCTGCTGATAGCTCTTGGCTGCTTTTTCGGTCAAGCCTAGTCTCAACTGGCAATCGCCTAGGTTGAGTAGGCTATTAAGTAGTTCATCCGCTGTTTCGGCTTTAGCAACGAGCTGCTCATAGACTTTAGCCGCTGACTGGTAATCATTGATTTCCCTGTAAATCTTGGCAAGAAGCCCAAGCCCCTCGTTTTGTAGCTCTAACTGGTATCCATCTCTCGGCGTGAGCCTGGATAGTTTCTCCAGGGCGGATAGTGCGCCTATTAGATCAGATGATCGGTATCGGCAATCACCCAGCATATACAGGGCTTTAATGTTGTTTTGGGCAATAAAGTACCTGTTGAAGAAACGATCCAGGTAATGGATCGATTGGTTGCAATCCCCTATTTGATAAGTGATCTTGGCTAATTGAAAGTTAGCTTGACCAGCAAATTCGCTCTCAGGATGCTGCTGAATGACCTTGTTATATACCGAGATTGCCTCGTCTAGCTTACCTTGTTGAAGGTAATTCTCTGCGGTTTGGATATCTCTTTGCGACTTACTAATGGCACAGCTACTTAAAAACGCACAAGACAGCAGGAGAACAACCTGTAAAGCTCCAACTTTAGTAACTCGCATCATCATGAACCATCTTATCCTTTTGGGTAGAATATGACAAAAGGCGCTGATGCTGTCAATTGGTCAGCCTTATAATACAGGATATCATTCATTCCGATGCTATGGTCTAGGAACGAATCCGATCTTGACACCAGGTTAGGAATAATCTAGTGTATCCATTTGACATTAGACATGAAGGTTGCTTGTTAATATTGATTAAAGGTGCCATGAGAACGGGAAGTAAGTTTCAAGCGGTTTGGCTGGTTCATCTGATGATTGTTTTCTCCCTGCTGCTCGCTGGATGCGAAGACAGAGCAAAGTACAATAGATCCGGAGACATCCTTAGAGCTCAAAAGCAATACGACAATGCCTTAATAGAGTATGAAAAGACCATCCGAGACTTTCCTGGCTCAAAGGAAGCAAAGGAGGCTAAAGCCAAGATAATCGGGTGCATCTTGGATTGGGGAGACCTAAAATTCAGACAGACCAAGTTCGAGGAAGCTGCTGACCTTTATGAACGAATCTTTAAGGAACACACGGAATCACCGGTCTCCATGACTAATATCCCCTCGGATCACAAATATTTCAAGGAACTGAGTAAGGCAGCGAAAGGCTACCAGGAGGCGATCATCCTCGGTGCAAAGGAAGGGCTGGAATTCGCCAAGTTCGATTATGCATCTCGCTTGTTGAAAAGGGGAGAAAAGCTAAAAGATATCGAGCAGTTCTACCATAAACTTATGTATCATTATGATCTGATGGGAAAGCTCGCCTTCTCAAGCGGCAACCATGTCTATATATGTAATCCCGATGGCAGTGGAATCCAAAAGGTCATCAGGGGGATCTGGCCTAGACTATCCCCTGATGGAAAGAAGATCGTGTATATAAATCCTCGTGTAAAAAAAACCAAAGGAAGCCTTCATTATTATGATCTTGAAACTAAAGAAGATAAGGTACTTTTCTCAGCCCCGGTCAGCTTTCAGCCCTTCTGGCTTCCATCTGGAGATAAAGTTTTAGTCAATAAAGGAACCCTGTTCCAGATCGTCTCTATCGATTTCAAGTATAAGAAGACACAATATAACATGGGATTTGATAACTCCTTTGAAGTATTAAGTGACATCTCTCCTGATGGAAAGACTTATATAGCGATTACCAGGTGCGCTGCTGCAAATAAGCCATGTATAACCAAGGTTGCCGGGGATTTTAGCTCTTTTACTGTGCTGCAATGTAATCTAGGCGAAAAGAACCTTAACATCTACGATGCCAGGTGGTCTCCAGATGGCTCCAAGGTTGCTTATGCATCCGATGATGGCATATATTTCCTCGAGGTTGTGGCTGGAAATACGCTGAGATTGCTCGATTATGGCTCCAAAGACTACCGCACCCGTTCCCTTGCCTGGTCCCCAACCGGTCAGGTGCTTGCATTTACTAGCGAGAGAAAAAATGAGGATGGCTCTATTAACAAGGGAATATACTTCGTTAATCTTAGACAAGATGTAGTGCAACTCGAGCTTGATGAAAAGATTATAAAAAATCTGGATACCAGGTGCATCAGTTGGAGTCGAGGATACCTGCACGATAAAGAATAGTTGATAACCTGATAAAGCTGTAGTTGTTGATTGTGGCTAGTTCTGCAAAAAGCATGCAATAATAATTAGGGAATGTCGAGTTGAACAAGTATGATCAAGTTCTTGTTTTTATCTTGCTTGAATCAAGTAAATCAGCATAGGGAGGTAATGAATGTCTAATCTCAAGGTTCAGACCTGGGGTTGGTTCTTGCAGCGGATCACGGCTATTTTCCTGATGGTCGGGCTGCTTGTCCATTTCTGGGTGGTGCATTTTGTGATCGAAAGACCGCTCGATTTCGAGAAGGTCTTCAATCGAATCACCTCCAGCGTACTGTGGAGCGTCTTTGATCTGCTCCTGTTAGCAGCCGCCCTTTTCCATGCCTTAAATGGAATTTGGGGCATCTTCAAGGACTACAACCCCTCTGAGAAGTGGAACAAGCGGGTGTATTGGGCGCTCTGGGTGGTTGGGATCATTTCCCTGTATGTCGGCGTAAAGATAATGCTCGGATTGACAATCTAAATTGAATGGAGCGATGAGGTTATGGAAAACAACAAGACTAATATAATTATAGGGTATCTTGAGGAGCTGAAGCTGAATATGAACAGCTCCATGATCTCCTTTCTCATCCAGCGGATCACTGGCATATTTTTGGTGATCTACATGTTCTTGCACCTCTGGACGCTGAGCGCCATAAGAAACGGCGGTGATGCCTTCACTCACTCCATGGCAAAGTTCGACAACCTTATCGGGCATTTCATGGAATGGGCACTTTTTATCTGCGTGTTGGCGCATATGATCAATGGCTTCAGGCTTTTGTGGGGCGATTTTTTCTATATAGACACCTTTCAAAAGAAGCTCACCCTTGGCGGTGTGGTCGTTCTGGTCATCGTCTCCATGTTCAGCCTTTGTGTATTTTTCTAACCGCTAGGGAGGTAAAACAAACATGAACTATCATGATGTAATAATAGTCGGCGGCGGGTTAGCTGGACTGAGAGCCGCGGTAGCTGTCAACCAGCACAACCTAAAAGCTGCCCTGATATCAAAGGTTCACCCCTTGCGTTCACACTCCATCGCTGCTCAGGGGGGCATAAACGGGGCGCTCGGAAACCATCCCCGCGGGGGCAATGATTCCCCAGAGAAGCACGCCTTTGATACGGTCAAAGGCTCCGATTATCTCGCCGACCAGGATGCTGCCCTTCGCATGTGCCAGGAAGCACCGGTAATCATCAGGGAGATGGAGCACTGGGGATGCCCATTTAGCAGAACCGTCGAGGGCAAGATCGCACAGAGACCATTCGGTGGAGCCGGCTTCCCCAGAACATGTTTCGCAGCAGATAAAACCGGTCATGTATTGCTCCATACCCTATATGAGCAGGCTGTACGTTACGAGGAGACCTCGGAACGGGGACAGATGATATTCTACGATGAGTGGATGGTGATCGACATCGTAATCGAGGATAATCGCTGCACCGGCGTCATAGCAATGGAAATAGCCACCGGTAAGCTGGAAGCCATAAGAGGTGGAGCGGTGATCTTTGCCACCGGCGGATCAGGCAGAACCTATGCTAACACCACAAATGCCCTGATCAGTACCGGGCTTGGCGTCGCCATACCTTATCGCAGGGGAGTGCCCCTGAAGGATATGGAGTTCGTGCAGTTTCATCCCACCACACTTTATGGCACCAACATACTTATGACAGAAGGGTGCCGTGGCGAGGGTGGATACCTGACCAATAGCCAGGGTGAACGCTTCCTGGCTAATTACGATGATTCAGCAAAAGCTATGGAAGTCGCCCCCAGGGATATCGTTGCCCGCAACATAACCAGGGAGATCCTAGCCGGCAGGGGGATCAAGGATGAATATGTAAACCTCGATATCAGGCACCTGGGAGAAAAAAAGATCATGGAAAGGCTCCCTGGCATCCGCGATATCTCCATTAACTTCGCCGGGGTCGATCCCATCAAGGATCCAATTCCAGTACAGCCAGGTCAGCACTACAGCATGGGCGGCATAGATACCAACATCGATAGCTTGACCATATTCGAGGGCTTGTACGCCGCTGGTGAGTGCGCCTGTATAAGCGTTCATGGCGCTAACCGGCTGGGGGGCAACTCGCTGCTTGATACCATCGTATTTGGAAAGATCGCTGGGAATCACGCCGCCGATTACGTGCTCAACAAACCAGCATCGACCAACACTAAACCACACGAAGCAATCCTGAAGGAGGTCGAGGCTAAGATAGAAAAACTCTTCGAGCCTACCGAAGGCGAGGATCCGGTTACGCTCAAGGATGAACTTGCCGAGCTGATGCCAAAAAAGGTCGGTATATTCAGAAACAAGAAGGACCTTGAGGAGGCAACCGCAAAAATAGCTGAGCTTAAGGAGCGATATAAGAAGACCAAGCTGCGCTATCGGGGCAAGACCGCCAACTTCGACCTTATATGGACATTGGAACTCGAAGGCAATCTCGATGCAGCCGAAGCAGTAGCAGTGGGAGCGCTCGCAAGGGAAGAGTGTCGCGGATCTCACTACCGAACCGACTTCGAGAAGCGCGATGATGAGAAATGGCTCAAGCACACCTTGGCTTATTACAATCCCAAGGGAGCACCAAAGCTCGAATACAAGCCGGTTACCATAATCAAATGGCAGCCCAAAGAGCGTAAATACTAATCGAGCCACAAAGGAGTAGCACGATGGATAAATGCACCTTCAGAATATTAAGATTTGATCCCAAGGAGGGGAATGCGCCATATTACCAGGACTTCGTGGTGGAGATCACTCGCCAGGGATTTACCATCCTGGACGGGTTGTTTTACATTCTCAACAACTTGGATGGTTCGCTGGCTTTCAGGTCATCATGTCGAGCTGGGGTTTGCGGTTCCTGCGCTATGCATATAGATGGCAAATATAGACTAGCCTGCGAGACGCAGATCACCTTCTGTAAGGGAGACCCGATTGTGATCCGCCCCTTGGCGCATCTGCCGATTATCAAGGATCTTATGGTCGATATGAACCCGTTTTGGGAAAAGTATAAGTCAATTCGCCCATTTCTCATTCCAGGCGATGCTAATCCAGAAATAGAGCGTCTTCAGACCATAGATGAGCGTGCCAAGCTCGATGGAGTCATTGATTGTGTGCTCTGCGCAGCCTGCCATGCCTCATGCCCAATAACCGGTATGGATGAGAAATACCTGGGACCGGCAGTGTTAACCAAGGCGAACCGCTTCGTCTTGGACAGCCGAGACAAGAACACCAGGCAGAGACTTGAACTGGTAGGCGATGAGCATGGTATCTGGCGTTGCCACTCGGTCTATAACTGCCAGGAGGTTTGTCCTAAGAAGATAAATCCCACAGGACACATCATGGATCTACGCCGGGCGGCTATGAAGCTCCTCTTCAAGGCGAGATAGAATAACGACACCCTAAATAAACAACCCAAAACAAACTAATTCGGGGATTGGTAAGGCAGGCTCTTTGGAGAGCCTCCTTACCAACCACGAACCTCAAATAGTATTATGTTGTTTTTATGGTAAATAAGCTGCAACGGAAGGCTATATTCCAGGTAAATTTTAATCGATTTTAGGCGTTCCTTACTAAAAGGTAATGGATATTTATTTTTAAACCTCGCTCTGTCATTATCTATGATGACATACCTGATGTCCCATTCCTTGGCTATTGCCTGGGCATCGGCTCTACAAGCTATTAGCTCCTCTCCAGTTGGCAGGTATCCATCCTGTACTTTGATCAGGTTATATAAAAAGGGGTGATCCACATACTGTGCTATGAGTTTATCATAAGGGATTCGTGCAATATGCCCGCTGATCAACCGTTTTTGATGGATATATTGCCACATCTGAAAGCGAGCATACTCGTATCCAACACCGAAATATGCCCCCCAGAATCCGAATGGAATGCCTAGCAGAACAGATTCATCTGTCCTTAAGCCAAGCATGTAATATGCTACATCAGCATCACATCGCTCCAGATGGACTAAAAGATTGGGCATTAGATCTAGCATCTCGCCGAGAAGCAGCATAAGCATCAAAAAAAAGGTGGTAATTTCCCTTAGACCATATTTTTTTATCTTTAATAACAGCATCATTTCTAATTCAGATAGTATTACGCCAACAATGACCGCAGCAGATAATGTGAAAAGAACTATGATTCTGCCCGGTACTCGGTAAGCTGCGACCAGGGGAATATATTTAACCAGCGAGTATGGCAGCGGAAGTCCTGTATCAACACCTGCCACAACCAGCTTATTGCCCAGAGCGAGAATAAAAGAACAGCCTAATAATACAAACCATCTGGTCAAATATTTAAACTTCCTTATGGATATCAAGCCGATTGTGATTATCAACAAAGGCAGCAGACCAATATATAAGTTGTTGTACTCCATATATTGACCTATCGATGGCTCGGGGATGTATTGTTTCCAAATACTCGATAATGCTGGATTTGGGGGATAGAGTAAAAAGGCAAGATCGGTAAACTCCTTAGCATTTGCGCCCTCGGTTAAGTACCATCCGTATCGGGAGACATCTTTTAGCAATGATGCGATCCAGGGGGATATAGAAATGGAGAACATCAAAATAACCATAACCAGATGTCTCATCAGGCTCTTTGGATTAGCCATAGCGGCTTCAAATAGCTCCTTTCCAAATAAAACCATCAAAGCAAAAGCCAAAAAAAGGGTATAATTCAAATCTGTAAAAAATATTGAAGTAAAACAAGCCGAGAACAGTATGCTCCAGACAATTTTCTTATGTTTCACCCACATCAAAGCCACAAGTATAGTGATCGGAAAAAGCTCGGTGGCGTTGAAGTGTATCCATACCGAGTGACTCAAGCGCCAGGGGCTTAGGGTGAATAATGTAGCCCCGGCAACTGGACCGATGATAGCCATGTTTTGGTAGCTTTGTGTATATGAGGAGCGTCTTGAAATCACATTTATCAATAAGAAACAAAAGAAAAAGGTCAGCAGAAAGCTTGTGATGTGAATGATATTGTAGCCAACTATAGGATTATCCAAGAGCAATGAGATTAAGGCGAAACCTAATCCCAGTGCAAAATGATGTGTATGCAAAGATAGGCTGACGCCTTCTGGAGCCAGGATATAGTCGCTATAGAATGGACTTTCTCCGGCAAATAAAGCCTTTTTAGTCCACCATAGACTCCATATACTTGCCTGGGCATCGCCCATGCCGCCGAATACGCAGCCTGTGAAACACTGAAATAGTGGGTAGTATAATAAAATGGCAAGCGAGATTGCTATTAAGAACGCGATAAAAAGCCTTGTGCATTTTCTTGCGCCCTCGTTCATTTGGAATATTTTCAATCAAGTGTTTGCGAAGGATAGCGATTTTCTCTTCGGGAAGGCATCACCGTGTAACTGTTTGATACTTAATCGCCTTTGTAGAATTGCCGGATCTTTTCAATGACATATAATTGCTGTTCATTGGTCAACTCCGGATAAATGGGTAGCGATAAGAGTCTTCTTGCATAACAGCTTGCCACTGGGAAATCGTCTTCCTGGTAGCCCAGGTACGAAAAAGCCTCGCTCAAATGCAGCGGATAAGGATAATGAATCCCGCAGAAGATGCCATTGTCCTTGAGGAACTCCATTAGCTCATCCCTTCTGTTAGCCCTGATTACATACAAGTGGTAAACATGCGTGCAATGGGGAGCTTGCTTGGGAGTGTAAATATGGTCAATATAAGCCAAAGCATCGTCATAAATAGCCGCCAGGTCCCTTCTTTTCTGGTTCCACTTATCGATATAGTTCAACTTGACATCGAGAACTGCAGCCTGCATGGCATCGAGGCGGCTATTAGTGCCGATTATCTTGTGGATGTACTTTTGGGGGCTTCCATGATCGGAAAGCAGCGAGATCCTCTCCATTAGCCTCTGATCGTCGGTGGTTATCGCGCCCCCATCGCCGTAAGCGCCCAGATTCTTGCCCGGATAGAAGCTGAAACATGCCACATCACCTAGTGAACCTGCGCGCCTTCCCTTATAGAATGCACCATGTGCCTGGGCAGCATCTTCGATGAGAAAAAGTCCATTTTCATCGCAGATCTCACGCAGTGCGTCGTAATCAGGGCACTGTCCATAGAGATCGACCGCTATGATCCCCTTGCTGCGGTCTGTAATCGCCTGTTGAACCGCACTAACATCTATAAGATATGTCTCTTTCTGGCAATCAACGAAGACAGGCTTGGCGCCGAGCAAAGCAATCGGCTCGGCGGTAGCTATGAAGGTATTCACCGGCAGGATGACCTCATCGCCAGGCTTTACGCCCAAAGCCATAAGGGATAACATTATAGCATCGGTACCATTGCCTACTCCTCGACAGTACCTGGTTGAGCAGAAACTGGCGAAACGGCTCTCGAAGTTTTCTACGAGGCTGCCGCGGATGAAGGCTTGTTGTTCAATGACTCTATCTATTGCTTGATGAACTTGGGTTGCAATGGCTCTATATTGCGCCTTCAGATCGACAAGGGGTATTTTTTCCATACAGGTTCAGCTCCTTTATAATTTTAGAGGGAAGGGACAGGGGATCATTCGAGATCCTCTAGGATACCCGTAGCCGGATCGTATCTCCTCAGGGACTTTACCTTCTGGGTAGGCTTATAGTTGGTATAATGGCTTTGTCCTTCAGTATCGATCCAGTAGTATAGATACTGTTTTTGGGGTTTTGGGCTTGCCTGAGGTTGGCTCGGTCTTTCAGTTTCTTGTGCTATTTCAGCTTTCTGCGCAACCTCGCGAAGCAAGATCATCTGCTCGCTCAATCTCTTGTTTTCCTCCTGCAGTGAGAGCAGCTTTTCATTCATCTGCTCGATCTGCTCATCCTTATTTGCGATAGCCCTATTATATTGTTGGTTCCATCGGAGTTGCTGCGCATCAAGCCTAGCCTTGATATCGAGGATCTCCTCATTGCGAGCCTTGCCCCCGAAATAATAACCGATTGCGAAGAATATAAAGAGCATAAGGATCCCTATTGCTATCATCACCACCCAGTTGGTCAAGATCCACCGGAGGTTTTCCAGCATGAAGCTCTTTTTCTTGGGGATAGCCTTTGGCTGCATTGATTGGGGAGTTGTTATACCACCGATTATCATTTGATCCACTCTTATGTTATCTATCTGTGCATCATCGAATTTAGCACCATCGAGTATAGCTCCGGTCAGGTCTGCATAACGCAGGTCTGCTCCCTTGAAATCTGCATCGGTCAGGTCAGCATAGCGGAAGTCTGCATTTTGCAGGTTAGCTTTCTCGAATGTCGCCATGGTGCAGTTTGCTCTTTGCAACGATGCGCCTTTCAGATCGGCTCTGAGCAGCTTTGCGCCGACCATAGACGCCTCTGAGAGATCAGCTCCCCTCATGCTGCAAAGCTCTAGCTTGGCGCCATCGAGGTTCACCTTGTTCAAAAAAGCATTACGTAAGGTAGCACCAACCAACATGCTCTCCGATAGATCAGCCCCGGTGAGGATGCAATTAGCCATATAGGCTGCCCTCAGATCGGCTCTCTTGAGATCCGCACCGATGAGTTCCATGCCCTCGATCTCAACACCTTCCAGGCTTGCTTTATCCTGGGCTCTCTTAATAACTTCTTCTCGGGTGATTATCTCTTTTTCCTCGCTCATAGGCTACCTACATCATGGATAGAAACTCTAAATAACCTTCCTTAGCAGATCCAGCTTTTCAGTTAATTATACAATATATCAGAATATTTCTCCATGTAAAATCACCAGGTTCTTGGTTCGGAAAACTCTCCTATAGCCTAATGAAAAACGACCTTGAATATAGTATTTTCATAATGAGTGTGAAGATAAAGATATTACACATCGCAGCCGTATTGATGTTTTTCTTATGGGGGTTGCTTTCGCTTGCGCCCGATATTTATTGGGGCGAAGCACCGCTTCTGGCTCTGCAAGCAAAGGATTTGAGCATCTCCCATCCGCCGGGATACCCTTTATACCTGCAATTGGGCAAGCTATTTCATCTTATCCCCTTCGGTTCGGCTGCCTATCGGATGAATCTTCTCTCTTTATTAGCCGGGTCGCTTTGCATTTACCTACTTATTCTATTGCTGACTCATAAAGGGGGGGCATATCGGGAGTTACTGGTTATCCCTCTAGCCATAGCTTCGCCCGTATTCCCAACCATTAGCTTGACCGCGGAGGTCTATACGCTGAACCTAGCC
>CAYUVA010000011.1:0-87717 GCA_964448115.1 uncultured bacterium
CCCTTTTTATCACACCCTTGACCAGGTTCACCGCAAAGCGATATGGAATATATTCAGGATTTGGAGCATCGATCAGGATTATATCCGCCTGCTTACCAGGCTCCAGAGAACCGATCACATCTCCCCTTCCCACAGCGCAAGCAGCGTTTATGGTGGCAGCACTGATCGCCTCCGCAGGAGTCATGCCTAGGTCGCGGCAGGCAAGGGTGAGCATAAAGGGCATCGATTCCGAGGGGCAGGAGCCGGGATTGAAGTCGCTGGCAAGTGCTACTACCATACCATTATCGATCATCTTGCGCGCCGGCGCATAGTTGTCGTTTTTCAAATAGAAGTTTACTCCCGGCATCAAGACTCCTATAACCCCTGTATCTGCTAGTAGCTTTATTCCTCCATCGGTTATATGGTCAAGGTGGTCTGCGGAGATGGCTTTGATTTCAGCAGCAAGCTCCACCCCGCCGATGCTGTTGAACTCCTCGCTGTGGAGCTTAGGCTTCAAGCCATGCTCCAAGCCAGCCTCAAGAACCCTTCTTGACTGATTCGCATCGAAAGCACCGAGCTCGCAAAAAACATCGCAAAACTCGGCGAATCCCGCAGCGGCGGGCATTGATTGTTCAATAATAAAATCTAGATATTCATCTACCCTTCCTTTGAACTCCGGCGGTATGGCATGGGCGCCTAGAAATGTATTTACGATATCTATCGAATGGCTGCGGTGCAGCTCCCTCGCAACCTTTAGCATTTTTAACTCAGTCTCGATATCCAAGCCGTATCCGCTTTTCACCTCCACCGTAGTCGTTCCCAATCTGAGCATGGAATCGAGGTATCGCCTGCCGGCCAGAATGAGCTGCGATTCGGTCGCTTGCCGGGTTGCCATGACGGTGCTCAGGATGCCGCCACCCTTTTGTAATATCTCAAGATAATCAGCTCCCTTTAGCTTAAGAAGATACTCGTTCTCGCGGGAGCCGGCGTAGATGAAATGGGTATGACAATCGACAAAGCCAGGCATTGCCAAAAGCCCCTGAGCATCGATGAATTCGGTCGAGGAGTCGATCTGAACCAGGTCAAGTAGTTCCTCTTGCAAAGCCACTGAAAGGATCTTTCCGTCCTTGATGGCGATACATCCTTTGGGGATAATATGAAGGTCATGCAAATCATTGCCGATCTTGGGTTCAGCTCCCTTTTGGGAAACGCACAAGACAGCGCCAGTGTTGGATACGATTAGCTCCGCAAGCGGTTTATCAGTCATATTTTATATTTTCAGCCTTGTCTCTTACCACTTCCTGCTACCGACAACCATCATATTCCTTTATTACTTTCCTCTTGGTGCCTTTGTGTCTCTGTGGTTTTTCCGATTTATCACCTGGCCATGATACCGCTCTATCACTTTATCACATCCTACTCGCAGATCTCGCAAGGCAAGTTAGGCCATACTGGGCTGAAGTTCAAGCTCGAATCTCGCGCTTGTAACTGGAGCAGATATTCACCATTGGGGACTCCGGGACCTACCGGTATATAAAGCGTCCAGACGCCGTCTCCAGCCACCCAGTCGCCATTAGTGCCGTTGTCATAAAGGAATACGCCGGTCGGAGCATGTTGCACGAGTATCTCTACCTGGCTGACATCGTTCAATCCATCTGCATCATAGACATAAGCCAATATTGTAATCTGCCCGCCGGTATCGGTGGTAACATCCGTATCCCAGTAGCCAGCAAGGTATATCATCGGTCTGTTAGCGCCTTTTTGCTTTGCATCATGGGATTCAAGATCCTCCAGGTAGGCATCGAGAGCATAACTGAACTGGTGGAAAACCTCCAGGTTATCGATCTTGGACAATCCCTTAGAGCTTGTAACCGGAGACTTGGCAAACACGCTCAGGTAGGGCCAGGTATCGATATTGGAAGCCTTGTCATAAGCTCGCATCTGGAAGGGATATTCGCCGACTGGTACCCCAGGAAGTATATTCAATGCCAGAGAGTAAAGGTCATCTCCCGCTACCCAGTCCCCGTTGATCCCATTATCATTTAATTCCAGTCCTAGCTCGGAGTTATCATAAAGCAGCGAAACCTTGGTTATGTCATCCTGTCCGGGCAGGTATGCCATCATTAGCCAGATAGCAAAGTCGTTCTGGCAAATAATCGTATCCCAGAATCCCCCTGCGTAAATCTTTGGCGGTATTGCATCCTGAGTCGAGCTGACCGTGCGCGACCAGTCGCTCTCCTTGTCTGGATTGCCCTTTGCTTTTACCCTGTAATAATAGGTGGTCGCATGGGTAAGGTTGGTGAAGGTATGGCACAAGGCTGTTATCCATCCACTACTAGCAGCAAAGGTAAAACTTGGCGAGGTCGAAGCCTCTGCATAGTAGGCGATAGCCCCGGATCTCGATTCGTCGCTCCAGCAGATCTCATTCTCTGTGCCAGCCGAATATGGCGGCTCCGGCGATATCTCAGGCGGGAAGGGGGGACCGGTCGGGCTTGGAGACGGGGTCCAAGTCCTGGTCGGTGTTGGAGTTGCCGTATCCACTGTCGGGGAAGCGGTCGGAGATGCGGTCGGCGTCGAGGTCGGCGGCTTGGGGACAGCCTCAGAGGCAGGCGACCACCAGCCCTCATGGTAGTGCACATTCTGACCAGAAGTCCGGTAAACATAGCACTGGTTGTTCTGTACGGTTTCGTCTCTATAGGTGGTCTCGGTCAGAAAAGCCTGGTTTATCTTGTGGTATGCAACCGGGGTTTCAGTAGCGACACATAAAGCTCGATAAACATTGTACCTGCTGGCATTCTCAGCCTCCCCCCAGGAGAGATCCACATAACCATTGCCGCCGTAAGTAACCAGGTATCCCACCGGTCCGGGAGCATCTTCCAGCGGACGGGCATTGGCGTTGTTCGATGGCACCCCCTCGTTTTTTGCCCTGTCCAGTGAGGTTACATAGAAGTAGTACTCAACATCGTTTCTGAACAGCTTCACCTGGATTGCAGAGCCGGGATAGGGAATATCCTGTGGATTCCAGCGCTCATAGCTAGCGCCGTAGTCTGAGCTTTTATAAATATAATAACCAAGCAGATCCTCCTGTGTACAATGATCCCACCAAAAGGTTACCGCCCTATCACCAGCGTTTGCAAAAAGATTGCCCGGCTTGCATGGCGGTACAGCATCCCAGTAATGGAAACCTAGATCCAGGGTCCCTATATCCGAGACGCCATCGGTTCTGGTGGTATATATATCAAGTCCCTCGATGGAGGCGTTATGTCCACCAGCATCTAAACAGCAACTGTCGTTGGTCTGCCCGCTGGCTACCTGTTCGAGGTAGAAATCTCCTCCGCCGCCGGTGAAAAAGCGCGGATTGCAGGAGATATTGCCATTCTCGCCGGTGGGGTCTTCCAAGCCAATATAGTTTTCGGTTGTATTCTGCCATAGATTGTTATACTCGATAATAGCTGTGCTGTCCGATTTTAGATATATACCCCCGCCATCACCGTTTGCAGCGGTGGCTAAAGTATTAAAAGCGATGATATTATGCAGTATATGGGGACGAGAGCTGTTGTCTATCATGATCCCAGCACCATTGCGCCCTACCTGGCAGTAGGCAATTGTATTCGACCATATCTCGGGCGTTGAATTGGAGTGCACCTCTATACCACCACCATCCTTTCCTGCGGAACAGTAAATTATCAGGTTATTGAATATGCGCGGACTTGATGCTGTAAGGTTAATTCCACCGCCAAAGTCGGTGCTCGGCGCATGGCAGTTTTGGATTATGTTGTTGGTTATGGTCAAGGTGGAGATGTTGCACTGGATACCGTGATAGCAGTTCTGTATAACAAAGCCGTCTATCCTGCCGTTGTTTATGTTATAGCAAGCAAAGCCAGAACCGCTACCTCCGCCGTCTATGACCGTCTGGAAACTGGTTGGATCTCGTTTCCAGGTGATATGCTGATAGCCCCCATACATGTAAGTGTAGTTCTTCATAGTTACCTGGTTGGTCTGTTCCGGCTCGTGATAGATCCCTTCGGCAACATAAATAATATCGTCGTTATCCGCATAATTGACCGCATCCATGATCTTCTGGAAGGGGTTCTCCTTGGTGCCATCCCAGGTGGGACCCATGTTCTGCCAATCCACATATATCTTTCGGGCAATGGGCGTATTGGTTGGCGTGGAGGTTGGCGTCGGAGGCGGAGTCGGGGTCGCCTTGGGGGTATCCCCGCCATATTTAGCCAAAACCGGCTGTGAAGCCAACAGTATCGTAACAGTTAGGGCTAGTATGGATACAAGGCATATCCGTTTATGGATTACAGAAGCTCTCATAATTACACCTCTTTTATGAAGTCAAAGCGCATAAGCAACACCTTGTGAGGATAACATATATTTTCTTTTCCCTCATCACCTTTTTTATAACCGCATATTTTATTTCTTTCCATTCCGGTGTCTTCAGGTGGAAAGACCTTCCCTCAATCATTACCTAATAAAAAATCAAGAAATTGTCAAGAAACCACAGCGCTGATTAGCCTGATCAATGATCTGGTTCGCTTTTTTTTTTTATCCCCTCCTACTATAGTTTCTTGACAACAATATTTACGACTCGTCTTCCTGCGATGATAACCTTGATGACCTTCTTACCCTGTATCCATTTCTGAACTCTATCATTGGCGAGAGCCATCTGGGTCAATGTCTCCTCGGTGGCATCGACTGGTGCCCTCATCTTGGATCGCACCTTGCCATTTACCATGATAGCCATCTCGACCTCTTCACGCTTGATTGATTGCTCATTCCACCTAGGCCAGGGTGTCTCCAATAGCGTTCTGCTGGCTCCCATCCGCTCATTCAGTTCCTCAGATAGATGTGGCGCAAAGGGAGATAATAGAGATACCACCGTTTCCAGAGACTCTTTAATAACTGCCTGTGAATCTTTTTGCGAAAAGACGGAATCATCGGAAACAAAGGAATATATCTTGTTTACCAGCTCCATCAGGGCAGCGATGGCAGTATTGAAGTGAAGGCGCTCATTCAGTTCCTCGGTTACCTTCTTGATGGTCAGATGTACCTGTCGATGAAGCTCCCGCGGGGTAGGGGAGAGGTCTTGAGGCTTGAGGCTTGAGGGTTGGGGCTTTAGGCGAGGATAATATTCCTTGACCAGATTATAGACTCTGTTCAGAAAGCGATAAACTCCAGATACTCCGCTGCCGCTCCACTCAAGATCTTTCTGGGGAGGCGATGAGAAGAGCATATAAACCCGGGCGGTGTCTGCGCCGTACTGCTTTATCATATCATCAGGATCGACTACATTCCCCTTGTTCTTTGACATCTTGGCTCCATCCTTATACACCATTCCTTGGGTCAACAGGTTGGTAAACGGCTCATCGAAGCTAAGCAATCCAAGATCCCTCATTACTTTCGTGAAAAACCTTGCATACATCAGGTGCAAGATGGCATGTTCAACTCCACCGATGTAGCGATCGACCGGCATCCAATAAGCGACCTTTTTGGGATCGAATGGCGCTTGCTCGTGTTGTGGGCTGCAATAGCGGCAGAAGTACCAAGAGCTATCCACGAAGGTATCCATGGTATCGGTTTCCCGGCGAGCATCATTTCCGCAAGAAGGGCACTTGACCTTGAAAAAATCCTCTCGCTCGACCAGTGGCGAGCTGCCAAATCCCTTGATCTTTACATCCAATGGCAATAGTACCGGTAGATCCTCAATTGGAACCGGCACCATCCCGCAGTTACCGCAATAGATAATAGGTATCGGGGTTCCCCAGTAGCGTTGTCTGCTAATGCCCCAGTCGCGAAGCCGGTAGGTTACCTTGGCTCGTCCTATGCCTTTTTTATCCATATATTCGATTATCTTATCCTTGCCCTCTTCGCTAAAAGTGCCATCGAACTGATCTGAGTTGACCATTATTCCGTTATCGACATAAGCCTCGCTCATGGTCTTATCATCAAGCGAGCCGCTTGCATCCTGAATCACCACTCGTATAGGCAGATTGTACTTCTTGGCAAACTCGAAGTCTCGCTGGTCATGGGCTGGGACTGACATGACTGCGCCGGTGCCATATTCCATGAGCACGAAGTTCGCAGTCCAAAGCGGAATTGTCTCGCCGGTCAGTGGATTGATCATCTTTATACCGGTATCGATGCCCTCCTTCTCGGTCTCGGCAGATGTTCTGTCCATCTTGTTCTGGCGCATCACCTTGTTTCTAAAATCAGAAATTTGGCTCTTCTTGGTGTCATCGGTAACTAATTCATTCAACAAGGGATGCTCAGGTGCTATGACCATAAAGGTAGCGCCATAGAGTGTGTCAGGTCTGGTAGTGAATACAGCGATCTTATCATCAGATCCTGCGATGGGGAAATCGACCTCGGCTCCCTCGCTTCTGCCGATCCAGTTTCTTTGCTGTGTAATGACCTGTTCGGGCCAGCCGGTCAGCTTGTCCAGAGCATTTAGAAGCTCCTCGGCGTAATGGGTGATCTTGAAGAACCACCCCTCCATCTCTCTTTGGGCAACCGGCACATCGCATCGCCAACAAAGCCCATTAACCACCTGCTCGTTTGCCAGCACGGTCTTGCATGACTCGCACCAATTAACAAAGGTTCTCTTCCTGTATGCCAAGCCAATTTCGAACATCTTGATGAAGAACCATTGACACCATCTATAATAATCAGCATCGCAGGTCTTAATCAGGCGATCCCAGTCGTAGCTCAAGCCCATGGACTTCATCTGTTGAATGATGATCTTGATGTTTTCATTAGTCCACTTCACAGGATGTATTCCTGACCTGATGGCAGCGTTCTCGGCGGGCATTCCGAAGGCATCGAAGCCGATGGGATGCAGTACATTGTATCCATTGCGTACCAGGTAGCGAGTCAAGGCATCACCTATCGTATAATTGCGAACATGCCCCATGTGCAGCCTGCCTGAGGGGTAGGGGAACATCTCAAGGCAGTAGAATTTTGGCTTATCCGACTTTTGGACATGGAATGTTTTATCCTTCTCCCATTTGCTCTGCCATTTTTGCTCGATTCTTATGTGGTCGTAACTAGATTCCATGAACGTTACCTCGATCTTTTAGTTTTTTATCAATAATATACAGTATATCCCATGAATCTCCGCCTTATAACGACTCTTTGCTTCATCCTTTAGTGTTGACAACATCTGGAGCAATCTTCGTTGTGGAATAGATTTTGATTCAATACTTTTCATTGTTCTTCTCCTTGACTTTATATATCATTTTGGATGATTTGCTTCAATTTTGGTCAGATAGTCGTGCTTCAACTACACATCATATCTTAGTTACTTTCTATTTGGTTGTTTCTTCTTCGGAAATGCTGAACCTCTTTGTGAACGCCTCAGCAACCTTACCCGCAAAGGATGGGAGGCTATCGTCCCTGGCTCCCATTATGACAAAGGTGTCGCCACTACTTGCCATATCCAGTGTTTCGTTAATGAATTCAGCTCGCCAGGGGAGATAAATAGCATTCACTCCAGCAGTCAACAATGCCTCAACCATACTCATGGCATCAATATCTTTCTTAATGGTACCACCGGCATAATATATTGGGGGTATATAAAATCGATCATCCTTGCCAAGTATCTTTGGTAGCATCTGGGTAAGCTCCTGCAACATCATGCGAGCGGGAGCATAGCCATGTGGTTGGAAAAAGGCTATCAATCGCTTGGAATATGGCTTGAGTGTGGTCAGGGCAGCCTTTATCTTGTCAGGGTTGTGTGCGAAGTCATCGTAAATCTTGATCCCATTATGATCATACAGAAGCTGCATCCTTCGATGAATACCTCCAAAACTCGACAAGGCATGGGAGATTACATCTAGCTCAATATTCAACATTTTAAGCACTGATATAGCAGCTAAGGCGTTGTAAACATTGAACAATCCAGGAATGCATAACTTGAAATTGATATCGTTGACCCTGAATTTTGAGCTATCGGCAGATAGCTCGATGTCAACCGCTCGCATAGAAGCTGATGGTGACAATCCAAAGCTGACCAGCCTAGCCTCGATGACTTGGTCAAATAGGCTCTTGTTTATCGAATCAATGTTATAAACAAGGATATCTTTGGTATTTTCTGCAAAACAGGCGAAGATATAGTTTAGCTCCTTGAGGGTTTTGTGATCCTTGGATATATTAAGTAACACTCCAATATTTGGCATATAATTTACGATATTTCCATCACTTTCATCAGCCTCGACCACCATCCATTCCGATTTCCCATGTTGCATGTTGCCATAAATAGCGCGGTCTCCATCAAGTATGTAGTCTCCGCATAAAAAAGATGCATCGATCCCAGCATGATGAAGTGTATAGGCGATCATCCCGGTAACGGTTGTTTTCCCGCTGGTACCCCCCACAGCAATACCTTTGCTTTGATTGAATATCTCTGCGAGAAGCAGGGATCGATGTATAATCGGCACCTTAAGCGACTTGGCTCGGCAATAGTCGGGAACGGTCTCCTCAACCGCACCGCTGACCACCAGATAATCGAGAGCCTCGTTCACGCCAGAGCCGTTTTGTGGATAAATCTCAATGCCCATATCGATAAGCTCTTTCATGCGTGGAGTGATGATACCCTTATCATAAGTTCTATCTGAACCAGTGATAATAGCTCCTCTGTGCAACATTAGCTTGGCAAGGGGTTGCATGCCGCTGCCGCCGATGCCGCTGAAATGTAACCTCATGGTTTCCTTCTCGCCTGTATGATACATAGCGAATCAACTTCACGATTTATGGCAGCTTCCTTTACCATACCAGCAAATCTCAACTCCATGCTTTGAACCTTATGTTGAACTAAAACTTTTGTAGTCTTAATTGAATCATCCTCAAGCGTAACCGTCAATACAAGGGGTAGGGTAAAGGGCTTCTCCTGCAACTGGGTAATATGAAGCCGTATCCTGTCGCCTGCGATGGTAGTGTTTACATCGAAGATTGGAAGTTCGGATCGTTCCCACCATTGCTCGAAGAACCAGTGCATGTCATCGCTGCCGGTCATCTCTCTAAGCGTATTATCACCAATGACGCGCTCTGCGAACTGCTCGAAATCCCACAGGTTCATTGTATTGCCTTCCTTCGCGGCTTGCCTTCCCAGTATATTGAATCCCTTGATGCACTTGAAGAATAACTCATCGCCAAGCATAGTTTGCAGGGTGCGGAGAATCAGTATCCCCTTACATCGTACATACTCGATCCAGTGGTCTCGATCTTTTACTCTAAGTGGATGACTATTCAATGGAAGAGGATCCTTTAATTCACTTATATAATCGAGCGAGTTCTTCAACCTATCCGCATAAGCATCTTGACTAAACTTCCTGGAATATTGCAGTCCATAGTAACTACGAATCATCTCTGCAAACATGGCATCCTCGACATTATGCCAGGGGAACCACTTGCCCCACCATTGCCCGGCAAAGCGTTCAAAAGCAATCTGAAATCCCGATGAAACCGATTCCTTCTCCGAAAGCAGGTGCAAAATAGGATTCGACATGCATAGACTCCCACCAGGTTCGTTGAAGCTATAATTATCGATGGTATATCCCAGGAAAAGAGAATCATAAGGGAAAAGCCCGAAGTATTCCTCCTGAGCTAAAAGCAGCTCTTCAATACCGTGAAGTTCTGCCTTGAAACCTTTTTGCAGGGCTTCAAGGCTGAAGGAGATATTGCCATCGAGCAAGTGAAAGGAATCATGATAACCATAAGGTGCTCCCAGGAACCAATCAACAATCGCTACCTCAAACTGTTTTAGCTTATCCTGGTGTTCTGCACTCATATCAACAAATTCAGTAGGCTTGAGCGCGTAAAAAGGCAATCTCGGTGCATTGCTCAGGATATATTGCTTCTTGGTCGTGGGATAAAGATATATACTGGAGGGTTGGCTAGCGCGGGGAGTCCTGATGCGATAGATCATCTCATCATTTTGTTGGCTTGCTTCAATAATATTCGCTATCGGTATCATAGTAAGCGACTTTGGCGCTTTTATTACTATCTCTTGAGCATATCGCCCATAGACTGATGTTTTTGGAAAAATGTGCCTGGGGATCTGGCAGTATCCATCGCTGAATGCTTCGAGCTTAAAGTCATCATATATGAATTGCAGGTAATCAGGTGCCGGATTATCTCCATCGAAGAAAATGATCCTGTAGAAGGCCGTATCCCCATAGGTAAGCTGATTATCCTTGTCATCGAGAACCAAAGGCTCACCATAGAAATTCATCTCCGTATAACCCTTATTATCAGTATCGCTGCTATGCTCAAGCATCAAGACATGGGATATCTTAGCTTTGTTAGATTGTTTAATATGTATCTCTGATGAAATCTGCTTTATATTCAATAAGTTAACCTGCTGTCGAGCACGCTCCCAAGAGGTCATTGACCGATAATCCTTTTCCTTATCAAACATGCTTATAATGCCCAGATCTGGCCATACTTTTCTTTGATCAAGGTTCGGCTTGCAGAGCATTATTTCCTGCGGGATACCATAGCTTTCGTTCCCATAAGAATACAGCAGTATCTCACCATTCGATTTCTCCTTGGGGAAGAAAACCTTGAATTCATTGTTCTTTTGCGGGATTCTAACCAGGCGTTTATCGCTTCCAGGAAATCTTATGGTCTCAGGATAGATGCCCAGTACCTTATCTGTAATGTTATTTACATCAATAACATCTTTATCCACCCTGGTTTTCTTCAGTTTCACGCCCATGCTCAACCTACCGTAATCGCGCGGATTGCAAAGGATCGCAATCCATGCAGGCTTGAATTCAGGGGTTCGTGACCCAAGGTGTAACTCGGTTGATTTTGACTCATATCCTGAGTGTGCGAAAAACTTAACCGCTAGATCCCCGATGAGAATAAGAAGCGGAACATCACTATTTTCAATGCTCAAAGTGATCCATTTGCCCTCAGTAATATTGATTAAAAGTGAATCCCATTTAAGGCTCGTCTCCTTGCACTGGTAGGACCGAATCTCAAGATTGGCAATATCAAACAGTCCAGGGATATCGGAATAATCCGGTTGAGATAAGGTCTCGGCTGCCGATATCGAAAAAAAGACCATTAGAACCAGCCATAAACTAATCAACAAGGACAATCTCCATCTTTTGGCAAATCCAATACCCAAGATCATCATGACTATAAACCCTCCTTTTTATATTGAGTTCTATCCATTTCGCTGAACCTGGAAGTTATCATTATTGCTCAATGTTGTAAACACAAAAGAAGGGAGGGTTGTTTAATGAAATATTGAATGTCCATCGCTTTGGATGCCCAGAGATTTCTGGTTATAAAAGATAAGGTTATATAACAAGGTTATGTCCGATAATATATATTATGTTAATAAATTTGGTGGGATTAAAAAGTTGGGTTGAGATTCGCTAGTTTGTGGCTTGCTCTCCCCTATTCTCGCTCAAGGAAAGGATCACCCAATCGCTTACCCTTTTGTCTCGGATAGGAGACGGTTGCGACTCGAATTTTGTTATCTTTCTGCCTTTGCGATTTTATAATCATGGCATTTCGCACTCTTTATTCTTTGAGTCTTTGCGCCTTTGCGTGAACGTCTTTGCTTGAAGATCTGCGGCGTGTGGCGCAGATATTTGGAGGCGGCACCCCCCGAAGGCCGAGTTATAAGCAATGTTAAATAATATTAACCTATCCAAAACTTCAATTATATCAATGAGTTATCCCCTCTGCGTGCCATTTTGGCACGATTATTTGGGGGTAAATTTGAAGGCATGAGGATCCTCGGAAGAAATTTTCAAGAAAAATATTCTTTAATATCAATGAGTTAATCTAAATAGACCAATTAGAACCCCTCAATTTGGGCTTTTAAACTTGAGTCCGTTGATGTAGATTTGGAGAAAAACCACCTAATAAATCAAATAATTAAGTCAGATGTTCCATGTGGAACATTAATCTTATTTTTGACAAAGCCCCTATTTGAGCGATCTAGTTTTTAAAAAAGGCAATGGCACTTGGATCCTCAAATTATACCCCCATGAATATTAGCTTTAGGTGGTGGTTTATATGCACTATTCTGATATTTATTACGCAAAAACGCCCTACAAATATAATTTTGTATGCATAATTTGATTATTTGAACCAAGCTCAGTTATTTGTTGCTCTCGATATTTACCGGTGATTTTTAGGCTAATGCTAAAGATCGAACAGGTTGGTGCTAAGATACCTCTCGCCGTTGTCAGGGAGAATAACAACGATCAGCTTGCCCTCGTTTTCAGGTCTTTTTGCCACCTGTAAGGCAGCCCAGGCGGCGGCTCCGCTGGAGATTCCAACAAACAGCCCCTCCAAGCTGGTCAGTTTCCTGGCTGTATCCATTGCATCTCGGTCGGTTACTTGGATGATCTCGTCGATAAGATCCACCCTAAGAATATCGGGCACGAATCCTGCGCCGATCCCTTGTATCTTATGAGGTCCCTTTTTCCCTCCTGACAAGATTGGCGAGGATGCTGGCTCTACAGCAATTGCCTTGAATGATGGCTTGCGCTGTTTGATCACCCCTGCCACACCTGTGATTGTACCTCCAGTGCCAATGCCTGATACCAGGATATGGACCTTGCCATCTGTATCACGCCAGATCTCCTCAGCGGTCGTCTTTCTGTGAACCTCGACATTGGCGGGGTTCTTGAACTGCTGGGGCATGTAGTAGGTATCGCTTTGTTCGAGCAGTTCCTCAGCCTTGGCGACTGCTCCAGCCATGCCTTTATCGCCTGGAGTCAAGACCAGTTCCGCTCCGAACGCCTGAAGCAACTGCCTTCTCTCCATGGACATAGTGTCAGGCATGGTAAGAATGAGTTTATAGCCCTTAACCGCAGCCACGAAAGCCAATCCGATGCCCGTGTTTCCGGATGTTGGCTCTACTATGGTCATTCCAGGCTTGAGCAAGCCCTTTTTCTCCGCGTGCTCGATCATGGATAGAGCGATCCTGTCCTTGATGCTAGACAGTGGATTGAAGGATTCAAGCTTGGCTGCCACCGAAGCGACACAACCTTGGGTTATCCTGTTGAGCCAGACCATTGGCGTATTGCCGATGGTTTTAGTGATGTCATCATGTATTTTGGGGAGATCGTGTTTCATCATTATACTCCATTTGCATGTTCAAGTATTAAAAACAACTCCACCATGCATTTATTCCCCGTCAGCGCTCTTGAAAAGCTCATTTGCATCTATCAAGTCCATTGATCCAACACGATGACCAAGCTTCAATTCGGCTCTTGACAGCGAGCAAAAAAGTCATATAATTATCATCGTAGGCTGCGGGAATAGCTCAGTTGGTAGAGCAATACCTTGCCAAGGTATGGGTCGCGGGTTCGAGTCCCGTTTCCCGCTTTTAAGGTATTAGGAACGGCTGCTAAATAAGCGAAATTAAATGGTAATTGCCCTATCATTGGAGCTTTTTTCTTGTCTTTCAAGGTGCTATTGATATTCTTGTCAATGTTCGTATATTCTGTTACCATCAGGATACTCTAATGAGTTAGGAATAACTAATCTTTTAGACAAAAGAGGTGCTGATATGGAGTTTAAGATCGATCGAGACATTTTGTTGGATGGGATAACGAGCGTCCATCATGTCATCGAGAAGATATCCTCTCGCCCCATCCTGTCCAATATTTATATCGAAGCCAAGGATGGCAAACTGGAGCTAATGAGCACGGATATCAATATCGCAGCCCGAAACTTCGTTCCTGCTGAGATAATCGTGCCCGGCGCCATCACTACTAATGCACGCAAGTTGATGGAGATCCTTGAAAACATGCCCCAATCCGAGGTTCACTGCACGGTAGATGAAAACTTGTGGGTCAATCTTACCTGTAGAAAAACCGAGTTCCATATCGCTGGCATGGATGCGGCTGAATTCCCTGATTTCCCTGAGTTCCCCATCAGCGATGATGAAATGATGGTGCTGCCCCGGGAGGCTTTGCTTGACCTGATCGACAGAACCAGTTTTGCCATCTCGGTTGATCCCCTAAGACCGATTCTCTGCTCTACTAAGATAAATGCATCGAACAATCGAATAACGGCAGTAGTAACCGATGGATATCGATTAGCACACTGCACTCACTTGATCGACGATAATCTTGATTTCTCGGTTCTCATTCCATCCAAGGTAACCAAGATGCTCCAAAAGGTGCTTCCCAATGCAGAGGAGGAACTACTTTTTTACCAAGAGGCGGATCATATCTATTTCAAGTGCGAGGAATTCAGCGCCTTCTCCAGACAGTTCACCGGACAATATCCCAACTATGAATCGGTCTTTCCCAAAGATTATGCAATCATAGTACAATTTGAGAAAGAAGAGGTGCAGAAGGTTATGAAGAGGATGTCGCTCATCGCTTCCGAGAGCACCTTTGGCGTACTTGTGGAATCACGGGACAACATGATGTATTTCTATACTGAGAACCCGGTACTCGGAGATGCAAGGGATGAAATAGCGATCCAAAAGCAGGGACCTGATTTTATATTGGCATACAATCCCAAGTTATTCAACGATATCCTGGCAGCGGTTAAGGGCGATAGAATTTATATGAAACTAGACTCCCCCCCCAAGGCTGCTATCTTCACCAGCGATGAGGATGAAAACTTCTTCGGTCTGCTGATGCCTTTAAGGGAAGTAAATCCAGAGGTCGAAAGCGTTGTAGATCGATTCGAGTCCGAACAAAGCCAAGATGATAATAACCAGGTTCAAGACCCATCAGAAGAAGGTGAAGAATCTTAGTTTATAGCTAGCGCCCTCTTAACTGCTGCTAATATAACCTTACAACCATAAACATAAATACATGTTCCTCAAGCGCCTCTCACTGCAAAATTTCAGGAATATCAAGGAGTTAACCCTGGATATCGACAGCAACTGCATTATTATCTGGGGGAGAAATGGGCAGGGAAAAACCAATATACTTGAGGCTATCGGCATGTTATCCGACGGAAAGAGCTTCAGGACGCGATCAATAGGACAGCTTATAAGGAACGGGCATGATCGATCAATAATCGATGCCAAGGTTGTGAGGGGATCTGATATGGAGAACATACGAATTGTCTTGGACAGAGAGCAAGGTAAGACGATATACATAAATGGCATCAAGATAGTCGATCCCTATCGTTTTTTCGGCAGGATTAGCTTTGTAATACTATCCCCTTCCGACATTAGCCTGGTCGATGGTTCTCCAGCAATGCGACGCAATTTCCTTGACCGTGGAATCTTCACAAAAAGCCCGATTTACTTGACTTTATACCTGGATTATTATAAAATAGTAAAGCACAGAAACCGATTGCTGAAAGATACCGAGGATTTGAATACCATCAGGGATCAGTTGGAGACCTGGGATGCTCAGATGGTCGATAAGGGCATCCAACTCATAAAGCAAAGGCGTGAATTCATCAAGGTGCTTGCTTCAGTCAGCCCGCGTATTCTTGGCGAGATCACCGAGGATGCGGAGAGGCTTGAGCTTATATATAAAAGCAACCTTGGCAATGTGCTCCCCGAGGATGATGAAAAGCTGAGCAGGCTGTTCAACGCACAACTTGCAAGCAATATTGAAAAGGAGTTCAAACAGGGATCTACCTCGACCGGACCGCATCGAGATAATATGGCGATTCTGCTTGATGGGCTGCCGCTGCGCGAGTATGGTTCTTTGGGACAGAAGCGATCTGCCGTTATAGCGCTGCACCTGGCACGGATGGCTGACTATTATGATTGCAAGGGAAGCTATCCGATCTTGCTGCTCGATGACATCGAGCTTGATCTGAAAAGAAGCCAGAGCTATCTCGATTTCATACTCGGCTCATACAAAGATACCCAGATATTCCTTACCACAACCGATCGCAGCAAGTTCACCCCTTCAAACCTCGCATATCAGGGCTTTGAGATAGAAAATGGGAGAATTCAAGGTGAATAATAATAGACGAGATATAGAAGCAAAGGAAAGTCGAATATCATCGGCTGAGAGAAGCAAGTACGATGCCTCGCATATTAAGGTTCTCGGTGGCATAGAAGCGGTACGCAAACGCCCTGCCATGTACATAGGCTCCACCTCGGAGCAGGGGCTGCACCACCTGGTTTACGAGGTGGTCGATAACAGCATCGACGAGGCAATGGCTGGGTTCTGCGATGATATCAAGGTGATTATCCATATAGACAACAGCGTTACCGTGATCGACAACGGCAGGGGCATCCCGGTTGATATCCATCCTACCGAACGGAAGCCGGCTGTTGAGGTCGTGCTCACTACGCTTCATGCTGGCGGTAAGTTTGATAAGGAGAGCTACAAGGTCTCCGGGGGCTTGCATGGAGTTGGTGTATCCGTGGTCAATGCCCTCTCGGAGTGGATGGAGGCAGCGATACATCTTGATGGGAAGCGCTATTTCATCACCTTTGAGCGTGGAAAGGTAAAGACAAAGCTTGAGGTTACCGGTAAAACTAAAAAGAGAGGCACCAGGATAACCTTCAAGCCCGACCACCAGATCTTCGATGAGATCGACTTCAACTACGACACTCTGGCTAACCGATTCCGCGAGCTTGCTTTCTTAAACCCGGGGATAAATATTACCTTGTCTGATGAGCGCACCGATAAATCGGTCAGCTTCAAATACAAAGGCGGACTTAACTCATTCATCAAGCATCTGAATTCAGGAAAAAGCCCTCTGCATGACAAGATCATCAGCTTCTCAGCGGAAAGCTCCGATGGCGTGATCCTCGATGTGGCTATACAGTGGAACAAGGGCTACAAGGAGAGTATCTACACCTTTGCTAATAACATCAATACTAAGGAAGGCGGAGCACACCTGGTCGGCTTCAAGACAGCGCTGACCAGAGCCATAAACAACTACGCAGCCTCGCATAACCTAATAAAAAACGGGAAAATACAGATCCAGGGCGAAGATATCCGCGAGGGGATCACCGCTGTGGTCAGCGCGAAATTGCCGGAGCCACAATTTGAGGGACAGACCAAGACCAAGCTGGGCAACGCGGAGGTCAAGAGCTTCGTGGAGATACAAAGCTACGAGCAGATCTCCACCTTCCTGGAGGAGAATCCCCCCATTGCCAGGACTATTGTCGATAAATCATTGAGCGCAGCTCGAGCGAGAGAGGCTGCCAAGAAGGCAAGGGACTTGACCCGAAGGAAAGGGATACTCGACTCAAGCAGCCTGCCCGGTAAGCTCGCCGATTGCCAGGAAAAAGACCCTGCCAAAAGCGAGATATTCATCGTCGAGGGGGACTCGGCGGGTGGATCGGCAAAAATGGGTCGAGATAGAAGATTCCAGGCTATACTGCCAGTGCGAGGAAAACTGCTCAATGTAGAAAAAGCGCGCTTCGACAAGATGCTGTCATCCAACGAGATACGGACTATTATCACCGCCTTGGGCACCGGCATCGGAGACGATGAGTTCAACCCGGATAAGGTGCGCTACCACAAGATAATACTGATGACCGATGCTGATGTTGATGGCTCCCATATCAGAACCCTTCTTTTAACCTTTTTCTTCAGGCACATGGAGGAACTGGTTCGCCGTGGCTATGTCTATATTGCCCAGCCACCTCTTTACCGAATAAAAAAAGGCAATATGATCAGATACCTCAAGAACGAGGCGCAATTCAGCAATATGATGCTTGAACTCGGTTGCGAGAATGTCTCCATAAGATCTCAAGGCGCCCAGGATGATGGCGAGCCAATTCAGGGAAGGCAGCTACTTAGCTTGCTTAAAAAGATGATCCAATACCAGCGCTTCCTCGACTGGTTCGAGAAAAAGGGGCATCATCCATCGGTCATCCATGTAATGAGCCTATTACAGAATTTTAACAAGGGCATCTTGGAGGATGAAGATCGCACTAGAGAATTCATGGAGCGACTGCTGGATGAATACCAACTCCTCTACCCCGAAATCAAGGTAGTAGATCCCGAGATCGGCAAAGAGTCTGAGAGCTCGATGTACTACTTCAATATCTCTGTCCAAGATAATGGCAAGATCTACAATACGCTCATCGATCTCGACTTTGCTCTATCTCCTGAGTACAGACAGCTCAAGGTATTGGCAAATCAGCTCGAAATCCTCGGCAAACCGCCATTTACTGTTGTCCGTGGCAACAAGGAGATCACGCTCGAATCCTATAAGGAGATCATTAATTATGTGATCAAGGAAGGACAGAAGGGCTACACGGTTACAAGATACAAGGGACTTGGTGAGATGGACGCCTCGCAGCTATGGGAAACTACTATGGACCCTGAAAAACGCACGCTCCTCCAGGTGAAGATAGAGGATGACGGCGAGGCGGATCGCATGTTCAGCATCCTGATGGGAGACCAGGTTACTCCTCGGCGAGAATTTATCCAAAGGAACGCCCTGGAAGTAAGAAATCTGGACATCTGAGCTATATCATCATAGGATTTGTTGCCGTAATTGCTTATCCTTGTTAACTTGAGCAGGGTATGAGTAACCATACACAATAATGAGCAAAGGGAATATCATGTTTGAAACCAAGATAACTGAGATGCTCGGCATCGAGTACCCCATCATTCTCGGCGGTATGATGTGGCTTGGCAGAGCCGGGCTGGCTGCCGCTGTATCTGAGGCTGGCGGATTTGGCATCATCACCGCGCTATCTACCCCCAGGCTGAGTGAGCTGAAAGACGAGATGCGCAGGGTGAAAGACCTTACCGATAAGCCCTTCGGGGTGAATGTCTCCATGCTGCCAGTGCTTACACCCGGTGATATGACCGATAAGATAATTGATGTTATCTGCGATGAGGGGTGTGCTGCCATAGAGACCGCAGGACGCAGTCCGCAACCTTATGTAAAAAAGATACATAGCGCTGGCATAAAGCTCATACACAAGGTCCCTGCAATAAGGTATGCACAGAAAGCCGAATCTGTCGGCGTTGATGCAGTAACCATAGTCGGCTTCGAGTGCGGTGGGCATCCTGGAATGGACGATGTTACCAGCCTCATCCTCATACCATTGGCGGCGGATAAGTTGAAGATCCCGGTGATTGCTGCTGGCGGCTTCGGAGATGGTCGCGGGCTGGTAACAGCACTTGCATTGGGTGCTGATGCGGTTCTGATGGGCACCAGGTTCGTTGCGACTAAAGAGTGCATAGCCCATCCCGGTTTCAAGCAATGGCTGCTTCGGATGAGGGAGACCGATACGATGATAATAGAGCGCTCCATCAGGAATGCCTGCCGGGTGGCGAGAAACAAGGCGGCTGAGGAGGTGCTCGAAATGGAGAATAAAGGCGCCACCCTGGAGGAATTGCTCACAGTTATGGGGGGAACACTGGGAAGGAAGGCTTATATCGATGGCGAGCTTGATGCCGGGGTGGTCTCCATCGGGCAGATAGTCGGCATGATCGATGATATTCCAACTGTAAAAGAGCTTTTCGAGCGCATCATCTCCCAGGCTAAAGAAACCATTCATCGACTTGATATAATACTGGGCGACAACTGATAGGATCAGGGGGGATATAGAATGGAAGAATACAAGCTGCTGATAGACGGAAAAGAGGTTGACTGTAATACGGTCAAGGTCATTAACAGCCCTTATGATGGCAAGGGTATTGCTGCAGTTCACTTTGGTGGCTCAGAGAAGTTGGCATTATCGGTAAAATCGGCACAACAAGCATTCGATGTCACCCGAAGGTTACCGGTATATAAAAGAGTTGAAATACTGACCAGGGCAGCGGATCTGCTTGAGCAAAAACAGGGCGAGCTGGCTGATATAATCTGCGCTGAGGCTGGTAAGCCGATAACTTATGCCAAGGGCGAGGCAGCCAGGGCAGTGGATACCTTCCGGGCGACTGCGGATATACTAAAATCAGGAGCCGGCGAGCTGGTGCCCATTGACTCGGTTGCAGCCGGCGAGGGTCGCTATGGATTGGTGCGTCGCTTTCCAATAGGACCCATAGCTGCCATTTCGCCGTTCAACTTCCCGTTGAACCTGGTCTGCCATAAAGTGGCGCCTGCAATCGCTGCCGGCAATACGATCGTGCTCAAGCCGGCATCGCAAACCCCGATCAGCGCCCTTAAACTGGGACAGATCATCCATGAGGCAGGCTATCCAGCAGGCGGGATCAATGTCATCCCCTGTCCCGGCTCGGTTGCCGAGGATTTGACCGTAGATCCCCTGGTCAGGGCTATCACCTTCACAGGCAGTGCAGAGATCGGCTGGAGATTGAAGCAAAAGGCATATAAAAAGAAGGTTACCCTGGAGCTTGGCGGAAACGCAGCGGTTCTGGTCGATAAGGATATCGATCCCGGCAAGATTGCAAAGCGGCTGGTCATCGGCTCTTTTGCTTATTCGGGTCAAATCTGCATCTCCATACAGCGTATATATATCGAAAAGCCCTTGTATCAACGATTCGTGGAAGTTTTTCTTGATGCAGTGAGAGAATATGGCATATCTGGCGATCCTAGAGAAGAGAATGTAGTCGCCGGACCCATGATCAGCTCCGACGATGCGGATCGCGTGCAAAGTTGGGTTCAAGAGGCGCTGGATAACGGTGCAAGGCTGCTTTGCGGTAACCAGCGGGATAACCAGGTCATCTCGCCAGTGGTCCTGGATAATGTCGATCCCAAGGACAAGGTATCCTGGCAGGAGGTCTTTGGTCCCGTGGTGGTGCTGGATAGCTTCGAGACCTGGGATGAGGGGATCGCCAAGGTCAACGACTCGATATTCGGCTTGCAGGCTGGTGTCTATACGAATGATATTGCTCGCTTAATGCAAGCCTTTGAGAGGATCGAGGTCGGTGGTGTGATCCACAACGATTATCCGACCTTTCGGGTCGATCTGATGCCCTATGGCGGAGTCAAGGAATCCGGCTTCGGCAGGGAGGGACCCCGCTATGCCTACCAGGAGATGACCGAGCAGAGGCTGCTGGTGCTAAAGCCAAATCAATAAATCTTTTATTTTCACTTGACAATAGCTATTAACATTTTTATATAATATAAAAGTGGGAATAGAGGAATTATCTAAAATAAAATGGGCATCATCAAGCCTTAAAATAACTTGACTATGTTACGATACTAACATAAACTTATAAGGACAATGGCAATTTTAATTATACTAAAGGGCAGTCAAAAGGGACAGAGATTCAAGCTTACCAAGGTGGTTAACCATATAGGTAGATCAATAAAAAACGATGTCTGTCTGCCAAATATCCCCAATATAAGCCGAAATCATTGCCTGATCAGAAAGACAGCCTATGGTTATGAGATCGAAGATCTAGGCAGTCGTAATGGTACTTATGTCAATGGATTTCCTGTGAAAAAAAGCCTGCTCAAGGATGGAGACGAGATCACCATTGGCTCCGTGGTGCTTCTGTTCCGGGATAGCTCTGAGGAACAAGCTGAAATCCAGGCAGAGAGCTCACAAGAAGGTCCGACTACCCTTACCGAAGATATCGATACCGAGACGGTTGACAAGCTGATCAAGAACTATCGAGAGACCCAGGATGTCGATGTCTTCGAGGGAACTGTGGGGCACGACAGCATCAACGCCGCAGACCTCTCGGCAATAGAGCGCAATGCCAAGAAGCTCAAGCTTATATACGATGTCGGTAAGGAGCTAATCTCCATCAAACCGCTCAACGAGTTCCTCGAAATCGTAATGGATCAGGTCTTCGAGGTCGTGCAGCCGGAGCGCGGCTTCATAATGCTGCTCGATGATAAGACCGGCGAGCTGAAGCCGATGATTACAAGGCATGTTGGCGGTAAATTCAAGGAGGGCGAGCATCAGCTTCAGATGAGCCGCACCATTGCCCGCAAGGTGATCAGCGACAAGGTTGCTATCTTGACCATGAACGCACAGCGCGATGATCGCTTCTCAGACGGTAAAAGTATCCAGATGATGGGGCTGCGCTCGGTCATGTGCGTTCCTTTGATCGTTAAAGAGAAGGTTCTAGGGCTTATCAATGTGGATACTCGGCTGGCTGATCGAGCATTCTCCTCGGATGAGCTGGCGCTTCTCCAGGCGCTTGCCAACTACGCAGCCATCGGCATAGAGCAGGCACGACTAAACGAAAAGATTAGACATGAGATAGAGGCGCGCAGCAGACTCCAGCGATACCACTCCCCTGCCGTGCTCGATCGCATACTAAAACAGGACGAGACCACAGAGCCAGCTCAAACCAGAAGGATAACCGTCTTATTTGCCGATATAGTAGGCTTCACCTCCATGACCGAGAAGATGGAGAGCCGGCAGGTGGCTGAGATACTTAACGAGTACTACACGGAGATGACCGAGTGCATCTTCAAGTATCACGGTACTTTGGATAAGTTCATCGGCGACAGCGTCATGGCTTTATTCGGTGCGCCAATTGCCATCAAGAACAGCGAGGAAAGAGCGATAAAATGCGGACTGCTGATGCAAAACCGCCTTGAAAGGTTGAACAAGGAAAAGCCAGCGGATAGGCAACTTTTAATGCGAGTCGGGATAAACACTGGCAGCGCAGTGGTCGGAGACTTCGGCTCTCCCAAGCGTATGGAATACACCGCTTTAGGCAATACGGTAAATACAGCCCACCGCATCGAGCACACAATCGCACAGCCTGGAGATGTGGTGGTAGGCGAGGAGACTTACCTTGCCACAAAGAAACTTTTCGACTTCGAGAAGCTTGCCACCGTGGAGGTCAAGGGACTGACCGAGCCTATCAGCGTTTATCGGGTAATCAAGCCTAGAGCAAATATATGACCATTCCAAAGCGCATCATGAGGCTCATACGAAGCGAGCTTAATGCCCTGCTTTCAAGCAGAGATGACTGGGATTACAAGGATTGGTGGGATGAGCTGCTTAAGCACCACGAGCCTTATGATCATCAGCAATCCCAGGAGGGCACAACCCGCGATGAGCAGCCACAGACAAAAGCAAAGCTAACCATCGAGGAGTGCTATTCGATCCTTGAGATCCCGGCTACAACTGACCTAAAGGTCATCAAGGAAGCCTATCTCAGGCGCATGGCTGAGTATCACCCGGACAAGGTCTCGCATCTAGGCAGGGAGCTTCAGGTATTCGCCGCCGAGAAGGTCAAGAGCATCAACCTCGCCTACCAAAAGCTCCTCAAGCATCTAAGCTGAGCTTTCCTTTATTCCTTAAGTACATGTAAGATCCTTTATCTATCGGGGGGATTAACTGGTTCAGCGCTGGACCAGTTGAATTACATTGCCAAGAATAGCCTTACATGGTCTATGTGGAACAATTCCTTATTATTCTTGTCATAACAACCTTGAGAAAATACTAAAATTCAGGGGGTAAGAGCTGATGCATCCCGATATCAGGGTATTGAACGAAAAGATCAAGGAAGAAAGCGCTTTTATAGATAGGATCTTCAATGAGTTTTCCAAGATCATAGTCGGTCAGAACTATATGTTGGAGCGTCTATTGATCGGCTTGCTGGCAGATGGTCATGTCCTTCTGGAAGGTGTGCCCGGGCTGGCAAAGACCCTTGCGGTCAAGACGCTTTCTGAAACAATAGATACTCGATTTCAGCGCATTCAATTCACCCCGGATCTCTTACCAGCCGACCTTATCGGCACAATGATTTATAACCAGAAGGATGGTGTATTCATTCCCAAGAAAGGACCTATCTTTGCCAATATCATCCTCGCAGACGAGATCAACCGGGCGCCGGCTAAGGTACAAAGCGCCCTGCTGGAAGCCATGCAGGAACGGCAGGTTACCATTGGTGAAACCACATATCCGCTCGATAAGCCATTTCTAGTCCTTGCCACCCAGAATCCCATAGAGCAGGAGGGCACCTATCCCCTACCCGAAGCTCAGGTTGATAGGTTCATGCTGAAACTCAAGGTAATCTATCCCAACAAGGATGAGGAAAGACAAATCCTGGATAGAATGACAGTTGGAAAGAGCTTTAGGGCTGAAAAGGTTGTGGATCCGGATGACATTCTGAAAGCACGCCAGATGGTCAACCAGATTTATGTTGATGACAAAATCAAGGATTACATAGTCGATATCGTCTTTGCCACCAGGACAGCGAGGGATTACGGCTTGGAGCGCCTGAGTAACCTTATAGAATGGGGCGCATCACCGAGAGCGACCATATACCTGACACTCGCGGCTAAGGCTCATGCATTCCTGCGCCATAGAGGCTATGTTACACCGGAAGATGTCAAAGCAATCGGAATGGATGTGCTTAGGCATCGAGTCATCATCACCTACCAGGCAGAGGCTGAAGGGATGAACTCAGAGGATATAATCGCCGATATTTTCAATACAATCGAGGTACCCTAGAACCATGTTGTGGTAACTTGACAATCAGGTGGATTCGATCGAAAATAGTTACTGGAAAATATCTTTAGGGAGTTGAACGATGAAGAGGACATACATTCTTTTATCCTGCCTGGTGGTTATCGCCTTTGCCGGCTTGATACTGAACTTTATGGGATGCGAAAACAAGGACGATGTCAATACCTCTCCCCCGCAGTGGACTAATACGCCTACCAATACCCCGGTACCGAGCTACTCCCCCTCCCCGACTCCATCACCCACCTATGGCGAGGAGATAGATATCGAAGGCGACTGGCTGGTGGAGCGAGATTACTTCGATATCTCCGATCCTTATGGCAACATCCAGGACTCCTTCATGATGAATGTGGTTCCTGGCGAGTACGATCCCATGGGTATGGAGTTCGATTGGACCGGCGACAGCCCCACCTCTAGCGTTGATCGCGGCACTGGATATGTAGCCGGCATGGCTGGAACCCACATGGTGCAGTTTCAGACCGATCCTGGCGGAGACGGTGTCGAGACATATCAAGCGCCTGGTGTAGCTAGCGTAAACACTCGCTGGGATGGGCAGTTCAATAAGCAGGGGTATCCCCAGATGCTTGTAGGAAGTTTTGTTGCCACAAAGCAATAGGAAGAAGTGCTAGAGCGGAGAGAACTTGCCCAGCCCATGTAATAAGGCGTTCATTGTAATAATTATCCTTTCGATACTGGCGAGCAGTAGCCTTATTACCGAAGCATCACTATCTGGAGATTATATCTCCATGCCTCAGCTCGCTGCTTCCGATGATGTAGGTTATGGCGGCGGTTTAGGCTTTGGAATGGTTCCAGGGCCGGAGACATCGCCACTAGCGATGTACATGATTATAATATTCATCTTGCTTGCATTGGTAATAACTGCGCTTCGCATGAGCAAACATTGGTTAATCATGAATGGAAGATTTATAAAGCTAATTCTTGCAGTCATGTTGATGGTCTTTGTGTTTGCTTCAATAAGTGAGATCTACAATGAATCCAGCAACGATCTTATCGTAGCACTGCGCAATATCGACAAGGATGGAGAATCGATGCGCAAAGATGCTTGTGGCGCACAGATATATGATTTTTACCAAAAATGCGGGCAGATAATACCACAAAATTCGATGATTAGGTTATATACAAACTCTAATTTCTCGCGGTTTCAGTTGATCTATCTTTTAGCCCCCCGTATATCGCATACGCACCTCACCGATGAGATCAAGCCAGATTACATCGTTGCCTATAAAAGAGATGATGTTACAAAGCGGTTGACATTGACCGAGCAGAGGATCGATGACGATAATATTGCTGAATACGAATACTACCGGCGGTTCACCCCAGATAGCTTCATAATGATAAGAAGTGATTTGAAAAACCTGCCGAAGTCTAATGATTAGCATTTTTCTAACATTACTTTATCTTTTATTTCTTGGCTATCCGTATCTATTATTATTTTGCAAGGTTTTCAGGCTGAAAAAGGGATTTTGGGAGAGGTTATTTTTAGGATTTATATTCGGCACGCTAACTTTTTCGATACTAGCATTTCTCTTATGTGCATCGATTATGCGCCTGGATAACTGGCTTCTTTTTGTAGTTTCATTGCCCTCTTTAGCTATATGGGTGTGGCATATAGCTAAAAAAGCCTTTAGAAATGGTGATAATAAGGGAAGCGAACCGGGGCTGCTCGATGAGAGTCCGCTTCATCCAAAAGAGATAACATCCCGTAAAATACTCAAGTACTTTATTATTATTTTGCTCTTAACTACCGTATTTTACTCTATTTTTATTTCTCGACACACCCCCTTAAGTCCCAATGATGAAATATCAATATGGGGCTACCGGGCGCGACTATTCTATCTAGGAGGGGATATTCCCAAGGAATATTTTACAACCCACAAGCACTTCAGACACGCTGATCACCCCTTGCATTTAAGCCTGCTTCATTCCCTGGTGCCGATGCTGATGGGTGCCTGGGACGAGACATCAATCAAGGTGATAAATCGACTTTATTATATCTTTTTAGGAGTTGGAATTTACGCCTTGTTTCGGCGAATGGTGCCTGGGTACCTGGCAGCGCTCTTTTCCCTTTTAGCTTGCTGGCTTCCAATGATATTTGTCTTTTCTTATGGCGCCATGTGCGATGAGGTAGCTGCAACGCTGGAGCTGTTTATGTTTATTTATTTTGCACTTTGGCTAATGAACGATCGGAGCCATGATCTTTTCCTGTCCGGTATTTTTCTAATGGGAGCGTACTGGACAAAACGGGATACGGTGATGGTCCTGGCTTGTATTATCATGGTGCTTGTATTGGAACTTTATCGTAGAAAGGAATCAATCATCCAAACGCTTCGCAAGATTACATTCTTTCTCTTTCCGCTTGTGCCGATATTCTTGATATGGGGCTATTTCAGCAGGAAATATAATCTTGTAGCTGTTGATACAAAGATTTTTCCACTAGATTCAGCGCGATTGAGCGAGGTTTTCATTCGATTACCGGTAGTGATTGAATGGATGGCAAGGGAGCTATTTTTGACGCTTCATTTTTCAACAATCTGGTTTACTTTGATTTTACTTTTGCTGATGATAGATCTTAGACAAGTAAAATGGCTGGTTCCTTTATTAGTTTATATATTTTTGCGGATCATGCTTCTTACTCTCCCTTACCTGTTTGCCACCGTTGAGGTTGACCTGTTAATGAGCGGCAGCATTTTCAGGATAACTATGGGTGCATCGCTGGTGGCATTAGCTACAGTATATCTTATCACCACTAGGTTGCTAGGATATGATAATGACTCAATCAAGTCCGAGTAAAGATGAACTTATCAGGCTCTCCGCGATAGCCCTTGCAAGGTTGATAAAACAAGGCAAGATATCATCTTTTATTGCTGCGAAAAAAGTTAACAAATCGGGTTGAGATTATCGATAAATTAGATACAATCAAGATGTCTAATGATGATGATGATGAAACCAAAGGAGAAAATGGGATGCAATGGAACCATAAGATTCTAGTGGATCTATTTCTGATGTTGATTGTTGCCATAGCTATCTCAGCCAATTTTCAAGGCTGTTCCAAAGATGATACAGACCTGTGGAGTCCGCACCAGCTACTTAAAAGGATTATTGAACATTATCCCAGGCAAGGCGGAAGCGAGCAATGCGAACAGGCTGCAACATATATCTGGGAAATGATGAGAGTGATCGGCTTGGATAATATTCGCTATGAGGAGTTTAATTTCCCCTATTTTGAGGTAAGAAACTCCGTCTTCACCACAGATATTTATATCGATTTCAATTATTCGGTACTATCCTATTGCGGTTCTGGGGATATTGAGACAGAGCTAGTCTATGTCGGGACCGCTACTGATAATGAGCTTGAGAATATGGATATAAACGGGAAGATCGCGCTGGTCGATCGCCATCTGATGTTCCACCGCAGCGCACAGTACAGAAATATAATCGAGCACGGCGGAGCTGGGATGGTTTATATAAGCTCTACTCCAAATAATGCGATCCAGGTAGGGTCGGTGCGCGATGGCTACGAGGGATATGATGATAACATTCCAGCTATATCCATCGGTGCACAGGATGGGCAGATGCTAAAGGAAGAACTTGCCGCCGGGAGCCTAAATGCCCATCTTCTTGTTGATGCGAGATTGACTAAAGCAAAATCATCCAATGTTATTGCACAGCTAACAGGGACAACATATCCTGATAAATACATGCTCTGGATAGCGCATTATGATTCCTGGTTCGTGGGTGCTCTGGATAACGGCAGCGGGGTAGCCACCATGCTCAAGGCAGCGGAGAAATTGCATGACAGCAAGGCATACAAGTACACAAATATCTTCATAGCCTCAAGCGGCGAGGAGACCGGCTTGTACGGAGCTTACCATTTTATCAAGACACACCCTGAGATCATTGATAACCTGGTATTGGCGGTCAGCTTCGATATGGTAGCCTACCAGCCGAATAACGATGAATCGGTATTGGCGGTGCCAAATAACGATGCCTTAAGGGATCTATTGGAGCAGCTCGTATTGGTTGAGCATTACAATCTGCTGGTCGAGCCACAGACCGTATGCGATTTCTATGGTGGAACCCTTGCCAATGACCTTCAGGGCTTCTTCTGGAGCAATAAAATGGGGATAATGATGGCTGCCGGCTCGCCATATTATCATACAAAGCTCGATGTCTTCGAGACCATTGATCACGCATACTTCGACCAGGTGGCGAAGCTGTGGATGGATTTCACCGTTGATGTACAAGATTTATCGCCAGAATCGTTGGTAGGCAACCAGGTGCATATCATAACCCTTGATTATCCTGCTGAGCTTCCAGTCGATACGCCATTGGAGGGCACTGCCACAATTATCGATCCAGCGACCAACCAGCCGGTAACTGATGCCGAGGTCACTTGGGTTGTCTTTGAGAACGACTTCTGGCCTGTGCGAAGGGGGACTGCACAGCATCAAGGTGATGGTGTCTATAGCTTCCATATATGCAAAGACTTCATCGCAAATCCCGAACTTTCACATTACATACAGGTGAGATCCAAGTCTGGGAATATCATCTCGGAGAGCTACGGGAGCTTTACAGTTATTCCGAAATGATATTTAGCGCTTCAGCATAGTTATACCGGGTTATTACCGTGTTTTGGGTTCTTTCTTTGTGGGCGCTGGGTGGTGCTTCTTCGCCTGTTTTTCACACACGAATAAATTTGGGTTTTCTCTTTGTTTGTGGTTTCACCCCCCTGTGCTCTCCTCCCGAAAACGGTGGGGCTTGGGTACCCGCTCAATAATATTCGAATAATCATAGCGATATGCTTGCAGGTTAAATAAGTTAAGTGTCGAGTACTGCTATAAAATCATTTAAGCAAGAAAAATAAAAGATGCCGATTGCCAGCCAACTCTCCTTATTTAAAAATTACTGTTATAATAATAGCGTAGATTAAAATTTGAGTTGGATGAAGGTATTTTATTGTCAGGAAGTTTATGCTATAATATAGAACAACCGGTTAACTAATTGACAAGGAGCGTATTAAGATGGAAAACAAGGTAAAAGTTTACGCTGTTCTATTGGTATTGCTCGCTTTTGCAGCATGGTCGTGGGCGGCTTATCCGCCAGGGTTCCAGGTCTTCTTCAACAATGCCTCGGAAGGAGAAAGCAACGACATCGACACCGAGCTTATCGCATTCATCGACTCGGCACAGGTGAACATCTCGGCTCATTTTTACCAGATCAATCACATGGGCATTGTAGATGCTTTTGTAAGGGCTGCTAATAGGCTTGGTCCTTGTAATGTCCGCATCATTAGCGACGCTCACTACTCGCAGGATCCAAATCCGGATTACAACCAGGCTTACAAGGCGCTGATCGATGCAGGTATCCCAGTAATCGATGAGACATGCGACGGCTCCTCAGACCAGTCGGAACATAGCCATAACAAGTTCTGCATCGTTGATGAGGAAGCGGTTTGGACAGGAAGTTACAACATCACGCACAATGGCACCTTCAACAACAATAACAATGCGGTGCTGATTGAGGATGCCGGGCTAGCACAGGCATTCCTTACCGAGTTCAACGAGATGTGGGGCTCAAGCGGATGTGTTCCAGGCTGCGGCTCGACCTCTAAGTTCGGCAATAAAAAGGCAGATAATACTGCCCATAACTTCAATATTGGCGGCGTGCAAGTGGAGGCTTACTTCGCGCCTAGCGATGGGTGCGAGCAGGCGATCTTGAATGAGCTGTCCGCTGTGGATCAGGGCGTCTATTTCTGTATCTTCGTGTTTACCACCAATAGCATGGGAGATTCTATGATCGCAAGTTACGACAGCGGCTACGAGATTATGGGTGTCTTTGATAACCTCCAGGCATGGACGCAATACAGCGAGGGCACAAAGATGCGCAACCACGGGATGCCAGTCAAGGCAGACAGTGAGGTAGATCCACACGGAGATCTCCTGCATCACAAATTCATGGTAATCGATCCCTACGGTCATGATCCGACCGTAATCACTGGTAGCTATAACTGGACCGCCTCTGCGGAGGAAGATAATGACGAGAATATCCTTATCATCCACGATCCTGTTATAGCGCAGGCTTATTACCAGGAGTTTCTGAAGCGGTACTATGGCGATGAGATTCCCACAGCGGAGCTTGTGATCACCGAGGTTATGGCAAATCCGCTGGAAGAGAGCACAGGAGAGTTTATCGAGATCTACAATTATGGAACTACTAGCGTTGATATGACTGGTTTCAAGATTACTGACGGCGATTCGACAGAAGAACTGTTTTCGTATTCAGGTGGTGATATGGTTCTAGGAGCGGGTAAATATGCTCTGATTCTTGACCCCGATTATGCAGGCGAGTACTCGATTCCTAGCGGCACGCTACTATTGACCACAGGAGATAGCGCCATTGGTAATGGCTTGTCAGTGAATGACCCTGTAACTTTATATGGCTCAGATGGCTCAACGGTAATCTCGACTTACGCTCATCCATTTAATCCAGGCAATGGCATCTCGGCGGAGAAGATAGATATTCTTGGTGCGGATACAGCGGATAATTGGGCAGCCTCAACCTGTGCAAGCGGTAGCTCTCCTGGCGAGGTAAATTGCGTATCCCCACAGCCAAACACAGCGCCGGAGATATATGCGCTGGGTTATCTGGGCAGCTATATCAGCAGTCAATGGGGCGGCAACCTCGATATCCTGGTCATGGTGGATGATGCAGACGGCTGGCAGGATGTTACCGATGTGCAGATTCTCATGGGCGGTTCGCCGTCGGGTTTACATCTAAGCCTGGATAATCATTACGATGAGACGGTAACTAGCTGGACATTTCACGGCTCAGTAAGCCCGGGAGCAGCCAGGGGAGATTATCTGTTGGAGTTCGTGGCAACCGACAGTCAAGGAAATCAAAGCAATATATTCCCCTACATCACCATTTACTCGGAAACAGGCGCACAAAATTACCGGATAAACGCTTTCCAGAGGGCGCTTGTGAGCAATAAGGCGATCATACTGGCAAATAAAAAGGCTAAAACAGGAAACCATACGCCTGTAATACTTGCTGGCGGTTACCTTTATCCCAAGGTTACCTATGAAAGCGGAGGGATTCTAGGCTTAACGGTGGTTGCAGATGATGCAAACGGTGTGCTGGATATAATCGGCGCCCAGTTATGGTATGGAGGTAGTTACACGGGGATAGACCTGTATTCACTTGGACCTGGCGTCTATGAGGTAGCGTTCGATGTAGCACCAGGTATGCTTGATGCAGGTATCTACAGTCCGTTTGAGGCATTGGTTTATGACACGGGATATTCAGAGAGCGACCTGTGGCCATACTTGCGGGTGCATTAGATCTCATCATAATATGAATCTTCAAGGGATGGGATCTTTTCTCATCCCTTGAAATGAAAATCGATCAAGCAGAAAGGCTGAACATAAGATAATGGCTGATAGCGAAAGGGATTTTATCCTTTTTGACCAACTATTGACTGAAGATGAGCTTATTGCCAGGCAAACAGCAAGGAAGTTCGTAGATGATATGGTCTTGCCGATCATAGCTGAAAGCTATGAACAAGCCAGGTTCCCCTTGCACCTGGTGAAAAAGATGGGAGAACTAGGCTTTCTAGGTTGCTATTTACCAGAGCGATACGGTTGTGCAGGAACCAATAACATAACCTACGGGGTGATCATGCAGGAACTTGAGCGTGGGGATAGCGGTATTCGCAGTTTTGCCTCCGTGCAGACATCGCTAGTTATGTATCCAATCTTTGCCTTTGGCTCCGAAGAGCAGAAAAGATATTGGCTGCCAAGGCTAGCTTCTGGAGAGGCGATCGGATGCTTCGGCTTGACTGAGCCAGATCATGGTTCGGATCCTGGCTCCATGAAGACCAGGGCTATCCCTGATGGTGATGGTTATATCTTGCAAGGCTCTAAGATGTGGATCACTAATGGCTCAATTGCTGATCTGGCAGTTGTCTGGGCAAAGGACGAATCGGGGAAGGTTAAAGGCTTTCTAGTGGAGAAAGACACCAAGGGCTTCAGCGCCCCGGAGATAAAAAATAAGCTATCCCTTAGAGCATCCATAACCTCGGAGCTTGTCTTTGATGAATGCAGGGTTCCAAAGGAGAACATGCTTCCCGGAGCAAGCGGTTTGAAGGCGCCGCTGGAATGCCTCTCCCAGGCGCGCTATGGCATCGCCTGGGGGGCTATGGGAGCTGCCGAATTCTGTTACCAGGCTGCGTTAAACTACGCCAGGCATAGGATACAATTCGGAAAGCCGATCGCCTCTTTTCAGCTTATTCAGCAGAAGTTGGCATACATGCTTACTGAGATAGTCAAAGGGAAGCTTCTTGCCTATCATGTGGGCAAACTGAAGGATCAAGGAAAAGCGAAGCATTATCATATCTCCATGGCAAAGATGAATAATGTTGAAAAGGCGCTTTATATTGCCCATCAAGCCAGAGAGATCCACGGCGCTAACGGCATCTCGCTCGAATACCATGTTATGCGCCATGCCTGTAACCTCGAATCGGTCAAGACATACGAGGGAACTCATGACATACATTTATTGATCCTTGGACAGTGGTGCACAGGTATTGAGTCGTTCAGGTAGCCCCTTTAGTCATTAGTCCATCTAATACAGGATCTTGTAAAGCTCAAATGGAGATTCTGAGGCTATCAGCACCAGGTAGCCGTCTTTGAAAACTCGCAAGCGTTCAAAGCGTTGCCTGAAGGAATACCTCTGCCCAGAAGGAATCTTGCTTGGCTGCATCGACATGGCTTCCAGGTTGATCAGGATATGCGTGAAGCCTTCATCGTTAAGTTCGTCAAGGATCTGATCATAGCTTCGCTCAGGAGACATGAACCACAAGATAGAAGCAACATCGTAAACTGCATCGTATGCGCGATCAAGGTATAAAACACGCTTCTCAAATAAGACCAGTATTCTTGTATTTTGGGGCAATCTTTCCTTGATGAAATCACAGATCCGATAGTATCCTCCAAGATTAGCATATAAATATTCTTCGTCAGTTTGGTAGCCTGATAGATATGGCAATCTCGTCTGAAGATCTATTATGTGGGGCAAAATTACCGCTGCCACAAGAAAAATGACCATTACATAAACTATTATCTTTGTTGATATGCTCCAGGCGCCTATATATTTGTTCGATTTTTCTTGCAAAGCAAGGACACCGCAACTCGATAGGATTGATAAAAGCGGAAATATGGGCAGTAGATACCTTAACTGAAGAAATACTATCCAAGCAATAAAGTAAAATATGCTGAATAGGGCAATGATTCCAAGAAATCGCCTGGATTCTTTATATAATAAAGAAAATGGTATGAACATTAGAAAAAAAGGTCCCGTAATGCCATCAAAACCCTCTATTGTGAAATCGGAACGAACGCTTATATCCCAAGGAAGGGATAACAGGCTTAATGCATCCCTCCCTTGACCATAATTTGAGTAATATTTTCCAAGCTGGTCAGCTTCCTCCTCGGTTAATCCGCTTCCTTTGAAGATGCTTGAAAAAAAAGGATAAACAGGGTTCCCAGTGCCTACCTGGTTCCTAATCAAGTATGGCAGGGCGGCAAGAAGAGTCATGGTTACAATAATGATGACAGATACGGTTATGGTTCTTAGGGAACGAGAGGTTATAAAACCCTCGAAAATAAGTATGATGATCACACCTGATGTGACCAAAAGACCGGTGTACTTTACTCCAAAAGCTATACCGCATAAAAAACCCATTAAATAAAGATATTTCAGATCCCAGTCTTGTATGAATCTACATAGAATAACAATAACGGTTAATGTGTAAAAAGTTAGAGCAAGGTCGTTGTATGCCATCTTGGCCACGAAGATAACCAGAGGATTAAAAGCGAAAAACACCAGGCTAAAACCATATCCCTTTATACCCAGGTGCTCCTTGCAGATAGCGTAAAGCAATAAAATGATGCCGATATAAAAACCGAAATGCAGGCTGCGAGCAAGCTGTGGGGAATCGATAGCGAATCCAAGCAAATTGAGCATTTGCATATTAAGTGGGTACCATGAGAATATGTTCCCAGCCAATTCGATTATCGAGTGCGCTCGGTAAAACTGCCTTGGCAGCTCGATGTGATATATCAGCGCATCGCTGCTGGTCGGAGGCAACAATGTATTAAGCCAGATAATGCTTAGAACCAAAAATAGCGCGATAATTAAAACTAGAACCGGGATCGGATGTTCATGTAAGTCCTTTGCTATGGAATATTTATTTTGCCTATCAGCCTTTTCCCATGAGAAAGTAGCATCATAACCGTGATCATCCTTTAACCTGTTATGCTTTGAAGAATCTTGATTAGGGCGCGATAATCTAAGAAAAAGGGCAAATCCTGAGATAACAATCACTACGAGTACACCCAACAGGCTCCAATGATAAAGCAAACCAGCAAATCCTAAAATAAGATAGAGCAGTGCTATCAATCCAAGCCCGGTCGCAAGGCGTATCATCGCACCTTGAAGCCCTGCACCTATACCAGGAATCCACGATAAACAAAGCCTTCCCAGGTAATAGGCAGCCAGGTAAAGCAGAGCTAGTATGCTTAAATGCAGAATCGATTTGGTTACAAGCGGGGTGCTAATAAACCCGGGGGGATGATAACGAAAAAAGGCAATATATACAACAAGTAGCCAGGTAATGCCTCCGATAAGTAGAAGCATCCCTTTGAAAACTTCTTTCGATATCCCCTCTTCCCCTTGCTAGGTAATTTACAGGATATACCTGCTCAAATCCTTGTCCTCGACAATGTCTGCCAGGCGCTCGGTTACATACTTTTCATCTATAACCAGCTTAGTTATGCCTCGCTCGTCGGCATCGAAGCTGATATCCTCGAGCAGGTATTCCATGACCGTGTATAGCCTCCTGGCGCCGATATTTTCCGTCTTCTCGTTTATTATCTCAGCCATCTCGGCGATTTTAGCAATAGCACTCTTTTTAAAGACGATATTTACCCCCTCTGTTTGCAACAGTGCTTCGTATTGCTTGGTCAAGGCATTGCGCGGCTCGGTTAGAATGCGGATAAAGTCTTCCTTGTGAAGAGGATCTAATGAAACTCTTATGGGAAATCTTCCTTGTAATTCAGGGATCAAGTCAGATGGCTTCGAGATATGGAAGGCTCCGGCAGCGATGAAAAGGATATGGTTCGTGTTTACAAGACCATGTTTTGTAGCGACCGTTGTACCCTCCACGATTGGCAGGATGTCCCGCTGCACGCCCTCCCTGGATACATCCGGTCCTCTGCCTGCCGACTCTCTGCTAGCGATCTTATCAAGCTCATCGATGAAGATGATCCCCTTTTGCTCCACCGCATCTATCCCCTCGGCTACTGCCTTATCCTGGTCAATCAGCTTCTGCGCCTCCTCCTGGGTGAGATATTCCAGGGCTTCAGGGATCTTCATGGTTCGCTTTTTCTTGTTTCCAGACATGAAGGGGAGCATCTTGGAAAGGTGCATACTGATCTCCTCAATGCCGCTGCTGGAGAAGATCTCTATGCCTTGCATTCCGCTGGCTTGCACCTCGACATCGACAGAGCGATGATCGAGCTTACCATCCCTGAGCAAGGAGCGCATCTTCTCCCTGCTTTTTTGATAGTGATCCTCGATCCCGTTAGCTTGCTGCCCCTTGGATGATGTATGCCTAGGAATCAATATATTAAGCAGCTTCTCCTCTGCTTGTTCTCTGGCTCGGATCTGGACTTCCTCATACATCCTGGCTTTGACCATATTGATCCCGATATCGACCAGGTCTCGTATCATGGACTCGACATCTCTGCCCACATAACCGACCTCCGTGTATTTAGTCGCCTCGACCTTGAGGAACGGGGACTGAGCCAGTTTAGCGAGCCGGCGAGCGATCTCGGTCTTCCCTACCCCGGTTGGTCCCATCATTATTATATTTTTGGGCAGTATCTCTTCTCGCATATCTTCGGGGATCTGCATCCTGCGCCAGCGGTTGCGAAGCGCGATAGCCACAGCCCTTTTTGCCTTATGCTGCCCGATTATATACTTGTCCAGCTCCTCTACGATGCGCCTGGGAGATAATATGTTGTTATCCATAATCCGGTTACAGTTCCTCTATGGTTATGTTTTCATTTGTATATATGCAAATCGACGCAGCTATTTTCATCGCTTTTTCAACAATCTGCCGGGCGGTAAGTTCCTCGTCATCTATTAGCGCCTTGGCTGCTGCGTAAGCAAAGGGTCCACCGGAGCCGATGGCTGCTATGCCCTCATCAGGCTCTATGATATCGCCCTGACCTGATATTATAAAAAGGTCATCCTTGTCAGCAGCGACGAGTAGTGCCTCTAATCTTCTGAGTATCTTGTCCGTGCGCCAGTCCTTTGCTAGCTCCACCGCGGCTCGGGTCAGGTTGCCGCTGAACTCGTTGAGCTTGCCATCTAGCTTCTCGAACAGGGACAAGGCATCCGCAACGCTTCCAGCGAAACCGACCAGGACCTTACCCTTATATAGAGTTCTTATCTTATTCGCCCGCTGCTTCATTATTGTATTGCCGATGGTTACCTGCCCATCGCTTGCGATAGCGACCTGGTCGCCTTTCTTCACCGCTAAAACGGTTGTGTGATGTATAGCTCTATCCATAAGATACCGATCCCGTCTCGGATGTTTTCCTAAGTATAATAATATAGCAGCAACCGCCATTGTCAAAATCGTGTAAAAAAAGCCGGGTAAAGGAATTCCTTCACCCGGCTTTTTTTACATTCTTAGTTTTTAAGTGTTAACGGGGATTATTCATCATCACTATCATCGAAGTCCTGCTCCCAGAAGGCACCAAAGCCCATTCCAGGACCCATTCCCATGCCGGGAGCCATTCCTCTATCAGGTCCCATACCTCGGCAATGCCCCATCATGCCCTTTCCCATTCCAGGCAACATGTCGAAGAATTTCTCGAGCTGTTCTGGGGTAAGCACCTTTCGCATGGCTAGTTTCTTCTTGAAGCGAGTGTCCATCATCTTGCTTTGCAACTGGTTCAACTCGGAATGTTTTGCCAGCAGATCCTTTTCTGAAGCATTCGGATCCCGTAGCATCTTGAAAAGCTCGTTTCTTTTCACCATAAGGTCCGCCTTGATGTCAGCGGTCTCCTTGATGAAGTCAGCCTTGATCTTGATCATCTGCGCCTGCTGCTCATCGGTGAGGTTAAGCTCATCCTTGATAGCTTGTCTCTTGTGATGCCTCCAGGCACCTTTTTCCCATGCGTAGCCGACCGAGGCTATCATGGTTACTACCAGGAGCACAGCCATAACTGTCATTGCTTTTTTCATCTTGACCTCCTAGTCAAACGATGGTTAATGATCCTCATTCAAACTCAACCTTATAGACCCCTGGCAGGGAAAAAGGTTTAACCAGAATTAAAAGATTTTTTCGATTGCAAAAGAAAAAGGAAATGTATTCGAGAATCTTAAGGAATAAGTTGTCTGCGGATGTACTGACAATATAAGGCAGCAACCGGATTGTGAGCCAAAACGCGATCTTTTACGACCAAAGTGGTTACAGGCGCCTTAGAATGCTTGGTGAATAGGATGTCATGTCCAATACATAAACCGAGAATGATATTCAACTCTGTCCCCTCTTTATTCAATAATCGTGCTTGTCCAATGGGATTGCATATCGCCTCGTACCGGCTGTGATCTATCTTCTCCAGACCAAGCTCCTCCTTAGCCGTCCCGCTGAACTTGCAACATACCGAGGAGACCTTGAAGCCATTTGATTTTAATATATGGTGAAGCACTCTAGCTTCCTGCTCGAAGCCAATGCAGAACGCGATTCCGAGATGACTCATCTTTGCCAACTTGCAGAATTGTATGATCTCCTGTAACCTGTTCCACCTTAAATATCCCCTAGCCTCTATTGCCGTGGCGGCTGCATGTAGCCTTTTATCTTCTGAATCCGAGTAATAATCGTCCCCGATGAAAGAACGCACCTCGAGACAATCTTGTCCCTGTGTACATTTCTTATACTCACAGATCGCACATTTCATAAGAGTTCCTTACACCTGGTGAATTGTTATTTAGCCGACAAGCTTTAGGCTAAGTAATTCGTTCCTTAACACGGTTCTTCTCATCTACCAGAAGCACTATAGGCTTATGCTCTTTTGCTTCCTCGGGCGTGTAGAGGCTATAGAAGGCAAGAATCACCAGGTCTCCCTTGCTAACCAATCGAGCGGCGGCACCGTTTAGGCATACCACTCCAGATCCTTTGGCTCCAGGGATGATATAGGTGCTGAAGCGAGCACCATTGGTGATATTGTAGATATCCACATGCTGATTGTTAGCCACGCCAGCTTGCTCCATGAGACCCTCATCCACGGTAACGCTCCCCTCATAGTCGAGGTCAGCATCGGTAACCGTAGCTCGATGGATCTTAGCTTGTAACAACTTGACAAGCATCCCTTATTGCCTCACTTTTTGCTTAATTTATCGATAATTAAAACAAGATATCTAATCAGTTTGTTCAACTTTTATCACCATATTATCCAATAGCCTGGTCTTACCTATCTTGACTGCCATTGCGATGACAACCTTGCCTTGAATTTCCTTAATCGGCTTGAGATCATCAGCGTTCCTGATCTCGACATAATCGACCTCTGCCTCGGAGATGGAGCTTATTGTTAGCAATATAAGGTCATAGATCTTTTCTGGATCCCTCTCACCTTTCGTGATAGCATCCTTGGCAGCCAATAGGGATCTATATAATATGGTCGCTTTGCTTCTTTCTTGATCATTTAGATACTCGTTTCTTGAGCTCATTGCCAGACCATCCGGTTCCCTTACAATAGGGCAAATCTCGACATTTATGTTCATATTAAGATCAGCCACCATCTGCTTGATGATAAGCGCCTGCTGGTAATCCTTTTGCCCAAAGTAAGTATTATGCGGTCTGACGATATTGAATAGCTTTGCGCACACGGTAGCCACTCCGGCAAAGAAGTGCGGTCGGGAGATGCTGCACAAGCCCTCGGCGAGTTTGGGCACCGTTATCACTGTCTGAAAACCGTTTGGATACATATCTTCCGCTTTTGGGCAAAAGATAATATCAACCCCCTCTTGTTGGCAGAGCTGCGCATCTTGGTCGAAATCTCTGGGATAGTCCTTGAAGTCCTCGCCGGGGGCGAACTGCATCGGGTTGACGAAAATGCTCACCACGGTAATATCATTGTCCTTTTTCGAGGCGCGAACCAGGCTCAGGTGTCCATCGTGCAGGTAACCCATGGTTGGCACGAAGCCGATCGTCTTATCCTCGCGGCGCAGGCTCTCGCTGGTGCTGGACATGATCTTTGGTGAGCGAATGATCTCCATCTTCATATCTTCCATCCCATATCTCTTAGTATTTCCAACTCTTGCCGGGGGAGCTTGTAGGTATGCTCATCAGCAGGATATCTTAGGTTCTTTACATCATCGATAAACTCATCGGTTGCTTTTCTTATAGTTTCATTCAAATCAAGGTATTTTTTCACGAACTTTGGTAGCTTGGCATCTGTATAGCCTATAAAATCGTGGAATACGAGCACCTGTCCATCGCAACCGGCGCCAGCTCCTATGCCGATTGTGGGTATGGATAGTCTTGAGGAGATATACGGACTTAGCTCTGCTGGAATGCCTTCCAGCACGATAGCAAAGACTCCAGCTTCCTGGAGGGCAAGCGCATCCTCCAACAGCTCCTGCGCAGCCTGTGCGGTCTTGCCCTGAACCCGATAGCCTCCGAAGCGATGGATCGATTGCGGAGTAAGTCCCAGGTGACCCATGACAGGTATTTGTGCATCCAATATGGCTTTTATGGTCGGTATTATTCGCCTTCCGCCCTCCAGTTTGACTGCCGAGGCGCCGGCTTCCTTGATAAAACGACCAGCATTAGAAACCGCATCCGAGATTCCAGCCTGGTAAGACATAAAGGGCATATCCCCTACCACCAAGGCTCTTTGAGCACCACGAGTTACCGCCTTTGTATGATGGATCATCTCATCCATGGTAACCGGCAGGGTGCTATCGTAACCGAGCACCACCATTGAGAGTGAATCTCCGACCAGGATTATATCCACACCAGTTCTATCGAGGATTACGCTAGACGGATAGTCATAAGCGGTGAGCATGATGATCTTCTCGGCGCGGGATTTAGCCTGGAGCAGTGAGGCTACGGTTATTTTTTCCATGATCGAAAATCTCTCCTTCCCCGTCATGGGGGATAGAAGTATTTTCACCTTTTATTATTCAGGCTAGTGCTACCTTATATAAAGCCGTCCCGGGCTATATTTTGCTCCCGGCGGCTCGAAGTAGTGCCTACCCGATTTTATTCGTGCAATCTCGTCTATCAATATATCTATATTAGCATCTATATTTATAAAGTCAACTCCAGTAGTCTTCACGATGAGCAGCGGTGCTGCTGTAAACCGGAAAAAGAAGAGGTTATATTCCCTGTTCAGTTGCTCGATGTATTCTGCATCCATCTTTTTCTCAAAATCTCGATTCCTAGCCTTTATTCGCTCCATAAGCGTCTGCGTCTCCGCTTGCAAAAATATGACCAGGTCAGGTTTAACTATCGAATTTTTAAGCAGATCGTAGAGTCGCCGGTGTATGATCAGCTCATTCTCGTTCAAGGTTAGCGCAGAGAATATGAGATCCTTCTCAAAAAGGTAATCGGTTATTATATATTCATCAAGAATGTCGGTCTGTCTTATGGTTTGGAGCTGCTGATATCGGCTGAGAAGGAAAAACAACTGGGTCGGCAACGCATTTGCCTTCATATCCTCATAAAAATCAGCAATAAAGGGATTCTTCTCGTATCCCTCCATGAAGACTCTTGCGTTCAAACGATCTCCCAGTCTTCTTGCCAAGGCAGACTTCCCTACCCCGATAGCTCCCTCGATTGCGATGTATTTACTCATGGAATGATCACCCCTTGTATGAATTGGTTTTAAGATCACCAGTAACCTCGATAACTTTCTCTAATGGAACCACCGACTGCCCAGCTTTCAATGCAGCGATCAGCTCACCGATACTTTGCCCGACACCTGGGATAACATAATCTAACCCAAGAAGGTCTTTAAGCGGCACCAATACGAAAGCGCGCTCTGGCAGCCTGCTGTGGGGAATGGTAAGGTCGGATGTGTTGATTTGCTGGTCATCGTATAGAAGTATATCAATATCGATGATCCGGGGACCCCATCGCTTGCTGATGGTTCTTCCCAACTGAAGCTCGACCATCTTGCAGGCCCTAAGCAGCTCTGCGGGTTCCAGATCGGTGCTAGCCATGACAACAGCATTGATGAACCAAGGCTGGGATGCTTCACCAACAGGGCTAGTGGCATATAGCGGAGATATATCAAGAATCCTTAAACCCGAAGATTTACTAAGTCCTTCGATAGCGTTCGATATGTTTGCCATTCGATCTTGAAGGTTAGACCCTAAGCCTAGTAATACCCTAGCCATTTTTATTCACCGTATTCGTCCTAATATACTAAAATTCTTGATCATTTTCCAGTTGGCGTTTTATTTCTATGAATCCAGTGATGAGTTTACCTTGATTGTTTTGTCATACCTGGCGCTTGCAAAAAAAAGTGATTTAATCTACAAGGTCATAACATGGCAAGAAGAGAGAAGATACTAAGAGCAATTAGATATCCCAGCATAATCAAGAATCGCCTTTTAAGGAAGCTGGGGGACTGGAAGATCGACTATCATCTAGGCAAAGGCAAGGCGTTTCCTCCCTACACCGTCTTTATGGCGCCGACCTTCAGGTGCAACCTCAAGTGCATAATGTGCAGCATCAAGGACATGGTTCACGACAAGAACCTTCCTGCTGAGGTGAAACGATTATATAGCGAGCTATCCTGGGAGGATATGAAGAAAGTGGTGGATAATTTCTGCCAGATAAAGCCGAATGTCTACCTGGGCGGCGGAGATCCGATGGACTACCCGCATATCCTTGACCTGTTGGAGTATGTTCTTTACCACCATCACTGCTTTATAGGCATGACCACTAACGGCACATATTTCAATCAGGATGTCGCAAAGGAGATAGTAAGGCTTAAGGTGCCGTATATCCATATATCCTTTGATGGCATACATGAAGTCTTTGATTCGGTGCGCGGAAAGGGAGTCTTTGAGAGAGCATTGAGGGGATTCGACAACATAATCGAGCAAAAAAAGGTTCAAAAAAGCGAGTTCCCGGAACTTTCGATAGTATATACGATTACCACAACCAACTACCATAACCTGGTCGATACATGGAATTTCTTCGTTGAGCGCGGGGTGAAGAATTTTCTGATCCAGCACCTGGCTTTCTTTCCACCGGATCTCCTTAGGGCTAATAATGAAAAATATGATGACCCGCTGTTTCATGTTGGCTGGGAGTATGGTGGCGCGCAGATTGAGGCTGATAAGATAGACATAAACATGGAAGTATTCATCGAGCAGATTGAAAAGCTAAAGCAGTTGCATAAACAGACAAAAGGCTCAACACTGAAGTTCATACCCGAGCTTTCCCCCGAACTGCTACGCATATACTACTCTGACCAGCCAATGCCGGTAACAAAGGATGACCTCTGCCTCGTGCCCTGGAAGTTCACCGTCGTATATCCGAGCGGTGATGTCATGGTAACCAGCTTCTGCTTCTTCCAGACCATGGGTAACCTGCTAAAGCAGGATTTCATGGAGATTTGGAACGGTGAGAAATACCAGAAGGTGCGCAGATTCCTCAAGAAGGAGAAATGGATGCCAGTCTGCACCAAGTGCAAGGGTATCTATGGAGGATGTACCTAAACCTGAACCTTAAAATTGACACCTTTAGTCGCTCACCTGATCTATGGCTATAACGGTAAGAACCAGAACGGTCCGAATAGTCGGCGGCATTATTCTGGGCTTGGTCGTTATCTTCTACCTTCTCTCAAGGGATGATCCTTTGGAGTCAGCGCTTAATGGGGCAATTGATGCTGTTTTTCGAGAAGATATGCCACGACTGATGGGATATTTTGCTGAGGATTATCGAGGTCAGTTCGGCAATACGAAGGTTGACCTCAGGCTTTATGCCCAGCGGGGCTTCGAGAAGTATGACAAGATAAAGATCATCACACCGCTCAAACAGACGAACAAACAGGACCACAAGGCTGTAATAGACCTTCGCTTCAAGGTGGTAGCGACCTTTGATCGGGGGAGATTCTATCTTGCCGGGAGTTTCACCGAGACAGAGCGCGCAATCATCCAATACATTAAGAAAGATGGAAGATGGCTGATCCAGAGCATCGAGTTTCCTCAGTATAGCTTCAAATCAAAGCAAGAAATAGACCATCAAATCGAGGCGGTTTTGGATTGATTTATGAACCAGGTTTAATAATTCGTTGTTCGGCTTTGGTTGTTATTCATCTTATTTTATTCATCGACATTGAGATATGGCCATAGGGGACTTAGGTTGCCATTATCGTTACCGGCGACCAGTTCGAGCATGTGTTGCCTTGCCTCCATGCCTGCACCCACCGGGATGTCAGCCATGCCATAAACGCCAAGCCTTTCATCCAACACCGGCAAATAGATGCCAGTGGGGCTTTGTCCAAGATAGATCTCTACATAGCTGACCCCCGTGTCCCTATCCACAAAGGCATAAAGATTTAACACTCCACCTGTTTGCGATGAAATTCGGGTGGTCATGTAACCGGAGACCAATATGCGTGGCACAACCGCGCTGGTCGGCGTTGCGCTCGGCGTTGAGGTCGGAATTGCTGTCCCAGTTTGAGTCGGCGACGATGTCGGGGTGCTAGTCGGTATTGCGCTCGGAGTTGTGCTGGGAGTCAGGCTTGGAGTTGAAGTTACGGTCGGTGATGCGGTTGCTGTAAAGGTCGGCGTTAGTGATGGCGTTATAGTCGGAGTTGAGCTTGGTGTATTCGTTAGCGTGCTGGTCGGAGTTTGCGTGGGACTCGATGTAGGCGTGTCGGTCGGAGTGAGGCTTGGGGTGGCGCTTGGAGTTCTGCTTGGCGTGTTGCTCGGCGTTGCTGTGGGACTAAAGGTGGGTGAATTAGTTGGCGTACCGGTAGGCTCCAGCAGCTCTATATAAGCATCGGGTGTTTCCGGCGCATGCTCAATAAAGCCGAGAAGATCTACCCCAATGGTGTAAAACTCGAACAGGCCATAGCCGCCAAGCTCAAACAGGTCGATGGTTACCGGGCTGCTATATATTGGCATATCCAGCGTGTCCCAGGATCCATATTCATATCGAAAATAAAGGGTTGCATAATCGAAGCCGACCCCCTGATCATAATAGCTGAAGTTGATATCGATCACTGGTGTAACCGTATCCGGCGGCAAATAAAGAACCTCGGTCATCGGTGGCGAGTTATCCTGAATTGAACTCACCGGTTGGGACCAGATGCTCTCGGTCAGCCATAGATCGCGGTACTTCACTCGGTAATAATAAGGTCTATTTTCGGTTAGCTGGCAGAACTGGTAATTAGTATCGTAAATCCAGCCTGAGTTCAGGTCAGCACTGGTGAAATCGCTGTTCATATCAGCCTCGATGTAGTAGTCGAGCGCATTATATATGCCAGCGTCGCTCCACCATAAGGTGTTGCATAATCCAGCCGTGTAGGGTGGCTCCGGGGTGATAATGACTGGAGGTCCAACCGTGTAAGTGGCGGTCGGGGTCAAGCTCGGAGTCAGGCTCGGAGTCCTGGATGGCGTTGTGCTCGGAGTCAGGCTAGCTGTGTTGGTCGGCGTTGTGGTCGGTGTTAGGCTGGGGGTGTTGCTGGGGGTCGATGAGGGGGTCATGGTCGAGGTGGGGGTGCTGCTCGGGGTCGCCGTGGCGGTTGGAGTCGTAGTTGGAGTTTTAGTCGGTGTCGGCGTGGATGAAGGAGTCGAGGTCTCGGTTGCAGTTGGAGTGGTTGTCTCTGTGCTAGTTGGTGTTGCAGTCGGGCTTTGGGTCGGTGTCTGCGTCTCGGTCACGGTCGGGGTAGAGGTTACAGTGTTGGTCGGGGTTTGCGATGGGGTTGAGGAAGGCGTCTGTGATGCAGTGGTGGTTGGAGTGCTGGTCGGGCTTCTGGTCGGCGTATTGGTTACCGTCGGCGTCTGGCTTGCTGTGCAGGTCGGGGTCGCAGTCGGCGTAAAATATGCAAGTATGAAATCATAGTAAGCATCATGTCCACCGAGACCCAGATTGTTCTCTATCACCACATAGTGAAGTTCCTCGCTGGTAAAGATATACTCCATGTAAGCAGGATCAAAGCCACTTTGTTTGATTGGATTGAGCATCTTGTCATAAAGGTAGATGATCGCCTGGGAGTCAGCGCCGATATCATTTGCCATGAACACGGTCGTATCAGAGGTGCGGCTGATAAACTGGTGCCAATCTATATCCCCAGCATAGCAGAAGTAATGTCGGGTAGCTCCAGTCAAGTAGTTGATGAACTTTGCCTGGTAATACTCATCATCAGGCTCATAGAAATCGACATCGCTGCAAGGGGTATTGGTCGGGGTCATGGTAGGCGTAACCGATGGGGTATGTGTCGGAGTGCGCGTGTTTGTCATGGTCGGGATGATGGTCGGAGTCATGGTCGGGGTTATGCTCGGAACATTGGTATTAGTCGCTGTAGGGCTAGCGCTTGGGGTGCTTGATGGGGTAGATGTCGCGGTCGGTGAGAGGGTTGAGGTATGGGTTGGAGTATTGGTTGAGGTAGCGCTTGGGGTTGCGCTAGGTGTGCTGGTAACCGTTGGCGTGTTTGTAGGGGTCGAAGATGGGGTATTCGATGGCGTCCTGGTCGGCGATTGAGTTGCTGAACCGGTCGGCGTGGCGCTGGGGGTCATGGTCGGGCTAACGGTTGCAGTATTGGTAGGAGTATGCGTCCTTGCCAGAACCTGAATGTTGTAGTCTGCCGCTGGGCTTCCCCAGGCGCTTCCCAGGGGATCGACCACGAAATAATAGAAGCTTGACGAGGGGAACAAACCGTAGGTGAGCTTTGCCGCGCCAGTCTCGAAATCAGGAGCGGCAAACGCTAACTCGTTGCTAGCCCATTGATCGTAAAGCGTGATGGAGGTCTTTACATTATTACCCAAGTCCGATGTCCAGAAATCGTAAGTATATTGCGCGGTTGCAAAGAATATATGCCAATCACGATCCGTCATAGTACAGAAGATCTCCTGGATCGGATAGCCGTTGGTATCGATTATGGTGGCATCTTCGGGTTCATCATTTCCAAAGGGGTACTCCACCGGATCATCCATCCAGCATGGTGTATTGGTAGGCGTGCTGGTGGGGGTTAGAGTCGGAGTTGGGGTGTTGGTGGGGCTTGCTGTTGGAGAAGTAGTCGGCGTGTTGCTTGGCGTCCAGGATGGCATGCCGGTATAAGTGGCGGTTGGCGTCTTGGTAACCGTGTTGGTTGGCGTGTTGCTAGGTGTTCTTGATGGAGTACCAGTAGGCGTTGGTGTGCCAGTGGGAGTGTGTGTGCAGGTACTGGTTTCGGTGGCGGTTGGACTATGAGTAGCCGTGTAAGTGGGGGTTGTTGTCGCGGTGGAGCTTGGCGTTCGGGTCGGCGTTTGGGTTGGAGTATGAGTCGAGGTAAATGTCGGTGAATAGGTCGGGGTACTAGTGGGAGTACTGGTCGGAAGGTCTGTTGGGGTCGGCGTGCTGGTCGGCCACCCGGTTGGGGTCAATGATGGGGTTAAAGTCGCTGTATTTGTCGGCGTGGAAGTACTAGTCGGCGTTCTGGTCGGTGTGTGGGAGGGAGTGCGAGTCGGCGTTTCGCTCGGAGTCTGGGTCGGTGTTTCGCTCGGAGTCTGGGTCGGAGATCTGGTAGCTGTATGCGTGGGCGTGAAGGTCGGCGTTGCACTAGGCGTGGAGGTAGGAATATTGGTATCAGTCGGGGTGCTGCTCGGGGTGTGGCTTGGTGTCCTGCTCGGAGTCGCGCTCGGGGTTGCGGTCGGAGTATCCGTGCTGGTTGGGGTCGTGCTCGGGGTTACAGTCTCTGTCGCGGTTGGAGTCGTGGTCGCCGTATTCGTTACCGTTAAAGTCGGTGTTACCGTTGGAGTAATAGTCGCTGTAGCTGTTGGAAATGTAGTAGGTGTGAAACGGTTGATCCTGACCTTGTAGTCGCTGGCTCCATGTGTTCCCCAGCCCGAGCCAGTAGGGATGACCAGAATATAATACCACCATTCAAAGTTGTCCGAAAAATCTATCCTGGAGGACCCTGGCTCAGATCCTGAGTCATTGTCCGAGGCTATCATCTCCATGGAAATCATGTTTTGGAGATACATGAAAGTATCAACGCTTGGATCGAGATCGAAGGTCTCTATCGAATAAGTCTGGTTTGGGTGATCGTATCTGAAGGGGATTAGATCATTATCTAGAAGATCACAAAAGAGATGTTGTTGAGCTATGCCTCCATCCTGGATCGGCTTGATCCAGTTCGGTGCCTCTGTCGGAAAAGGAGCTGCGTCATAATCATTAGGCTCATAAGCATCAACATCGGAGCAGGGTGTCGGTGATGTGGTAGGAGTAGGTGTGCGCGTAGGTGTACGAGATGGGGTATAAGTTGGCCATCCGGTTGGAGTGTGGGTTGGAGTGCGGGTCGGGGTGCGGGTTGGGGTTCTAGTGCGTGTCGGGGTTCTGGTTGGTGTAGCGGTGGGTATATAGCAATCCACGGTACCAACCATCTTCATATCAACACCAAGTTCTACGCATAGATCCCACCATTGCCCGTTATAATAGTTCCAGGCAGTGCAGTTGGAGCATCCAGACTTATATACAAACCATGCGTTGCAAGGATTGTAATAGAAATAATACTCCAGAAAATAATTGGCACCTGTGTTTTCCAGGCAGCATGATCCAGAATATATATTTAAAATCAGATTCCAATAAGTTGGATCTGAGTGGCTCGGTATCTCCCAGGTGCCTAGATATCCTCCACATACTGTGTTTCCTGGTCTTTTGCAGCCACCACCGAGGTCGTATTCTTGCTTTAATGAGACCAATATCGATTGAGTACAGGCTCCAGAGCCACCAACCCTGAATATTGTATGTTCAGTCTGAATTAGACAGAAATATGGACAGTTTGGGCACTGAGATGGGTTAATTTGGCGGGCATAAGCTTCATCCCCGGTAAAGAAATTGGCCCATGGGTAACCATAGACCCCAGTATATTGGCTTTGCCCAAGACTGCATGATAGCTTACTGTCTTTTGACTTTCTTAAAGTAGTCGATTCTATGTCGGAAACTTCTTTCAGGAAGACATGGATCTCATGTTTCTCTGCATCCACATAGTACTCTCCCGGCTCCAAGCCATCCAACCTGTCCTTGCGAATAAATTTAATCTTGGAGAGATCCTTAGGGATATCCTCCTTCGATTGTACAATGGTGGATGAAGTAAAAATGAGAAGTATAATCGTCACAATAAACCATGTATATGTTTTCCCTGGGATAGCTATCGAGTACGACTTGCTTGTTGTTATATTCATCAGGTTGCCAATAAATTACCCTCTAAAGGAGCGCATGTAATGTCCTCAAACTACCATTAGTAATATAAGCCCTTGAGATCATTAAATCAATATAGGTTTAGTTTTTAAAAGAGCCACTATGATCACGCCAACAGTCGATAATACTACGGCAATCGCTTTTCTCAGGGTGAAGATCTCCCTAGTCCTGACATGTTGACCTGTTGTTACCTTGATCAACATCCATAGATACATACCGCCATAGAGCATCTTTGGGAACATTGAATAGAAGATCGATTATCGATAAGCCAGGAAGAAAATCACCATGTCGTTGTTTATAGGGTACAGGCGAAAACTCGTGGAATATTACCTTGATCTCTTTTTTTTCAAAATAAGACAATTCAAGGTATTTCCTCGCTCCCATACCGGAGATGTACTGCTTTGCTCCAACCTGCTCAAGTAAGGCGATCAACCTTTGTGTTCCAGCAAGATCTTCAGCAATATCAAGTGAAGATGACTTAACGATAGTATTACAAATTCCGATACGAAGGCGACAAAACTCAAGTAAATCGTAGCAAAAATCGACCAGCAGCAGATGATCCTTGGAGTAGATTTGCTCTAATTCATTATAGATCTCCTCGAAGCACTCTGCCTTGCTGTAATTTTGCCTGATGGTTGCCAGGTGCTTTTTCTTCCACTTCGTATCGTTGTTTATTCGTACCTGATTGGTCAATTGTCCACTTTTTCCCCTAGTGAGTACCGGCACCGTCAGCCACTCCCAACCTTTTGGTGTTTTTATCTTATTTTTATTCTGCAAGCCTCCCTTGGTGAACTGCACATCATCAAGATAAATAAAAAACTCTGCCATTGCCATCTTCTGAAAATACCCTACCCAGGGTAAGAAGTTTGGTTGATGTATGGCTACTATCATAAGTTAGTTTCTCGTTTTGAGTTTCTGGTTCTTTTTTTCAAGTTATTGGTTTTTTTCAGTGATGTAGTTAACTAGAAATGAATACCTGATGTCAATGGGTCAATTATGCTTTTCTTGGTAGGCTGAGATAGATTTTACACTACAATGCTCTGCTTGATGATCGGCATAAAGCCGAGAATGGTTATCAGTGGACTTTTCAGATCATGTGAGACCGCATAGGTAAAGCATTTGAGTTCGGCATTTCGAGTCTCCAACTCGGCGTTCAACATCTTTTGCTCATCGACAGCCTTTTTTTGTTGAGTAATATTTCGCACTACCGCCAATACCTCATCTACCCCCAATGGAAGCTAGCCGATTTTTCTTTGGTTAACTGGAAAATATTGGACAGAGAGTTATACTTATAGATGCAATGCGCTTGGCTAATGAAAATCATTTTATTCTTTTTTTCTTGGCAATCTTGGCTTTTATAATTTACATGGCTGGTTGCCATGGCGGGGATAAATCAAGGGACGATATCGATGTTGATCGCCAGGAAAGATCATCTGTTATCGATTTTTTATCCAAAGGCTCACTTCATGGCAATTGGCTTAAAAAAGGCGAGCCGAGGTCCTATACGGCTGAGAATCTGTACTTGTTCAACAATGGTGAGTCGGTCAATTTTACCTCTTATGATCTCGATAACATGTCCCACTTCGAGTATTCCCGTGGAGAGGAGATCCTCAGTATCGAGGTTTATCGCTTTAAAAATCCGAGCGGCGCATTCGGAGTATATAGCCTCTATCGCGCGCCCAAGTTAGCCCTGTCGTTCAATTTCGCGCATATTTGCCTAAACGGCAGAGGGATCAACCTTCTAAAGGGGAGTTATTACATGGTCATGATCATTGACCCCTGGCAAAAAAAGTATCAGGGTGAGGTCATCGCACTGGCTCGATTGATCGCTGAAAACATACCAGAAGATACTGTGATACCTAAGGTCGTGTTGAACCTGCCCAAGGAGGAATTGGTGCAACGCTCGCAGGTTTATATCGAGAGCATAAACATACTTCTAAATTTCTATCCGTGGGTATCAAAGGATATCTTTGGATTCGAGGAGGGCACAGTTGCAGCGCTTGCCTCGTATCGCCGTAGTAAGGATAAATACTTTATCATTAATATAGAGTTTCCCAGCGCAAAGCAAGCTTCCAAGGCATTTGGCGAGCTTAAGAAGGTTATCAAAGATAATGAAACCTTTGCAAACAAGAAGTTCAGCAATACCCTAATAACATACACTAACCGTGAGAAGGTTAGTCGCATCAAGTACATCCCGCCCAATCGGATACTGATTTATGATAGCATGCCCATCTTGGAACAATAGGGCTTGAATCCTATCCCCATACCCCTGGGATCTTTGTTTCGCAGAATTTACACTTACCATCGGTGATATTATTCTCTGTGATGTAGTAGCCGTATCGTGCAATGAGCTTCTTTTTGCAGTTATGGCAGTATGTATTCTCCGCATCGTGTCCGGGCACATTGCCGACATAGACATATCGGATTCCCTCTTCCATGCATGCCTTGCGAGCTCTCTCCAGGGTGCTAACCGGCGTGGAGGGGAGGTTCTGCAACTGGTACATGGGATGGAAGCGTGTGAAATGTACGGGTACATCTACTCCAAGCTCCTTGACTATCCACTTAGCCATCTTGCGGATGTCGTCGATCTGGTCGTTCAGGGTGGGTATTACCAGATAAACGATCTCGGTCCAGACCTTCCTCTCAACAAGCAACTTCAGGCAATCTAACACCGGTTGAAGAGTCCCGGCGCAGTAATTCTTGTAGAAGCTATCGGTAAATGCCTTGAGATCGACCTTCATGGCGTCAAGGTACCTGCACCAGTCCTCTAGCGCCTGCTCAGTTATGTATCCGTTGGATATGCTGATCGTCTTGATATCAGAGCCTTTGGTTAGCCTGGCGGTCTCGTAAACATACTCGAAGAATACCACTGGCTCTGTATATGTAAAGGCGATCGACTTTGCGCCCTTCATTTTAGCTAACGGGACCAGCTTCTCCGGGGGAAGGTTCAAGTTATCCACCTGTTCAGGGCGTACCTGCGAGATCTGCCAGTTCTGACAGAACTTGCAGAGCATGTTACAACCAGCGGTTGCCAGCGAGAATGCTTTTGTACTGGGAAAGAAGTGAAATAACGGCTTTTTCTCCACGGGATCGATATGAACCGAGCAGGGTCTGCCATAAACCAGCGTGTAGTATGTGCCATCCTTGTTTTCTCTGCATCCGCAGTATCCTCTCTCCTTATCTGCGACCTCGCAATGTCGGGGGCATATATCGCAGCGCACCATCTTCTCATCACGCTTCTGATAGTGCATCGCTTCCCGCCATGAAAGGGAGCTGGAGGTGGAGAGTTCAAGGCTGTTGGCTATTGAGACAGGATTGCCCTTTAAAAGGCTAGAAGCACATACCGCACCGCTTCCCGCAAGCATTAGCCTAATGAATTCCCTGCGATTCATATCAAACCTCCACGGTTAGCCTTTCGATCTTCTGAATATCGCTCACTCCGAGTGAGTACTTATCGCTCGATGCCTCGAAAATGTACCTGGGATACCGATTCATATCCTTTAGCGCCGAAATGCCATTCTTCTCACGCATCTGGCTGATTATCTCGTAAATGACCCGATCAAGGGCAACAGCATCGGTTGATAGCAAAATTGCCCCGTACCTCACGGCATACTGAGGCTTATATCCAGGACCGCCGTGATATTGCACCCGCAGGGCATCGCAGATGCATAGCTTCAGTTTACGCTTGATTTCAGGGATGGCAAGCAAATCGCAAAGGTATGGCGTGCAGTTGTTGTCATGGTACTTGTTGGGATTATTGATGATGCCGTAGAGGTTCTTCATGGCACCGCATACTCCTGACAGGTTGTGATCCTTCATAACTGGCATACTCACCAGAGCATCGCACTCGGAGACGATGCGGCTAAGCTGTGAGCATAGGTCGCCCTGGATGGTTAAACGAGGCTCATAGCCATAGCCAGCCTGGTCGGTGCCAAAGCAGCGAACGCCACTTTTACCAGTGTATATCTGATAACCAGCGCCCTTGAGTTCCCTATTAGTGCGGTCGAAGATGATGATGCGATTGTCTTTCAGCCCTGATGCTACTAATATCTTGGCAAAAGACATGGCAAGTTCGGGATGGGTAGTTAGGTGCCTTCCAGCTATCGGGTTAACCTTGATACCGACTGTATGCGAGGCTTTGAAGAGCTTGTTGACAGAATCCTTGGCATTTGACGCCTCGAACAGCCTACACAAGCCCTGGTTAAGCATCGTAGAGAGGACTTTAGGATCGACATCTTCTCCCTTGAAGGCTTTGCCCGATTTTACTATGACTACCTTGCTCATGGTTATCGTTCAGCGGCTGTTGATTATGGGATAATTGAAAACTGAAGCCCTGTCAAGGATAATAAAGAAGGAAAAGGTAATCATGAACATTCTTCACCTAAACTCGGAACCGGCTCTTCGAGGTGGGGAGCGACAGACACTCAGCCTCATTAAGTACCTTAATCAATGGGGACATAACTGCCTGTTAACCTGCTCCCAGGGCAGCGCCATTGCACAGAAAGCAAAGGAACTAGGCATCATTACTTATGAGATCAAATTTCAGTCAGAATATAACATTTTTACCTTGCTGAAACTTTATGATATTGTAAAACAAAATAAGATCGACCTAATTCATGCGCATACATCGAGAACTGCAACCTACGCCGGCTTGATAGCCAGGCTGCTTTGCGGTAAAAATGTGCGCTGCGTGGTATCCCGAAGGGTACAATTCTCCACCAGGGGCAATCCGCTGCGCAAGCTCAAGTACCAATGCCTCCCTCATAAGATCATCGCTATCTCCGAGGGGGTCAAGAAGGTGCTCGTTGCTGATGGAATAAGTGAAGCTAAGATCTCAGTAGTTTACAGCGGCATAGAGCCACAACGCTTTGATGTGGCAACCGAACCTGATTATCTTCAGAGACAGCTTGGCATCCCCAGAGGCGCCATCATCATCTTGAATATCGCCTACCTGAATCCGAGCAAGGGATTGAAATACCTGCTTGATGCAATGTCAATTCTACTTGGATCCGTGCGCAATATACACCTGGTACAGGTTGGAAGCGGGGAGATGAAACAACGCCTATTGGCTCATGCGGATTACCTTGGCATCTCTCGCCATGTAACCTTTGCTGGACGCAGAGAGGATATACCACAACTCATGCATAGTTGCGATATTTTTGTCATCTCATCAGAGCAAGAGGGACTGTGTACCTCGATCATGGATGCCATGGTCTGCGCCAAGCCGGTGGTAGCGACCAAAGTCGGCGGAATACCGGAGATAGTCAAGGATGGGGAGACAGGGTTCCTGGTGTCCCCGCGGGATGCTCAAGCGCTGGCAGACAAAATAAGGGTTATGCTGCTCGATGATAATCTGCGCAGTGAAATGGGAGCCAAAGGGAGAGAACTAATACTTGATAGCTTCACTGCCGAGAGGATGGCAAGAAATACACTTGATGTTTATCCAAGATAGTCGAACTATCTACTCAACTACCGGGCTGAATTTTTTTATTACATCGTTATCGCGGTCCGCTATGTAAATATTACCCTCAGCATCCATCTCGATTTCGCCGGGGTGATTGAAGAAAGTTTCATTATAAAACACGCTGAATTTATTACTTCTATCATCGCTCACTAACCGGTTGCCACTCTGATCATAAACCAGTATGCTGTTATCCTCGGTAGCACTTAGAATTATGGAATCAAACCTGTCGATACAAAGCCTGCTTCTCTCATATATCCTGTTGCAGGGTATGCTCCAGGCTAGGTCCCCATTGGGATTGTATTTCAGGATCAATTCCAAGTCCTTATCCGCTACATAGATATTATCATTGCTGTCGATTGCAACTGATACCGGGCGTTTGAGGATAACAGGGTTTTTATCGTCATTTCCGATACTTTTTAGGAACTTACCTTGCGGAGAATATATCCAAATCTGGTGAGCATTTGCATCTGCAAAATATAGATTCCCCTTGCTATCTGTTGCGATATCCTTTACTACACCAGGATTCTTGCCTTCACCTGTAAAAAACACTCCCAGGTAGTTGCCCTGTTGATCAAAGCTGTAGATCGCCTGCTGTATCTCCGAGGCGACCAGGATCTGGTTTTCAGGAGCCAAACCGATATTTATGGGTATCTCGAAGCCTCCATCGCCGTGCCCTTTCTTGCCGAATAGTCTTATCAATTCGCCATTATGAGAGAATATTTTGATCTTATAGCGTGCTCCGTCGGCGACAATGATCTCATTATCTTTTGAAATAACGAAATCATGTGGGTCTCTCAGCGAAGCATCATCATGGCCGGTATGTCCATATATCGAGGAGAGAACATATCGATAATTTGTCTTTCTTACTGGTTCACCTTTTAAGTATGTTGATGGATTGGAGTTAGGATTCAGCCAGTAGTAAGGTATATCCTTCATCGCCCCCTCCCCTACCCCAATTTGGCACTTCAGGTATGTTCCCACGCTTGCATTCTCTACCAGGATATCCACCTGGTGCAATCCGGGAGACAACATCGTATTCAAAGAATATTCACCAATCTCATCAGCAGGCTGAGCCTTATATTCATCGATACTTGCGCTAAGGAACGCATTACACCATAGCTTGAATCGATACCTCTCCAATTTGGGGATATATATGCTGCCGCTTATACGAATATTAAAACTGGAACCCTCGATGCCTTTCGGTGTCTTATCCCAAAGTATGTTCAAGCTGCTTATCTTGTCGCTATGAATCAACTTATGCTGTTTTGAATCATAGTATTCGATCTTGAGCGATTGCCTTTTTATTATCGCCTCGTGAGGTATCAAATATGCGATATAGGCTATCTCATGGCTTTTGCCGGGCAAAGGATTATGCCCCTTGAAATAATGCGCCTCGGGGTAAAACTCCTTTATGTACTTGGGCAAGATATTCAGAGCCATGAAACTAGGGGTAAGCACTATGGCTACTCCCTTATCGACCCGTTTGCTGATCGGAAAGACATCCTTTAGCTCAAAGATAGGAAAAGCAGGCGTGGTCTCATGTTTGTATTTGGTAAGGACAGGTTCTGAGAAATCATAGCCATAATATCGTATGGTGTCGTGTAACGCGAGTTCCTCAGATACATAAAAGTCATAGTCGGGCAGATGTTTTTTTATAAACTTCCCCGCTTCGGTCTTCATGGCGTAATATCCGTAGCAAAACTGCCCATCATGCAATGCCTTCTTGAAGTAATAACGATAATCTTGAACCAATCCAGCCCCCAGGCTGACCGCGACCAGCAAGACAAATATTCCTGTGCCAGCCTTGGGTAAAATCATTTTTAGAAATTCATGAAGCCATGCATAAAATATTGCTGCGAGCAAAAATATCATGGGAGTAACGCCAATCATTCGTACATAGCTCGGCACAGATAAAAGTGATGGTAGGCTGGTTCCCCAAAATATGAACAGTAGGAGCATCATATCGATTCGACGCCAGTTCTTGAATGCTAGTAACAAGCCGAATGTGAAAGCTATGACCAATGATAAATTCAAAAGCGGTTCTAAGGGGATGAGGAAACTACCGGTACCACCCTGGACATAAAATGTCTTAATCCAGTTAGACAAGTTTTCCCACAATGGTGCAAAGCTGCCGACCTGCTTTATTCGGTTTCCCACGAACAGGTACTGGGCGCGAGCGCTGGTGAATAATCCCTCCTGGATTGTATAGATTAAAAGCGGTCCATAGCTGACCAGGATTCCCAGAATAACTATGAATAAAGATCCTATATAGCGGCGGAGAAAACCTCGTTTAGTAAGCGCTAATAAAAGAAACCATCCCAGGACGATCAGGGGAATCCCCTTGCCTGATAGATAGGTATGCGTGCATAATCCGATTCCGAGACCACCTAGAAAATAATATATGCGCCTATGCTTGTGGAAACCTAATAATAGAAAGTAAAGCCCGATCAACAAAATGGTGGGAAGCAGGATTCCACGCAAGCCGGTTCGGCTATAGCTCACATGTCCGGGAAACGATGCCATGAAAAAGGCAGCGATGAAAGCATATCGGTTTCCCAGGATTAAACGAGCCAAGAGATATACAAAGATTAATCCAACCATGCCTATCATAACCGATGTTAATCGCATGGAAAGCACCGATACACCATGCATCCTAAATACAAGGCTCATTATGAGAAAATATAAAGTCTCCTGACCCCAGTGAAAGTACGAGAAAGGAAGATATGGTCTCCCTTGCATAAAGCCGATCGCCTCCAGGATATTCCATGCTGAGTCGCTATGCAGCCCCGGCGGTATCTCGCTGATTCGATAAAGCCTGAAAAATAGTCCTAAAGCAAGGATTATACAGAATAGTAAAATCTCGGCTATGATCGGCATTCCTTTAGCCGGTTTTATTACATCCACTTTGGAGTCATAAATTACTATAAAGAGGATGCAAGCTATGGACATGGTTAGTGCGCCGGCTAGTATCTTTTCCTGCATTAAAAACAGCTCACCGAGCATTGCTAATGATATGTTTGCAGCTAAAATCAAGAATAGTAGGTGCCTTTTATGACTAATAGAATCGCGAAATCTATGTGATAAAGGCTTTCGAGGTGGTAATCGTTCGCTAATCCCGTCCAATAATAGATCCTCGCCTACCACTTCATCGCTATGGTCTTTGATAAGCGATGTTCGAACTAGTAAAGGCATCAGGATGTGAAATACAAAGATATAAAGGGCTGCCAGGCAAGCTAAACCGAGAAAGTAAACCTTGAAGGGGAAACGCTCAGGATTGACCCATGACTTCGGCTTATTAAACAAAGGAAACATTATATTAGCCAAGGCTGTTTTTGTTAATTCCCTGGTTGGTTTCCTTGAAAGCACGGCTATACGGCAGCGAGTAGCATCCACAGCGTAAATCTTGCCCTGCTTGCCAATACAGATCCCGCAGACATAAATAAGGTCGGGTTTCTCCCCAACATACCGCAACCAGGACATTTTATTGCCACTTATCCTGGCTGCCTTAATCTCTTTAGCCATCGGAAGGGTTACATAGATGATATCGCCATCTACAGCGATGTAGCTCTCTCCCCACTTGTCAACCTCTGTATAAGATAGCTGTGATAAATAATTCCCCTTGTTATCAAATAATTGCAGCCTTCTATTGCCCGTATCGGCTACCAGAATGTTGCCATTGTCAAATACATGTATGCCTACCGGCTCCATAAGTTGACCGGGCAGATTGCCGCCACCACCAAAAGCTCCCAGAAAGACGCCTTGCGGGGAGAACCTTTTGATCATCTTATGCCCAGTATCAACGACATATATGATACCCTCCCCATCAAGCGCAATCCCCTTTGGCGCAAAGAAATGACCTGTAATTTGCATAAGAAATTCACCATGGGGAGAGAATTTCTGCACCCGATGATTCCAGGTGTCTGCTACATAAATATTACCTTGCGAATCGCAGGCAACTCCTGTAGGGTCACTGAATTGTCCCGCTTCTGCTCCTCTGGAGCCAAAAGATAATTTGAGCCTGCCATCTGGGAGGATTACCTGTATCCGGGCATTCCTGAAGTCGCAGGCAACAAGCGAGCCATCATGAGAAGAAGCTATCCCTTTTGGCTCATTAAACTGTTTTTCGCCAGTTCCGCAACTACCATAGAAAGCTATTGTCTTAAATGCAAACAAGGATTCATTAAGCTTTGCTTTAACGATAAAATAAACAACAAATAAAACCATTAAAAATATTGCGAGTAAAAGAATAAAAAATATAACTTTATTTTTCCTCAAGTTCATTTAAATAATATTTATGCTAGTATTTTTAATTATCAGTTTTCACATTTTAATGGAGATACTTAGCCAAAAACTCCTCGACCTCCGGTAATCCACCCTGAAGGATGATATACCCATTAGGTGGCTCTTTATCTGTTATCTCTCCGGCAATAGGATTAAGCATCAGGTTTTTAACCTCTTCAAGCTCGTGTGTCTGTCCCAATGCCCAGCCTAACTTTACATAAGCAACCTCGGGGAGCATGTTCTGGGCAGGAATTACACCGAGCGCCTGGATATCCCGCCCAGTCTCGTAAACATTCATGTGCACAAACCCCCAAAGAGTCTGTACGGTCATGTACATGGCAACTTTTTTTTCGTGTGCATATCTCAAGGCTGGGTATAGAGGCTTATTGACATGTCCCAACCCAGTGCCGGCTATGACTATTCCCTTGTAGCCGAGATCCACCAGGGCAGTGATGATATCAGGATGCATATTTGGATAATAATATTGGATGGTTACCCTTTCCTCAAAGGTGGGTATGAGTTTAGGTTTCCTATTTTTATCCCGTTTTCTGTAGTCATGCTTGAGGTGGGTGAAACTCTCCAGGTTGACCATTGCTAAAGGAATATCGCTAATCGTGCGAAAAGTACTGCGATAGCTTGAGTGCATCTTGCGCACCCTTGTCCCGCGATGAAGTAGAGAGTAGGTATCACTAGTTGGACCGAACATGCAGACCATAACCTCTGCGATATCTCCATAACCTGCTGTCCAACAGGCGTGCAGGAGGTTATAAGCAGCATCAGATGAGGGGCGATCGCTGCTTCGTTGGCTGCCGACTAAAACGACCGGTACCGGCAGGTCTTGAACCATGAAGCTCAAGGCAGCCGCTGTATGATGTAGGGTATCGGTGCCATGTCCAATGACAATACCGTCAACACCCTTCTCGATCTCTTCTACTATTGATTTTGCCAAGGTGATGTATGCAGATGGGGTCATATTTTCACTGAATATCCCAAATAACTTCTTGGTCTCAATATTGCAGATATCGGCTAGCTCCGGCACCGCACCGTATAATTCGCCGGGGGAAAATGCAGGTATCACCGCTCCGGTACGATAATCGAGCCGACTGGCTATTGTGCCACCAGTCCCTAGTAAAGTGATCTTAGGCTTATGTGTATCGTATGGAAACTGCTTTTCCGGTATGCGATAGTTCGCCTTTCGATAGTCCAATACTTTTACATCGATGATAGACTCAGCCAAAACGCCTGTGTTATAACCCGATTCCAGCTTCATAACTATGTGCATGTCATCATCGTTCTCGCTTCTTGGCAATATTACTCCGCTGAAACAGCCTTTATTGGTAACAAACTCGACCACCATCCAGACAACTACACCGAGCTTTTCCATTATCTGCCTGGTCTTGCCTCTGTAGCCTTTATAATTTTCGCCCTCGTCGTTGGCAACCTCAAAGCCATGTAGTCTCATGCTTACACCTTTCTTAAAAACAGATATACCTAAAAAGGCATATAATCTTATCATATTCTTGCCTGCAATCGAAGCTGGTAAGAGCCTATATTAAGGACAGCAACCTTTGACAAACCTTTGCTGATGTTGAATAAATAACCTGGCGGCGAGGTTTGTCATGCTATTGATCGATCCCATACCACCTCATACATCGATGGGACCTCATCTCGGAATGGGGATAATATCAGCCTGCGCGAAAAAGGCTGGAATAGAGAAAGTCGAGTTTATCGATGGCGGATTGGAACATTCGATCAAGGGATTGAACGATCATGCATTAGAAAGAGCTGGACACCATGACATCATCGGACTCACCTGCAATGTACAAAGCATGCCTAATGCACATCGTCTAGGCAAGCAACTTAAACAGAGATATCCGGACAAGCTAGTAATCATGGGCGGTCCCTATGCGTCGGTAACCTACGATAGCATCCTTCCCGAGGCGGCTGACATCGTTGTGATCGGCGAAGGGGAGATCACAATCCAAGAGATCCTTTCAGGAAAACCGCTTGATCAGATCCCTGGCATCGCTTATTACGATGATGGAATTCAATTAACCAAGCCGCGAGAGCTGCTTGAGGATCTCGATTCCCTACCTTTGCCTGACATGGATATCTACCAGGTGGACAAGTATCGGGTATTGCAGACCGGTCGGCGCTTCATGGTTACTATGACCTCAAGGGGGTGCATTTATAACTGCGCCAATTGCTATCGAGGTCCTTATCCGCGCAAGATGCGCACCCGCTCAATAGACAGCATCATGAATGAGATCGATATGCTTTACAACGATCATGGGATCAGGGAGATCCACCTTTACGACGACCTTTTGACTTATCGGTTTGATAGGCTTTATGAGCTTTCCGAGCGCTTGGGGGAACGACAATATGATCTTAAGTTTGCTGTTTTGAATGGCCTGAAGGCTGATCTTGAGTATGATGAGTTCTTTCGGCGATTTTCCGAGGTCGGTCTTTATTATATTACCGTTGCAGTGGAGTCAGGCGATCAAAACATTCTGAATCGGCTCTCCAAGAAAACCGATATAAGCAAGGCATATAGGACCTGTGAAACTGCGCGTAAATATGGCATCCAGGTGCTTTGTTTCTATATGTGGGGAACTCCCTGGGATACTCCTGAGAGCCTTAAGAAGACCATCGAATTCGCGGTTAGCCTCCCTTGCGATTACGCCCAATTTTATATGGCTGTCCCTTTTAAGGGCACCGGGATGCGAATGATAGTGGAGAAGAAGGGAAAAATGCTTCAGGATCCTGATATACTTGGGTCGGTTTATAATTATGGCAAGCCTTTCTTTGAGATGCCACAGCTACCTGCCGAGGTTACCGAGCGCCTCTACAAGGTTGCCTACCAGCGCTTTTACATGCGTCCCCGCATCATTATCAATTTTCTTAAAAGGGTACTTAAAAGCCCTATTCGTAGGGATTACTTCGCAGAGTTTGCTCGTCATTACTGGAACATACTCAAGTGGTACCCGATCTTTCTCGGATTTCGACATCTAAAAAGATTCCTGAAGAGGTTTATGCAAAGATAACCCAATCGGAGTTTATCTTGCTTGGACCGATTAGATAAATTGCATCACTACATTCCAGGACTTTTTACGATCATTTTTTATAAAGACTCTTGACAAGAACTCACTCAAGTATTATATTATAGTCGAACTAAGAAACGAGGAGGACTGAAAATGGGAAAGATAATTGGAATCGACCTAGGAACAACGAACTCCGTGGTTGCTGTCATGGAAGGCGGCGACCCGGCGGTCATAGTTAATCAAGAGGGCAACCGCATCACCCCATCAGTGGTCGCCTTTACCAAGAAAGGAGATCGCCTGGTCGGACAGGTCGCCAAAAGGCAGGCGGTTACCAATCCAGAGAATACTGTATTCTCCATCAAACGATTTATGGGGCGTAAATACCATGAGGTTGCCGAGGAGATCAAACAGGTGCCCTACAAGGTTATCAAAGCCTCAAATGGAGACGCCAGAGTAAAAATCCTAGATAAGGAGTACTCTCCACCGGAGATCTCTGCGTTTATTTTAATGAAACTCAAGGAGGCTGCTGAGAAATATCTTGGCGAGAAGGTAACCGATGCTGTAATCACGGTGCCGGCTTACTTCAACGATAGCCAACGACAGGCGACTAAGGATGCTGGAAAGATCGCTGGACTGAATGTTAGGCGATTGGTCAACGAGCCTACCGCTGCATCGCTTGCCTACGGCTTGGACAAGAAGAAGGACGAGACTATTGCTGTTTTTGACTTCGGAGGCGGCACCTTTGATATCTCGATACTGGAGGTCTCCGAGGGGGTGGTCGAGGTTAAGGCAACCAACGGCGATACGCACTTAGGCGGTGACAACATCGACCAGGCGATTATAGAATGGCTGGTTGAAGAATTTAAAAAGGACCAGGGGATCGACCTGGGCAAGGATCAGATGGCTCTACAGCGACTCAAGGAGGCTGCGGAGAAAGCCAAGATCGAGCTTTCTGAGGTTACATCCACTGATATAAACCTACCCTTTATAACCGCTGATGCATCCGGACCAAAGCATCTCAACATTACTCTATCACGCGCCAAGCTGGAACAGCTCGCTGAGAAAATACTGGGCAAGCTGATGCCACCAGTGCATCAAGCCCTCGAGGATGCCGGTTTGAAACCCTCTGATGTAAACGAGGTGGTTCTGGTAGGTGGCTCCACGAGGATGCCCAAGGTGATCGAAATGGTGAAGGAGCTATTCGGAAGGGAGCCGCATCAGGGGGTTAATCCGGATGAGGTTGTCGCCCTTGGCGCTGCCATACAGGGAGCAGTGCTTAGCGGTGATATCAAGGATATGGTGCTGCTCGATGTAACTCCGCTATCGCTGGGCATCGAGACGCTTGGCGGTGTCATGACCAGGCTGATCCCAAGAAACACTACCATCCCTACCCGCAAGAGCGAGATCTTCACCACCGCAGCCGACAATCAGACCAGCGTTGAGATCCATGTCCTCCAGGGCGAGCGAGAAATGGCTGCCAATAACCGCACTTTGGGCAAGTTCCATCTTGTCGGCATACCGCCTGCCCCTCGCGGAGTCCCCCAGATCGAGGTTACCTTCGATATCGATGCCAACGGTATCGTTAATGTATCGGCTAAGGACCTGGCGACCAATAAACAACAACAGATCACCATCACCTCTTCAAGCGGGCTTTCCAAGGAGGAAATCGATAAGCTGGTGAAGGATGCAGAGGCTCATGCTGAGGAAGATAAGAAGAAACGCGAGTTAGTGGATCTAAAGAACCAGGCAGATGCTGTGATCTATTCTACTGAAAAGCTGATCAACGAGAACCGAGAAAAGGTTTCTGTTGGCGATCTGAGCAAGCTGGAAGATGCCCTCGAAGAGCTTAAGAAAGCCAAGGATGGCGATGATGCACAGCAGATAAAGAACGCGCTGGAAAATGTGCAAAACGCCACTCACGCAATATCACAGGTGCTATATCAACAAGCCAGTAAGGAAGCTCAAGCTGCACAGGGACAGCAAGCCGGTGAAGAAAGCCAGCAAAGCGATCAACAAGCTGGCGGCAGCCAAAAAAGTGGCAGCAAGGGGGATGATGATGTGGTTGATGCCGAGTATGAGGATGTAAACTGAGCAGCATCTTGGTAGAATCACTAAGTACTGATAGTACATCAGTATAAAACAGACAACAATCGAGGATAAAAGATGCCAAAGAGACGCGATGTGGAATCGGCAGAAGAGATTTGGGCGCTCATCGATCGAGTGCGTGACTGGTTCGACCTGTTCAGCAGGCGGATCCCAGCCTCCATCTCTTCCATTAGGAACTATAGCGAGGGCGGCTCCACCTGGGCGCCCCCTATCGATGTGCTGGATACTGGAAAGGATATAGTTATTCTTGCAGAGGTACCCGGCATTGCCAGGGAAGATATTGATATAAGCCTGTTGGGTGATACAGTTCTCGTTAAAGGCACCAAGAAGATGCCAAGAATTAAAGAGGGTCAGCGAGCGGTGCGAGTGGAAAGAGAATATGGTCCATTTGCCTGGGAATATAGACTCCCTGTAAAGGCTGAGAAACTTGACCAGGGGCGCATCAATGCAAACCTGAAGGATGGGTTGCTGGTAATTACCGTCCCCATTGGAGAGATCGATAAGCCTAAAAGAGTCGAGATCTGCTAGACTTATAGTAGCCTTAAATGTATAAGGAGGCACGCAACTTGGGATGAAAAAAGACTACTACTCCATATTGGGAGTAAACAAGGATGCTGATGATAAACAGATAAAGAGGGCATATCGCCGTCTAGCTAGGAAGTATCATCCCGATGTGAATCCTAACGATCCCAAGGCTGCGGAGAAATTCAAGGATATTAGCGAGGCATACCATGTGCTTAGCGATCCCCAGAAGCGGAAACAGTACGATATGTACGGAGACGCAGCCTTTACCGGCGACTACCAGGCTTATCAAACTGGAGGTAGAGGTCAGCGGATTGACTTTGACTTCAAGGATTTTGATCTCGGTGATCTCGGTTTAGGTGATATCCTTGGCGATCTCTTCGGTTCTCGTACAAAGCAAAAGTCAAAACAACGAGCCAATGTTCCCCAAAGAGGCGAGGATATTCATTATACGATAGAAATAGGCTTCGAGGACGCCTTCAGAGGGCTTCCCACAACCATTACATTACAACGGGAGGTTGCCTGCCAGACCTGTAAGGGGAGCGGGTATGACCAACGCGCGGGGACTATGGCTTGTCCGGTCTGTGGGGGTAGCGGAAAAGTAAAATCCGGCGGATTCCCACTCTTCTCGGAAGGAGCTTGCAGGAACTGCGGCGGCAGCGGCAGTGTCCCTCGCTCAACATGTCCATCGTGCCAGGGCAAGGGGAGGATGCCCAAGTCAGAGACGCTGAAAGTCCATATCCCTGCCGGGGTTGACAATGGCTCCAAGGTGCGACTTGCAGGCAAGGGAAATGCTGGGATAAATGGGGGACCTCCTGGCGATCTGTTTCTTATTACAAAGGTAAGACCCCATCCCTATTTTGAAAGAAGGGGAGCTAATCTGTACTGCGAGGTGCCGGTAACCTTCCCGGAGGCAGCCTTGGGCGCTAAAATCGAGGTGCAAACCCCGGAAGGTACATCCCTTTTAAAGATCCCTCCTGGGACGCAAAGCGGGCAGACCTTTCGCCTTAGCGGCAAGGGAATGCCTCATATAAAGGGAAATACGCGCGGAGACCTTTTCTGCAAGGTCAAGGTACATGTACCAAAGTTCCTCGATGAGGACTCCAAGGATCTGCTGAGAAAATTCGCCCAATTAAATAGGGATAACCCCCGGCATAAGACCATCTAGCTTCGAGGATGGTGCTATATGAAAAAGGAGAAAAGAAAAGAGTACTACTCGATCAGCGTGATGGCTGATATGCTGAATATTCATCCCCAGACTATTCGGCTGTATGAAAAAAGGGGTATAATCTCTCCAAGGCGGACGGAGGGGAATACACGCCTCTTCTCAGAGGAAGACTTGGAGCGTATCAAGATGATCTTGACCCTCACCGAAGAGATGGGAGTCAATTTAGCCGGCGTGGAAGTCATCCTTAAAATGAGAGATCAGTTCCTAGAGATGCAAAAGAAGAGAAACGAGCAGATTCAGGAGTTCATATTCAAGTTAATCGAGCAGGTCGAGAGCCTTGGAGAGCTGAAAAAGGATGCCTTGATGCCTTTGGATCCATTAAAATTAACCTCGTTAATCATAAAGAAAGACAAAGACAATCGCTGAAGCTTATCCGTTGTCCACCACTAGGGCATCAACAGACTCCAAAAAATATAATGCGGATGTAGAAAGACTGAAATCTTGCTCCCAAAGGTTATTACCTTTGCTGCAAGAGATCTACGGCACCGTTCCCAGGGATCGCATCGGAATGCGTCCCCTGGTCGAAGAGATCATCTATACCATGCTTTCGCAGAACACCAGCGATGTCAATTCACTTAAAGCCTTTGATAACCTTCGATCAACGGTAGGTAACTGGGATGATCTTTTGTTGATGCAGCCCTCACAGATCGCTCTTGCAATCAAGGTAGGTGGTCTATCCAAGGTCAAGGCGCCCAGGATAAAGGAGATCCTCCTTAAACTAACGGATCGTTTCGGCACGCTTGATAAAGTCAGTTTCGCTGGCTGGAGCAAGAGCGATATCATCGAATATCTCACCGCTATGAGGGGAATAGGATTAAAGTCAGCAGCTTGTATTATGTTGTTTGGCGCTAGCATCTCTGCTTTTCCGGTAGATACCCATATCTTCAGGGTTTCTAAGCGTTTGGGTATTATACCTATGGATTCAACGACCGAATATGCACATGATCTCTTCGATAAGGCGATACCTGATGCACAGAAATATGATCTGCATATTCTAATGATCAAACATGGCAGGGTTTGCTGCAAGGCGATCAAGCCAGCATGTACGAGATGCGGTTTGACGGGCTTCTGCTACTATTTCACACAGACTTGAAATATTTGACAGGTTGTATATAAAGTTACATGCTTTATTCAGCCATATAAGGCAGAAAGCTTGGACATTATGATAATTATTGTACACCTTGGTTAAAAGATACTATCTTGCAGGAAGCCAAACTAAGATAGGAGGCATATTAAATGGGCGATTTCAGTGTGCTACTGGTCGATGATGAGAGGGAGTTCGTCGAGACCCTGGCTAAAAGGCTGCGCAAAAGGAACCTGGATGTACAGTTTGTTACCAGCGGCAGGGAAGCACTCGAAATAATACAGCGAGATCACTTCGATGTAGCCGTGGTCGATGTCAGGATGCCAGAGATGGAAGGGATCACGGTCTTGGAGAGGATGAAGCAGATGCAGCCGCTCATCGAAGTCATTCTTCTGACCGGTTATGTCTCCGTGCAGTCCGGTATCGAGGGGATGAAGAAGGGTGCTTTCGACTACCTAATTAAGCCCACAGAGATAGATAAACTGGTTGAGAAACTTTATGAGGCTTACGAGAAAAAAAAGGCTCACGAGGAAAAAATGAAGGAAGAGCAGATCAGGGAAATGCTCAAGAATAATCATCCGAATAATAAATAATCCCTGGTGATGACCATTCTTTCTACCTGCTATTATTTAATATTTATCATGCCTTGTCCCTAAAAAACCATATCGATGATGCTTGAATCAGGAAACCAAGAAAAGGGTCCTATAAGGGTCTCCAATGTCGCCATTGTCGGCGCGGGCCCGGGGTGTATAACCATCCTGGAGATGGTGCGCAGCGATGCAATACCGCACATGAAGATGAACATCGTAGCTATTGCTGATATCAACCTGAACGCCCCGGCATTGCCATTGGCTAAGGAGATGGGGGTCGAGCTGATCACGACTAACTATAGGGATCTTTTCGCTATCGATGATCTCGATACCATCATAGAGCTAACCGGAGACGACCAGGTGAGGGAAGCAATTGAGAAGGAAAAACCCCCCTCGGTGAGCATCATAGATCATAAGGTAGCCAACCTCTTCTGGTCGCTCTATGCTGCTGACCAGGAGAAGATTCGATCACAATTACAGGCTAAAAGACAGATCGACCAGGAAAAGGGACATTTTAAGCAGATCTTTGATAGCCTTCTCGACGAGGTGCTGGTTATTGACAAGGATATGGTTATCATGGATGTCAATCAGACCTACCTGACCAATAGCGGATTAACCAGGGAAGAGGTGATCGGTAATTACTGCTACGAGGTGGGGAGCCGACTGCGAGGAGACTGCCAGATATCGGTCGATTACTGCGGACTGCAAAAGGTGCTTCAAACAGGAAAGGCTACCAAGCAGGTCTATGAACACATGAACACCAAGACCGGTCGCATGGTCTATTGCAGCACCAAGTTCACTCCCTTGAAGGACGATAGAGGCGAGATCATCGGAGTGATCGAGGCTTCCAGGGATATAACCGATCGCGTAGAGCTGGAGGAAGAGCTGATCGCCTCCAAGGTGCAACTGGAGAAGTTCCTTGACGCCGCACCCTTTTTCATCTCGCTTAAGAATACTCAAGGACAGTACATTCGGATCAATAAGAAGGTGCTGGAGGCATTGCAGAAGCCGTTCGAGGATATTATCGCAAAGACCGACCTGGAGATACTACCCAAGGATATAGCCGAGGACATAAGGCAAAAGGACAAGATCATCCTCACCACCCGAAAGGAACTAGTTACCGAGGATATGATTCCCAGGGGAGATAAGCCCTTTTACTATTACACGGTTCGTTTTCCCATCTTCGATCACAGGAATGAAGTGCTAGTGATCGCCACCATCGCTCGCAATATTACGGCACTTAAAGAGGCTGAGATCAAGCTGCAGAAAAAGACAAGAGAACTAGAGGAAACCAAGGAATATCTGCAAAATATCTTAGAGAATTCGGCTGATATAATCATCACCACCGATCTCGATTACAACATAGTCTCCTTCAATGCCGGCGCTGAGAATTTGCTGGGATATAAAAGAGACCAGGTGCAGGGCACCCCATTAAGGATGCTGTATGCTAATGAGGATAGTTATTTAAATATTATAAGAAGAGTAGAGCAAGAGGGGGCTATCACCAACTTCGAGACCGAGATGGTCTCCAAGGACAATAAGCGACTTGTGGTCAGCCTCACTCAATCAAGGCTGATCGATAAAAGTGGACAACCGATCGGCATGGTTAGCATCTGCCGCGATATCACCGCCCAGAAGGAGTTCCAGAGACAGCTTATCTGCCAGGATCGCCTGGTTGCCATCGGAAAGTTAAGTGCTGGTCTGGCTCATGAGTTGAACAACCCGCTTGCCATCTCCACCGAGGCTATCGGCTGGATAAAGGAGCTTATCGAGGAGGAGAAAGAACAGTTCGATAAGCTCGAGGCAGCCAAGGAGATCGCCGACGGCTTGGATAGGATCGCGCGAATGACCAAGCGATGCAAGGATATCATACACCGCCTTCTCGGTTTCGCCTCTCAACGCAAGGAGAGGATCGGAGAAGCTAATGTCAATGATGTGCTTGATGAGGTTACCAACTTCATGCTCAATGTAACTCGCCTGGCCAATATCAAGATCCACAAGGATTACCAGCCTGAAATACCACCTATAAATATTAGCGTCATACAGCTTCAGCAAGTGTTCGTTAACATCATTGACAATGCAATCGATGCCATCGAGAGGAACGGGAATATCTATATCAAGACTTATACCGAGAATGATAATGTCATTGTCTCCATCACCGATGATGGCAAGGGGATACCAGCAGAATTGCTGCCCGAGATATTCGATCCCTTCTTGACAACCAAGCCAGTCGGAGAGGGTACCGGGCTGGGTCTGTCTATAGTTTACGGTATAGTAAATCAATTCGGTGGCTCGATCAATGTGGATAGCGAGGTTGAAAAGGGAACGACCTTCCATGTAAAATTTCCGGTGAAACAAGCTAACACCCAATAGCGCTGACACCATAATCGGCTGAGCCTGGTAGGATATTGTTTTTTAAGGTCTTGATATAAAGAAAGTATTTGACTTTCAAGGTCTATACAATTATAAATTACCGTCCCTTTGAGCGGGGCATTTTGACAAGGGATTGCTTATATATGATACTTGGGGAGTCGTCCAACGGTAGGACATGGGACTTTGGATCCCAGTATGGAGGTTCGAGTCCTCCCTCCCCAGTGTTAATGACCAAGGCAAGGAGAGATAGCCATGGAACAATGTGATTCATTGAAGGTATGCGGTATATGCGATGAGATGATGATTATCTCGGGAAGAGCGAACCCAAAATTTGCTGCGGACATCTGTGATGTATTGAGGGTGAAAGAGACCGCGGTTGCATTCACCGACTTTTCCGACGGTGAGATCCTCCCCCAGATACAAGACAATGTCCGCGGGCGTGATGTCTTCGTGGTGCAATCCCTATGTCATCCAGTAAATAACAACATCATAGAACTTCTGCTTATCATAGATGCACTCAAAAGAGCCTCGGCTGCCCGAATTACCGCAGTGATACCCTACTTTGCCTATGCTCGGCAGGATCGCAAACTCAAGTCCCGAGTGCCTATCTCATCCAAGATGCTTGCCGATCTACTAGATGCCGTAGGTGTGGATCGTATTCTAACCATGGATCTGCACGCCGGTCAGATACAGGGATTCTTCAATGTCCCTACCGATCATCTGTACGCCTCCAAGGCGCTAGTAGAAAAGATCAAGGCGGAAAAAATTGAAAACCTGGTCATCGTCTCTCCAGATGCTGGAGGTGTCCCTCGTGCTGTAGAGGTCGCTGAGAACCTTGGCGCTGGACTAGCGGTGATCGAAAAGATGCGCAAACCTGGCATCGGCAATGTAAAGTTAAGATTCTTCATTGGTGATGTGAGGGGCAAGAATGCCCTGATCGTTGATGATATAATCGATACCGCCGGCACCGTGCTTCAGACAGTTGACAAGCTCAAAGAAGAAGGAGCAGACGATATATATATCGCCTGTAGCCATCCCGTCTTGTCCGGACCCGGTCTGCAAAGAATGAGAAACAAGGATATAAAAAGGGTATTTGTAACCGATACCATACCCCATGAGTATCCGGTGGATCTGCGAGAGAAGGTGGATGTCATCACAGTGGCTCCGATGTTTGCCGAGGCTATAAAAAGAATTCATAACGCAGAATCGATTAGCGAGCTTTTTAACGATATAAAGAAGTAGCAAAGCGAAAAATAGAAAGGAGCGAACAGACAATGCAAACAGAGCTTGTCGCCTATAGAAGGGAGAAAACCGGAAAAGGACCCGCACGACAGCTAAGGATGAGGGATCTCATACCGGCGATACTCTATGGATATGATACACCACCGACCGGCTTGTACTTCGAGAAAGGACATATACTAGGGATCGTCAATAAAGAATATCTGGGAAATGTGGTATTTGATCTAACCATAATTGATATTGATGGAAAACAGGAGGATACTGCCAGAAAAGTCCTTATAAAGTCCCTTCAAAGGGATCCGATCACCGACAATCTGATACACCTGGATCTGTTCCAGGTCTCGAAGGATCGAATACTAAAGGTAAAGGTACCCTTGAAGATCACCGGCACCGCCAAAGGGATTACCGAAGGAACTTCGATAATACGCATGGTTACTCCAGCAGTTACCTATAAATGTTTGTACGATGAGATCCCCGAATACATCGAGGTCAATGTAGATGACCTGGAGATCGGCAAGAGCATCACTGTCAATATGCTAGATGAAGATCTGGTGAAGAATATCCAAGAGGATGGCAGGCGGGTTCTGGTTAATAATACAAGCATAAAGAAGATAAAGATCGCTGCTGCAATGCTCGACGAGGAACTTGGAATAACCGAAGCTGCGCCTGCTGAGGGCGAAGAAGAAGGGGAAGGGGCTGAAAAAAAAGCCACCGAGGAGCAATCCAAGGAAGAGTAAACCTTCTATGATTGGTTTAATTGTGAATCCCATCTATAATGATTGTTACATAATAGCTGGACTGGGAAATATTGGATTAAAATATCGAAAAACCAGGCATAATGTAGGATTCATGGCTGCTGATGTATTGATAAATGAGCTTAAGAAAGCCGGAAAATTAAAAGATAAGCTCTCCACCAGAGTATTCGGAGCTTTATGGGGAATACCTAGCATAATTGTAAAGCCAAGGACTCTTATGAATCGAAGCGGACTGGCGCTCAGGCAGCTCATTGAAGATGGCGCTTGCCTGGAAAAACTGATCGTGATGCACGATGATCTCGATATCCCCTTTGGTCAACTCAGGATAAAAAAGGGCGGTGGCAGCGGTGGACACAAGGGGATCCGCTCAATAATACAAGAGCTAGGCGGAGACGATTTCGTGCGCATAAGGATCGGGATATCCAAGCCGGACAACTCTGCCGATACAATCCAATATGTGCTTGGCAGCTTCGATAAGCAACAAAAACAGGTTCTTACCGATATACTAGAGATGGTAAAAGACGCGGCTAGAACCATTATTAACCAGGGATGTCAGCGGGCGATGAATACCTTTAATCGCCGGGATGTCGAACTAGTCAGTAATGGATAAAATATTAGAATATTATTAGGAGGTGATTCAAGCTGAGACACTACGAGACCATGATTATCCTTGAACCAAACCTTACCGAGAAGAGCTTGGATGAGGTGCTCAACGACTTTGGTAATATCATCCAGGAACTCGATGGCAAGGTAATAAAGAGGGAAAAATGGGGAAAACGAAGGCTTGCATATCGGATCAAGAAACAATGGTACGGGAATTATGTGATCCTCTATACCCTTTGTACATCCGAGGCGCTCAAGGAATTCGAGAGGAGGCTTCGCTTCCATGAGTCGGTGATTAAATTCATGAGCGTTGTCGATGTAACCAAGGGCGAGGCAACCATCGAGGAGCCACCTGGCAGGATCGAGGAGATGCCTGCCGAGGCTTTGACCCAACCGGTTGCCGAGCCACAAGTACAACTTGCCGAGCAAAAAAGTGAACCCACAATGAGGCAAGATGCTGAAGAGGTATCATCCTTAGGACAACCAACCGAGATCGATGAACCTGCACAAGAAACCGACCAAGATCTTCAAGAAGAAGATAGTGATCAATATCAGATAGATGAAGAACAGATAAGTGATGAGGAGGATCTTGAGGGCGATCAAAAAGACTCGGATGAAAAAGAACAGGATGACCTGAAACAAAAGGAATCCGAATAAGACCTCATTAAATGGAAGTATTGGAAATGAAAACCATTAGATGGAGCCGATACAATGGCTGATATAAATTTGGTTGTTTTGACCGGCAGGCTTACTCGGAAGCCTGAGTTGAAGTACACCACCCAGGGAAGAGCCCTAGCAACATTTCACATTGCACAAAACAGGAGAAAAAAAGAGGGCGACAACTGGGTGGAGGATACCATCTTCATAAACGATATTACTGCCTGGGGGAAAACAGCAGAGATTATCCAACAGTATGTTGACAAGGGAGATCAGATCATAATCACCGGACGGCTTGATATTGATGAATGGGAGACAGATGGGCAAAAGAGAAGAAAGATGAAGATCACTGTTACTCAATTCTCCTTCGGCGCTAAAAAAGGACAAACCGGCAGCGGCGCTGGAAGAAGCCCATCAGGACCACAAAAACCACCAGATGAGGACCATAGCAGGGATGAATTTGACGAAGGTCCCTCGGAAACCCCTTATGACTACGATGAGGAAGCACCATTTTAATCTTATAGGAGGTGATAACAATAGCCAGAGCATATAACAAAAGATTTGGACGCAGAAGGATCTGCCAATTCTGCGAGGAAAAGATTGATTATATCGACTACAAGGACCTTAAAAGGATAGAAGGCTATCTGTCTGATAGAGGAAAGATTGTCCCCAGAAGGGTTACTGGAAACTGCGCAAGGCATCAAAGACAACTTACCAGGGCCATCAAACGAGCCAGAAATATGGCTTTGTTACCCTTTACAAAATGATAGCGGTTGGTTAAAGATAATAACAAACAGTTTTTTTAGGTAACCCGAATCTTAAAATCAAGGGACAATGGTATTTTTCTAAAGCATAGGAGCCAATTACTCCCCCTCTCTGAGTTATTTAAGAAACCAAACTCGGAGATAAACATAGTATATCCACTTATTTTCATAGGAATCAGGGTTACGATGCATATCTTGTCCCCAGGTAATTATTATGATAATAAAGCCACTTCAAATAGTCCTAATTGCGATACTTATCGGACTTCTATTCCCCTACCTTAGCTTTTTTCCAATTGTTTTATTCGGTAGCGCCATAGCTGTTGGAATCATCGTTTTGCAGGGGATCAAAGAAGGTACAAGAAGCGCACTAGCTGTCTGTGGGATAAGCACACTTGTTTTATACGGCGTTCATCAAGACTACCATCTGACCATTAATTACCTCGTCCTAAGCGTATTTACTGCTTTTGTGTTGTTATTCCTTCATCAAAAAGGGAAACCTGCCTTTTGGGGAATAATTATAACATCCTCATCGGTATTTTTCGCATTGATAGCCTTCTTGTTTATTTACAGCCTGGTAAACGACACCACGCCACATCAACTACTCGGTAGTTACTTGGATAAACAGCAGGGCGAGATCTCAAGTATCCTTGAAAGACAGATCAACGAGGATTCCAGGGAATTCAAGGAGCTCAAGGGTATTTACTTTCAAACTCGTCATTATTTTTCATTGATGTTTCCCGGCATTCTTTTACCCCTTTTGATGGCTTTCTTTGGAATTCAGTACCAGATCATTCGACTTTTTTTAGAGCGAGGATTTGGGCTTATCTTAAACAAGGACAGTTTTCAAGCCTTTTCAATGCCTTGGTATTTGGTTTTCCCTTTCATTGCTTCCGCATTCATGGCCATAAGCGGCATCAAGATGGCAGAGATAATCGGCTTCAACATGGTTGCCATCTGCTGCCTTTTTTATTTTCTCCAAGGGTTAGCTATTGTCCATTATTATCTTATCAAGTATAATCTATCAGCCCTGGTAAGGTTGTTGTTGTACATTCTGATCTTCAGCCAGTTGGCTACGATATTGATGATATCGCTTGTTGGGCTGTTTGACTTCTGGATCGATTTTAGATCCTTGGATAACAGGATAAAAAGAAAACTAGAAGAACTTAAAAAGGATGACGAACAATGAAGGTTATACTCAATGAAAAGGTGGAGGGACTCGGCAATGCTGGCGAGATCAAGGTGGTCAAGGACGGCTATGCCCGCAACTACTTGCTTCCTAAGAAACTCGCCATGGAGGCGAATGAGCAAAATATAAAAGCACTAGAGAACATCAAAATTCAGGAGAACAAGAAAAAAGAGCGCTTGCGCAACAGAGCACTCAACCTGAAGAAGAGGTTGGAAAAGACCAAGTTGACCATAGCCAGACAACAAGGAGAAGGCAACAAGCTATATGGTTCGGTGAATACCAGCGATATCGCCGAGGCGCTTTTGGCGCACGACATAAAGATCAGTAAAAACCAGATTATGCTCTCCGAGCCTATCAAGGCGACCGGGATATATAACTTGAGGGTAAAACTCTACGATGATATAGAAGGGAAGCTCCAGGTTTGGGTTGTAGCTGATACCTAGGTGGTCTTGAGTCCTCCTTTAAGTCATGTAAATCCGGGCGAACTAGGTCCCCTCCTTGATCAGGTTCAGCTTCCCACCGGCGAGGATCATCTTTACCTGTAAATCAGAGAGCTGTGTCTTGACCGTGTATGTATTCCCCTTAGTCTTGTTGAGCACAGTGATCTCACCCGCATTTTTCACCTGCTCCCGTGCGTTTTCTATGACCAGGCGATCCCCCTTGTCGATGTCATGGTAGTCGCTTTCATTGACGAAATACAGCGGTAGTATTCCGAAGTTGATCAGGTTGGTAACATGGATGCGCTCTATGGTCTGCGCCAGCACCGCCTTGACACCAAGATACATGGGGCACATAGCAGCATGCTCACGCGATGAGCCTTGACCGTAACTCCAGTTGGCAACGATGATGTTATGCAATCCCGATTCCTTGTTTTTCAGGCAGTTGGCGGAAAACTGGGGATCTATGCCCTCAAAAACAAACGAGGCGTACTTGGCAATGTTGGAGCGGTACTTGAGCCTCGCTCCAGCAGGCATTATATGATCGGTGGTGATCTTATCCTGGACCTTGATCATGACCTGCCCGTCGATGGTTTCAGGAAATGGCGTGTTGGAAGGTGGATCTCCGATGTTAGGACCGCGGATGATCTCGACTTTGCTACCATCCGCAGGGGGTTTTATGATCATAGAGTCATCGATGATGAACTCATCAGGGTCGGTGAATTGTGGATACTCCATGCCGAGTTCCCTGGGGTCGGTGAATTGACCAGTGATCGCACAAGCAGCCGCCGTCTCCGGGCTGACCAGGTATATGCCGGCGCTCCTGGTCCCGGAGCGTCCCTCGAAGTTGCGGTTATTGGTGCGCACTGAGACAGCATTGGTGTTAGGCGCTTGCCCCATTCCGATGCAGAAACCGCAGGTGCTCTCCAGGATGCGCACCCCGGCCTCGATCAGGCGAAGAAGTCCGCTATCTCTGGTCATCATCGCCATCACCTGCCTGGAGCCGGGGGCGTAGCCGACGCTTACATCCGGATGGACAACCTTGCCTTCGAGGATGCGGGAGAACATCCAGCCATCGCGATAGGATGAGTTGGTGCAACTGCCCACCATGACCTGATCGACCTTCTTGCCAGCAAGCTTTCTTACCGTGGTTACATTGTCCGGGCTGTGGGGCATGGCGACCATCGGCTCGATTTGGCTGAGATCGATGTCGATGATACGGTCGTATTGTGCATCAGGATCCGGCTTTAGTTCTACAAATACATCCTCCCGCTTCTGCTGCCTGAGAAAGTGCCTGGTAACCTGGTCGCTGGGAAAGATAGATGTGGTTACCCCGAGTTCAGCACCCATGTTTGTGATGGTTGCACGCTGTGGCACGGTCAGGGTTTTTATCCCCTCGCCGCCGTACTCGATCATGGTGTTGACATTGCCCTTGGTTGTTAGAATTTCGAGCACCTTGAGGATGACATCCTTTGCCGAGACCCACGGCTTTAGTTTGCCATGCAGGTTTATGCGCACCACCTTGGGCATGACAAGATAAAACGGCAAGCCAGCCATTGCCGCTGCCACATCAAGCCCGCCGGCTCCTATTGCCATCATTCCTATACCCCCGCCAGTCGGAGTATGGCTGTCCGAGCCAAGCAGCGTCTTGCCGGGGATGCCGAAGCGCTCCAGGTGCACCTGGTGGCAGATGCCGTTTCCAGCGCGCGAGTAGAGCACGCCAAATTTCTCAGCTACGCTCTTGAGGTACCTGTGATCATCGGCATTCTCGAAGCCATCCTGGATGGTGTTATGGTCGATATAGCTTACCGAAAGCCCTGTTTTTACGCGCTCAAGCCCGATTGCCTCGAATTGCAGGTAAGCCATAGTTCCAGTGGCATCCTGGGTAAGGGTCTGGTCGATCCTTATAGCTATGGGAGTTCCAGGGATCATTTCCCCCTCGACGATGTGTTCCTTGATGATCTTCTGTACGATATTCAAGCCCATATTAAACCTCTAGCCTGTCAGATTTTTGGTTTCAATGTCCATGTTTTAATGTTACTCGCAAAAGTGGAAATGAATATATCAATAAGGGAGAATTATTCAAGCAAAGCGGTTAAGATGCAAAGTCCTTTAATTATTGCCAATGAATGCTTTTCGGGGATCCATGGCTCTGAGTAACCAAATTTCTTGTTTCGATGGCTGCGGGACGACTTTAAGATTACCCGATATTTTCAGCTCCCATCCGCAATCGGCTTTTATCTTTTCAACGATACTTCTCTCATCACCGGTCTTATTGATATCGAAGTAAGCCACCAGTCTGAATTCTCCATCTCCAGGAGGTTTCTCAAATACCCCCAAATTGGAGATCAAATGCGTAACCTTCAAGCCTTGTGCGGTGATATAGGGCACCTTCTCCACATAGCGTATTCTATCCTGTGGCACGGTGAGCACTACCTGGCAAGCCGCTGACATCACATCGTTCGCCCCACCGGAGCCAAGAAGATGGTAAAAGCCAGGTATCATCGTCGAGTTTATATTGCCGTGCCTATCGACCTGTCCAGCCCCCAAAGAGCCAAGGCAACGGTTATTGGAGCCGCCGGCATAGATCCCCAGTGCTTCAAACGAATCCCCCAGGGCGCTACAGGTGGGGATGTTGGCAAAGTTGAAGATAAAGGGATCGCCGGGGCGGGGATGATACCCGTAAAAGCCGACCTCGGCGACCAGGTCGATGGGATAGGATTCGGCAGAAAGCCAGTATTTCGCCAGCCAGGCTGCCAGGTTCGAGTTGCCGATGCCAGCTAGGATCGTCCTGTAATTATTCGATTTTACAAGGTCAGCGATAATGCGCGCTGCGCTGATGGTCATCATCTCCATGCTGTTACAAGGCTTGCCAGGGTCGATGTACTCCTCTGCCAGGCGGGGGAACTCATCTTCCCAGAAATCGGGCTTCCCCTTGTCGAGCAGGTACTTAAGCTTATCATCGCCCAGAAGCCGGATGTAATCATTTTGATGCTTTGGAGTAAGAATCCACTTATTGACCCAGTCGTTCATCGTCTCATCGGACTTGGTCGCCCTCCTAAAATCAACGATGAAGTCGTAATCCTCTGCATAGCTATCCATCTCAGGGAAGCCTCGGTTGGATAGCCCCCCGGGATGCCCGCCGAAAGGCATCTCGCAGACCGCCTTGACATAACTGCCAGGAAGTTTGACCAGGTGCGAGTATTCGCGGATCGTCTCACTTGAAACGATCCTCTCAACTGATACGATAACACCTTCCCTTGCTGCGTAAGCACCCCAAAGCCCCTCGGAGTATGGCGGAGAGAAGATGGTGTTGCCCGCCCTGTCCGCAGCCAATCCATGAATGATGGTGATATCAGGATACAGCGCATGTACTAGCGCCAGTTTCTGGTCCGGATCCTGGGGATCTTGGAAGACGGTGAGATGACCAGTGTTGGCTTGTTCCATTGAGCTGCCCGCTAGGGATCTTGTCGGCAGGTAAGGGACTCCCATAGCAGCAGCCTTTAGTCGCAACGCCTGGGTTAGCAAAGACCAATGCTCAAACTCAACACTTCGAGATGTATATGCTTGATTAACGATGCGATTTGGGCTGGGGGCGGGATAGATATCGCCAGCATAACTGGTTATCAGCCTCTTCACCAGCCCACCATGTAGCATCACAATAACCGGCTGCACCGAACCGAGGGCGATCAGCGAAAATCCGGGGCTTTTCCCCCAGAACTGTCTTGTTACCTGGTTACACAAGCCATAGGGCATCACATGGGTAACACCGAGATGCAGCTTCATGCCAGGCTTGATAAACTTCGCCACTGCATCGGAGGCAGTAAGAACCTTATCAGGGATACTAAGATCCTCTTTTTCGACTACCAGTCGTATAAACCCATCGAAATCTTTATTCCTCATCATTAGCTCCGTCTATTTTCAGTGTTCTATGTATATTTTTAAGAACTCGGCTATTGTATCGGCTGCGTGCCTATAAGAAGTAACATATATCTTTCCTAGGTGGAATGGTCATTGGAAAATATACATAAAATATAATATCCTCGATATACTTGAAATGCCAGTTACAGGTCAAGACAAGCAGCAGCGATCAAAAATAATCATAGCCTATATCCTCTCCGGGGCGGTACTTCCTGGACTTGGACAGCTCTACAATAGGCAAATAGTCAAAGGAGCGATAATCAGCCTGTTTGCATTTGGGCTGGCGATTGCGCTGGTAGTGAACATGTACCAAATGTGGATCACCTATTTCCAGATGCCCGGCGAGTATCACGCAATGATCGAGTGGCAGCAAACCTATACAAAGCGATGGCTCATAACAGCACTCAACCTCGGTATTTTATTGATGATATGGCTTTATGCACTTATAGATATCTACCTTTACAATAAAATGCGCTCATCTACTTAAAAGGGCATGAGACTCGCTGATGGCAAAGAAAAGAAGGTGGGAGTCCACAGGATCACTGCTTTCTTGTTCGTTTTTTTTAGTACCTTTTTAATACATTTCCTTACACTCAGTCGCTTTGTGCCTATAGGAGACAGCGGCGAACTGGCTACCGCAGCCTACTGCCTGGGTATCCCCCACCCCCCTGGATATCCTTTGTATTCGATGCTCTGCAAGCTAGCAGTCCTGCTTTCTGGCAGTGAACCTGTTTTTAATGCAAACCTGCTTTCGGCACTTTTTGCCTCACTATCAGCGGGTATGTTGTTTATACTCATCGGTCAATTAACTAGCTCTTATATCATTGGGATTCTCGCCGCCCTGGTTTTCGCCACCACCAGGGAGTTCTGGTGCCAATCGGTCGTAGCTGAGGTCTATACATTGCATATTCTGATTCTTTGTATGCTCATTATTTTGCTTATCCAGGCTGCAAACCGAAAAAGCGGATGGATCAAGATGGTCTATTTAATTGCTTTCATATTCGGGTTAGGCTTAGGCAATCATCACACCTTGCTATCATTCCTGGTTTTGCTCCCATTTATGTTGAGAAGAAGGTTCATTTTTATTTTAAGGCATCCTCGTTCACTGGTTACAACATTCCTGTTCTTCCTGCTCGGTATCTCGGTTTATCTTTACCTACCGCTAAGATCTTGTGCAAATCCACCCCTGGATTGGGGCAATCCGCAGGGGCTTAGTGGCTTTGTCGAGACCATAACTCGTACCCAATACAGGGCTTTCGAGATCATACGCTCATGGGATATCTACAAGGAGCAGCTTCTTTTTTCTCTCAAGGAGATGGTCTCGCAGTTCGGCGCAGGCATGATCCCGGGAATCCTGGCATGGTGCCTGGTCATCTTGGGATTTGGCATTTTGTTAAAACAAGACAAAATGACTGCTATCGGCATTTTCATTTTTATTTTAGCAAACACACTATGGGTAATCCTTATCTCGGATCTGTCGTACTCTCATTTCACCAAGCTAGTACCGGTCTTCTTCATCCCGGCTTATCTTGCCGCCATCATTCTTATTTCAATAGCCATAAGCTCCCTAGTGGGAAGTTTTCGCATCATCGGCTGTATATTTCTATGCCTGGTCTTGTTCAATCAAACAAGGTTGAATTACTCGATAGCTGATCACTCAAAGAAGGATATCACAAATATAACTACCACCAATATTTTACACTTGCTTCCCAATAATGCGGTTCTACTCACCGAGTGGGATGATATCCATTTTCCGTTGCTTTATGCTCAGGTAGTTAAAGGGAAGCGACCTGACCTCAAGATAATAAATAGGCTCAACCTCGCTTATCCGTGGGGCTATGCGAATGTAGAAGCACGGTATCCTGACCTTACGCTCGTGCCCATCGAAAAGATCGTTCGCCAGGTCAAGACTAGCGATGTTATCTTGGTTAGCAGCGAGCTTTATCGGCAGTTCATCTTTCGCAACCAAGGGCGCTTTCGCATCTTCGCCACGGTGAACAACTTCGAGAAGATAGTCGAGCTTTTCGCAGGCGACCGCAAAGCCATACCTTATACGCTGGTACTCGAAATCGTGCCCTATTCGATGGAATATGAGCCAAACCAGATCTCACCGCTTTTGTTGGAGGCTTATAACAGCATCCGCTTCGGCAGCATCGCAAAGCCGAGCTATCATGTCGATGACCGAACGCATCAGCTCATCAACTGCTATGCCTTGGGGCTTATGTTTATGGGAAGCTATATGCGGGAGATCGATAAGCTGATCCCCTCGGAGATGATCATAAAAAAGGCGATCCAGCTAGATCCCATTGACCCGCAGCCATACTATCATCTTGGGCTTACTTACCTAGCTATGGGGAGGAACGAGAAGGCTGCGCAAGCATGGGAAAAGTGCCTTGAATTGGACAATACAGTGTCTATGGTCAGGAAAAAGTTGATCGAGCTTTATCGAAAAGAGGGGAACCAGGAGGCAGCAGCCCAGCATGAAAAACTGCTTCAAGACACGAGTTATCCCGGCGAGACCCCCACCGAGCGCAAGGGGCGGATTGCCTTTACACATGGGAATTACCGAGAGGCAGCCAACGCCTTCCGCAGGGCAATTAAGCAAAATCCAGAGAGGGTAGATAATTTCTATAACCTTGGCGCATCGCTGATCAAGCTCGGGGAGCTTCAGGAGGCAAGCCGATGGCTAATCCGATGCCTGGCGCTTGATCCTGACCACCAGGAGGCTATGCGTTACTTGGCTAAGATATACATCGAGCTAAAGGACTATTCACGGGCAGAAGCGGTGCTTAAGAAGTTTACCTCTCGAAGTCCAGATGATGCCGCTGCATGGAAGGATCTAAGCATGGTGCTGATGCAACAGGAGAAGTTCCAGGATGCGATCGAGGCTAATCGACGCCTGGTGAAACTTATGCCGAATGATGCGAGAGGATACTACAATCTCGGTGTTCTGTACTATCGACTTGGACAGGTTGATAATGCAATCGGGTACTGGAAACAGGCGACAAGCAAGCAGGGCGTAATCCCTGACATTTACTACAATCTCGCAGTTGTCAGCGCAAAAAAGGGTGAGCTTAAAGATGCGCATCGATACATAGAAAAAGCATTATCGCTCAAAGCAGGCTTCGAGCCAGCCCTAAAGCTCAAACAAAGACTTCAATGACTTCACGCAAAGAACGCAAAGAAGTATCGCATAATCCGATCGTGATGCCTTTGTGGTTAAATGCCCCTTATCCATTAAGCCTCAAACCTCTTTTAATTGCCCTGAATGCCCAGTAGAGAGCTGAGAAAAATGGCTTAAAGAAACGGCTGGAGAGTAATCTTATCAGCGGCGGGAAAGAAAGAAGACGCATCAGGCGCTTGTTCACCTTACGCCTATAAAGCGCAAACAGAAAGTTAACATAGGTCGGCTTCCGGAGGTGATATTCCTGGGTATGCCAATTGGTCTCATCATCGGGAAGGTACCCTAGCGAATGTAGCAAATCAGCCATTTGGGTCCCCGGAAAGGGTGCCAGTGAGAACAACTGAAGGTCAAACGGATAAGGCATCTGCTGGATGAAGCGCAGGGTGGCGATATTGTCTTGCAGCGTCTCCATCGGATTGTCTATGATGAAGTCGAATATGGCTCTCAGGCGCGGGTGATAGCCGACCAGCATTCTGACCATCTCAAGCTCCTGGACCGGCGAGATGTTGCGCTTGTATAGCTGTTTTGTTCTGGGGCTGGCGGTCTGGATTCCCATCTGCACTGCTGCCAGTCCAGCGTCCATTAGCGCTTCGATCTTGCCTTTGGTTATAGTGCGCGGGCTGCCCAGACAGAAGAAGGTCTTGCCGATATTGGCTTTGTAACTCTTGGCAAAGCGCTTGATATAGTCCTCTCTGGCTGCGAAAAATGAATCGTCAGAGAAGCCTATGATCTCGATGAAATCGAATCTTTCAAGCATCAGAGTAAGTTCGCTGATGATATTATCGATGCTTCTACGGCGCAGGTACTTCTGCCCGCTGTAAATCGACTTGAGCGCATTGTTACAGCAGTATGTGCAATAGTGCGGACAGCCCCTAGTGGTCAGCGTCTGATAGCCGGTGCGTTCAAATACACGCGAAATTCCCCCACGAAACATGTATTCATGTAGCAGCCCAGGTGTAAACTCCACCAGCTCATCGCCATCATCGATGAGATAATGATCATCAAGCGAATAATCGGGAAAAGGGAGAGCGTCCAGGTCCTGAAGCAGCTTTCGTGGTGGATTGATAACCTGTTCAGAGCCGCTCCGAAAAGAAATGTTTGGTATATCTTTAGGATCCCTGTTCATTGCATTGAGAAGCTCAAGGAACGCCTCCTCTCCCTCTCCGATGACCACATAGTCAGCATGTTCAAGGCACTGCAAGGGTCGAATGGTAGGATGAATCCCCCCCCAGATTACAGGGATATCAGCGCTTGCTTTAATGGCTTGAGTAAGCTCTATCGCACCCTCGAAGTAGTTGGTCATAAGTGATATGCCAATGGCATCGACATTCCCGGCAAAAGCCTTGACCCGTTCAAGCACCCGCTGGTTATAGCGAGGAGCTTTTCGCTTCAGCAGCGTGTGGGTCGGTGGCTCGTGGGGGATAAAGAGCATGGCGGTCTCGATGCCGTTTGCTTTGAGATAGGCTGACAAGATGCGCAGCCCGTATGCAGTTATGTCAGAGTATGGCGATAGGAGTCCGACCTTCATGGGATATGTATAATAGTGCGATTGTGCGCCACTGGCAAATTAAATAGCAGTAAAGTATGAGAGATTTTAAACCAACAAGGCGCTAAGGCACAAAGTGGCAGTACATAATTGTACAAAGGTGTTTCGACAATGTCAAGATTAAACCACTAGTCGGGATGACATGTTTGGTTAGTTTTGAGATATACTCAAAGGAGGAGGGAGCAGGAGAAGGAGAGGAGGTACAAAGACACCAAGAAGAATTACTAAGCATCCCACGACCATATCAAGCTACCACGGTCCCCCTCAATCTCTTTCCGATGGCATTGGCTCTATATTCAATCCATCAAAGTATAGCTCTGCCTCTGGTGTCTTGAAGCCCTCCCAGGCGAGGCGGGGGAGGTTATAGTAGCCTTTTAGCTTCCAGGTTCGTTTCTGCTGGGAGTCTTGATTCCAAAGGATTATGGTGATCTCATCCCCCGGCTTCCATCGAAACTGCTTGGAGACATGGATCGTGTAATCGAAGCCCTCGAAGTACGACTTTATCAATTGAATGTTGTTGATATAGAGTTTAAGGTCTCCTTTTGGCTCGAAAAAAGCCTTCTTTGCGGTTACAATTTTTGAATCATCCTCTGCGGAATCCCTTAGCTCTATCTCGCCTTCCTGGTAGCGCACGAATCCCGTATCTTTGTTTATGGTGAGTCTTATCGTGTTTATATAGTATAACTTGTTAAGGCTATCATGCCATTTTATAAATTTCCTTGCCTGCTGTTCATATACCCCAGTAGATGATGGCAACCATCGTCGGCGCAGCTCCAGATCCTGCAAGTACTGTCGAAACATGTCATAAGGCTCTCTAGTATCAGGCAGGTTTTGAGCATCTGAGGTAAACAGCTCTCTTATCTGTTTTGCCTGTATGTTATCCCACTGGGCTGCGTAATTTGTGAGCTGCTCGCAGACATCACTTTTTAACTCTGCATCCCGGCAATCGGTGCAAACACCAGCCAGCGCCTGGAAGTTCACCCGATGTTCACCGGGAGACTTCTCGATCCCCGTTTTGTATTTATTCAGCATGAAGGTGCAGCGTGATTTCTCATACAGAACCACAGCCTCTCCTGCTAGCTGAGGTATATCGGGTGATGGTGGATCTTGCTCATTCATCTTTTGTAACTTGACTACCATATCCCCAATGTAGCTCTCAGCATCTTTCAGCTCTAGCTGGGATAACTCGGCTGATCGCCACAATAAAGGGATCGCCTGCTTTATTACCGATGCAAGACTTACCTTGGTTGGTTGAAGAACCTCTTTTTGAAAAAACTTTACGGTATCTGGATTATTTATCTTTTTCATTATGACTTTGGTCTTTTCGATCAATTGTTCGTAACGGGAGATATATTGCTTCAATTTTCCATTTAGGCTTTCAAAGGAATATATTATGGGCATTAGATCCTCGGCTAGGCTTTCTGATCGGCTATTTATAACTTTAAGGTTAGATATCAAGGTTTCCTTTGAGAATTGTTCATATAGTCTCCTTACCCTCGTTGCTGGTTGCCAGTCAGGTATGGGGATAAAGACGAGCCTATCGCCAGGCAAATATATAAACGGATGCTGTTGGCTGTATAACTCATCTAGTTTATTAAGCACTCTTTCAGCGCTGATAGAGCCACTATTATGCTGCTCAAGCAGTCGCTCAAGTTCATTGTAAGCCTGGTAATCGCGAATGGCTAGCAGGGTCAGTGAGAAGAAAACAATTAGCACTCCAATAGCGATGGGACGCAGTTTGCGGATTACTTGGCGCGGTCTTTTGCCCTCCTTTGCTTTTATCCCGCTGAACAGCCCACTTTTCAGGGTTTCCAGCAGCCCAATCGGTTGCCAAGCCCTTAAATCACCTATGACATAGTTCACATTATCCTGATGATCATCGTTTTGCTTGATCTGCTTGGGTGATGCTCCCAAGGAAGCAACATAACAGATCTTGATCGGCTTTTGTGGTTTGGATTTAAGGAGTATATTAGCATGACTTTTGTATAATTCTCTAAACTTTTTTGTTGCCAGCTTATTATCCTTATTTAGCTCGTTCAATTGGCGAGTTACCTGTTCACTCGATTGATCTTTAAAAAGCAAATCAGACTTGGTAACCACAACTACTATGGGATTTTCAGGCTTTTTATCCTCGAATAATCGTCGAGCATTTGCTATAGCCTCGAACTGTCCTCTCAGTCGCTCGAATGCAAGGTCAGACTGGTAACTGGCTGTAGCCAATGATGCATCGAACATAAGGTAAAGACAGTGGCTGGAGGCTATATACTCGCTAAGGCGACTGGCACCGGCAGATGGCTCATGGCTGGCAGCAATCTCGCCGGGGAAGTCTATGGTTTGGACATATATCCCTTCCTTTCCCTCGAATTCGAGGTAGAGTCTCAGATCATACCACTGGTCGATGCGTGTTTTCTCCACTGTTTTGCCCTTGCGCAGCGAATCTACTCGTTCTGCAAAGAAGGGCTTGCGACCCTCCTCGACTACCTCGCTTATGGCAACGGGGATCTTGTTAAGTTGTGATGCGAGGACGCACGAGGTAAGGAAGGTGGTCTTCCCCGATGCTTGGTATCCGATAAATAGCGCCAGAAGACCTTTCTTACCGCTAGCTTTCATCGATTATAAAGGTTATGGAGTAATCTAGCCACAAGGGCACTAAGGCACTAGGAGCAAGGATGTTATTTCTTTGTGCTTTTGTGCCTTGGTGGTTCAAAAGCCCTGCACCCTCAAGTCTCAAGCCTACTTGACCACGTTCTTTATCGACTCAATGAAGTGCTGTTGCATCTTTTCAAGCTCTTCGAGCGATTTTGAGAGTGCATCCTCGATCATCTGGCGATAGCGCGTAAAAAGATGGCTAGGTAGCTTATCCTTTTTCGCCTCCAGTGACTCCATCTCCCTGATATATCTCTCCAGGGCTTTATCACGAAATGCGTGGTAGGCATCTAATGTCTTATCGAGCGCATCGCCCGCCTCGGAGCTGACCAGGAACTCCGCCTTGCCGGCAGCAGCCCTCAACTGGGTGTCGTAGGCGAGCTTCATGGCGCGAATCTGCTCCTCTATCTGTACCTTGAGCGCTTTTTTCTTGGCTTCGTTTATGCTCCGGGATAAAACGAGTTTGGAGATGATGCCGCTGGATGCCTCCTCCAGGAACTCCTTGAAGCGCTCCGGCGATTCGAGGAGTGCCTTGTGATCGACCCTCTTTGCAGGCAGGTGGCTGTTATCATCCTTCATATTTATCTTAATCCCTTCCGTGCTATGAGTTTTACTTACCTAGTATAAAATATAATACAGAACAAGCTCTAAGTCATCTCATCGAGTAAGGTAATATAGATATGGCACTAGAGATGAAACAAACTCTCCCCAATTTATCCTTAGTGCCTTTTAAATTTATGGTCTTAATGAAGCTAAAATTCCCTGGTCTCGCCCGCGTTCATAATGATTACTTCAATACCGGTGTCGGCGAGTAGCCTCTTGAATTCTTCTGGATCTGCCTTGATAGGTGGCCAGGTATTATAATGCATAGGAATAGCTATTTTAGGCTTGACCATCTTTGCCGCAATGGAGGCATCGCGAACTCCCATGGTGAAGTTGTCTCCGATAGGGAGCATAGCGATATCGACATCCTCGTACTCGCCGAGAAGCTCCATGTCCTTGGTGAGCGCGGTATCGCCGGCATGGTAAATCGTCTTCCCTCCAAAGTTGAGCAAAACGCCTGCCGGATGTCCCAGGTAAGTGAGATCATTAAGAGCTGATCCATGCAGCGCATTGGTCAGCTTCACGCGCCCAAAGGGAAAATCGAAACCACCGCCGATATGCATATTATGTGCATTCACCCCTTTACCACTCAGGTAAATGGCGATCTCGTTATTAGCGATCACGGTAGCATTATTAGCCTTGGCAATGGCCTCCGCATCACCTAGGTGATCTCCATGCCCGTGGGTTACGATAACATAGTCAGTCTTGATC
>CAYUVA010000012.1:0-87688 GCA_964448115.1 uncultured bacterium
CGTCACAAGTGCTTTCAATGGTCTCGCCTTCGATTGAGGCCTTCACCAGGACATTAGCCGACAAACAGGGATTCCCCAAGACCCTGGTCCTCAAGAAGGTGCTCGATCCCAAAATGAGCACCTTCATTTGCCGTAATATCATCCCTGACAAGGGCGCCGGGAACTCATTTATCGCCTCCTTGCACAACACGGCTAACCCGACCATGATCAAAGCCGGCGAGAAGATAAATGTGATCCCGGAGAGGGCGGAGCTTATGGTTGACGGAAGGACCCTGCCCGGCTATGAAAAGGAGGTGTTTCTAAAGGAAGTAAAAGATCTCATCGGCGATAGCTACCAGATAGAGGTAATCGACCACGCACCGCCAGTGGTCGCTGACTGGCACCACGATATCTGCAAGCTGGCTGCCAGGGTGATAAACAAGCTGGAGCCGGGAAGCGATGTGATACCCTATTTTCTTACCGGCTTCACCGATGCCAGGCACCTTAACTCACTTGGTATCCCCACCTTTGGCTTCATACCGATGCGGCTGTCTCCTGATGACAAGATCGCCGAGCTAATCCACGGCGTAGATGAGAGGATAAGCATCGATGCGCTGAACTTCGGGGTACAGGCGCTCTATGAACTAGTGAGTGAATATTGCACATAGCATAAGAATTATTCATAAGGAAAGGAACGGAATAAAGGGATTTGACAGATAACAGACCGGATAGCAACTATATTTACTCTTATTACAACGATGAGGATGTAAGCGAACGGAAACAGGAGCCGCCCTCATTTTTCAGCCGCCACAAGCATCTGCTTTTGCTCCTGGCTACCATGTTCACTACTACTACAGCCTTTGGTCCTCTATTTTCCATCGCATTGTTAGCCATCTTAGGTGCGCATGAGATGGGGCATTACATGGTGGGCAGATACTACGGCATTGATGTAACGCTTCCCTATTTCATCCCTAGTCCACTCCCGCCGGGGACATTCGGCGCGGTCATACTTATAAAATCCCCCATGCCCGACAACAAGGCGATCTTCGATATGGGCATCGCCGGTCCCCTAGCCGGGCTGGTGATAACGATACCTGTCATTATACTCGGCATCTCGCTATCGCCCCTTGAACCTCAAAGCAGCCTGGTTGGTGGCAATTATGTTCTGGGAGAGCCTCTTATATTCAAGTGGTTATCATATCTAATCAAGGGCAATGTACCCGATGATTACATCCTTACGCTTCACCCGGTAGCGCTTGCCGGCTGGTTCGGCTTGCTGGTTACCGCCATCAACCTGTTTCCAGTGGGGCAACTGGATGGAGGGCATATATCCTATGCTCTCTTTGGTGCACAGAGAGCCAGAAGCATAGGTGTTTTCGTTCTGATTTGCTTTGGCATTATGTCCCTGTTTTGGGCTGGATGGATGATATGGATTATGCTCATTTTATTGGTGATTCACCTTCGTCATCCACCACCGACAAATCCTTATGGCAGGATAACCGGCTGGCGTAGAATACTTGGATACCTCTGCTATGTGATATTGATACTCTGCGTTACGCCGATCCCGATAACTTATGTGGAGTATATTCCGTTGGAGCCTAGCGGTATGTGGGTCTAGGGAGAGGATTTAGACCTTAAACTTTAGGTAAGAAGGAAGGAAAATCACGCATAGACGCTCACGCAAAGGCGCAAAGAAGAAAGGAGGATCACGCAAAGACGCAAAGACGCAAAGGGAGATAAAGAACGGTATCACGGTACCACGGTACCACTTCCTTCTTTGTGCCTTAGTGCCTTTGTGGTTTCTTTCTTCTTTTCTCTAAAGCCTAGAGCCTTGTAAAATGTGTGGAATAGTTGCCATCCTCGATAGAACCGGCGATCGCTCCCCAGGCAAACACGCCCTGAAGCGGATGCTGGAACTCATGCAGCATCGCGGTCCCGACCAGGAAGGTGCCTACCATAAGGGTTCAGTCGCCCTCGGTGCCAGGAGGCTCAAGGTCATAGACCTGGAAGGGAGCAGGCAACCAGCGACCAACGAGGACGGCTCGATCCATGTCGTATTCAACGGGGAGATCTACAACTATCGGCAACTGCGCCAGGAGTTAACCGCGCGGGGACATCGCCTCACCGAAAAAGGGGACACCGAGGTCTTGGTTCACCTTTACGAGCAGCACGGACTCGATATGCTAAAACATCTGAACGGCATGTTCGCCTTTGCGCTCTGGGATGAGAGAAGAAAGGAGCTTTTTCTCGCCAGGGATCGCATAGGAATCAAACCGCTCTACTACTACCTCGATGATGAGCTTTTCATCGCATCATCATCCCTACAAGCCATGCTATTATGCTTGGATATCCCTCTTGAGATCGACCCTAATGCCCTGGCGCAGTACCTTATGTTCGAGTACAACCTGGCGCCGCTTACTATTATCAACCGCATCCGCAAGCTGGCGCCAGGGCATTATCTTCGTGTTGGAGGCGATTCGATGGATAGCGGATGCTATTGGCAGCCTGAGTTGAGCGAAGAGGTTGGCTTTCTTGGGATGAAGGAAGCAGCGATGCGGCTCACCGACCTGCTCGCATCGAGCCTTGAAATGCAGTCCATAAGCGATGCTCCGCTCGGCATCTTGCTAAGCGGAGGCTTGGATTCGGGCAGCCTGCTCGCCATGTTGCACCGGATCGGCTGCCGCGGGATACAGGCATTCACCATCGGCTTCAAGGATCAACAGTTCGATGAGAGCAGCAACGCAAAGGCTGTGGCAGAGAGGTTCGAGGCAAAATTGCATCTCGAATACCTCACCGAAAAAAACCTGCTCGAACTGGTGCCGGCAGCGATGGATTGCCTGGAGGAGCCGCTGGCTGATGCCTCGATAATACCGACCTACCTGGTCTGCAAGACCGCTCGACAACTTATGACCGCAGCGCTGGCTGGCGATGGCGGAGACGAGCTGTTTGCAGGTTATCGCACCCATCGTGCGCATCTTATTGCCCGAATGCTGGAGGGACGAGACCTGTTTTTTAGCCTTGTTTCTCGGCTTGTGCAGCATAAAAGCGATAAGAGCCAGGAGTTTTCACTGGTCTTCAAGCTGCGCAAGTTCCTCAAGGGGATGCGCTACCCACCCTCGCTTCGCAACCAGGCCTGGTGGGGGGCTTATGACCTGGAGGAGCTTGCCGAGGCGCTTTTACCACAGGTCGCTGTTACCTTGGATGCTTGGTCCTGGCTGGCGCCATCATGTTTCTACACAAGCCTATCCCCCCATTCATCCCCCCCAAGTTCGGGGGGGAGAAAGAGGATGGGATGCCTCAAGCCCCAAGCCTCTTTCCCCTTCATCCCCTTAAAGTTTGGGGGGGATAAAGAGGTTGGGATACATCGAGCCTCGAGCCTAAATCACATTCTTTGGCAGGATCTGCGCTGCTACCTGGCGAACGATCTGCTCCCCAAGGTCGATATGATGAGCATGGCGAACAGCCTGGAGGTGCGGGTGCCGTACCTGGATCACCGCATCGTTGAGTTCATGTTTAGCCTGCCATCAAGCTATAAGCTGCGTCTGCTCGGTCGCTCCAAACGTATCTTGCGCCATGCGATGAGGGATAGGCTCCCAAAGTCGGTGCTCAAAGGGGGCAAGCGCGGTTTTGATGTGCCGCTGGGGCGCTGGCTGCGTGGCAAGCTGTTTGACTTCGCGCAAGATTGGCTGTTTGGCTCAAATCTCATCTCGAGCGAATTTATCAACCCATCCTTTGTCAGGCGAATAATTGATGAACATAATAAGGGCATTAGGAACAATCGGCAACTTATTTGGACTCTGATTGTGTTAAACTATTGGCACGAGAGGATACTAACCATCCGCGAGAAGGGAGTAAGGCTATGGGAGTAAGGCTGATAACTGATAGCTTGATCGCCGAAAAAGACTCCGAGCACAAGCTAACAAGCCAACAGCTTTCGGAACTCAAGACCAGGGTGCTCGAGATCATTGACCAGTTGATGAATAATCCCAATGAGAAAGAAGAAGCATATCTTGAGCTTCCAGGAAAAACCAAGCTATGGGACATCCGCGATTGGGCTAGGCATCACAAGGGTTCCTATGACGCTGTCGTGCATGTCGGCATCGGTGGCTCAGGTCTGGGAGCGATCACCATAGTTAGGGCTATCTACGGCAAGCATACCGAGCTTTTTAGCGATGAACGACCGCGATTTTACGCTATAGACAACATCGATCCATTTACTATCAGGTATATTCTCGAATCCATCGACCTTGAGAGCACCATGTTCCATATCGTAACCAAGTCAGGCAACACGCTGGAGACCATATCTGTCTTCTCCGAGATCTGGCGCAGGTTATATTCGGCTTTGGGCGATAAAGCAGGCTCCCGCATAGTGATAAGCACCGGCGAAAGCGGTTTTATCAAGGACTTGGCGAGTAGTATCGATTATTGCTTCGAGATACCAGGGCATCTGGCAGGTAGATTTTCCGTGCTTTCGCCGGTGGGGCTGGTAACCGCTGAGCTGATGGGCATTGACAGCGAGGGGCTTCTTGCTGGAGCAAGGGATGCTATTAAGGGCATGAAAAGCATCGATGCGGGCAATATTCTCGATAACCCAGCGGCGAGTTTCGCATTGTTCAATTACCTTTATGCCACCCAAAAGGGATGCAACATGGTTGTCATGTTCGCCTACTCGGATCGACTGTATGACCTGGCTGATTGGTTCCGCCAGTTGTGGGCAGAGAGCCTGGGCAAGGAAAAAAGCCTCGATGGCGAGATGGTCAATGTGGGGCAGACGCCGATCAAGGCGCTGGGCACCACGGATCAGCACTCGCAGGTACAGCTTTACTTCGAGGGTCCCTACGACAAGGTAATCTACATGCTCAAGCCGATGAACTACGGCTGCGACCTGGTTGTCCCCCACAGCCTGGGCGACGATAAGCGCATCAAGTATATGCAAAGCAAGAGCTTGAGCCAGATTTACCATGCTGCGCTGGATGGAACCATGCAGGCGCTAACCGAGAGCGATCGACCGGTAGGGCTGTTCGAGATCGACCAGGTTGATGCCTATCACCTGGGGTATCTGTTTATGGCATTTATGGTCGCCACCTCCATTGCCGGCAAGCTGTACAACATCAACGCCTATAATCAGCCAGGGGTTGCGAAGCCCAAGGAAGAAACAAAGAAGATATTGCTAGGGTAGTATGTCTTTTCTCATCCTTCTTTGCGTCTTTGCGTGATTCTCCTTTCTCCTTTGCGTCTTTGCGTGAGCGTTTTTTCGTGAGTCTCTTTCTTTCCTCTCTCAAGCCTCAAACCTTTCCTCGGTCTGATATGCGCAATTGAGCAGGTCGCAGTTGCGCTGGCAGCGAGCCATGAAATGCCTCATATTGGCAGCCTTCTCGCTGTGCCAGACCACCTTTGGCTCATCGTGGTGGATGTTACCGATGGGATCGGTGAAGAAGCAAAGCATCATATCCCCCTGCGGGTTCATTACCAGCGAGTTCTCCCCTACCCTGCAAAAGGGGAGCGTCTTTCGATTCGGGTCTCGATAGTATCGCTTCATAAGCTCCAACTGGGCGATGCTGTTGTTGATCGGGCAGCCAGCTTCTCTCATGCTGATCAGCTTGTCGAGTATCCTGTCAACCTGCGCCAGGTCATCGGGGAACAGCTCACTTTTCTTATACCAGTTCATATCGAATGGTGCGCCGAAGTTCTGGTAGAGCACCTGGAGGTTGAACAGCATCCCCCGACTCTCAGCCAGTTCAGCGAGACGAGGCAACTGTTCGATATTGAGCCTGGTCATCACCGAGGCGATGGTAATATTGGTGTCAGCTTGTTTTTTTCTCCGTTGCATATCGAGTGCATCGATAGCCCTTTGCGCCATTCCATGTGCATTATCGAGGTTGCGCAGTCTGTTGTGGATCTCAGGCTCAATCGACTCCAAGGAGACATTGATCGAGCCGACTCCAAGCTCGATCAGCCTTTGTGCCATCTTATCATCGATGCGATAGCCATTTGTGGTTATCACGGTAAACACGCCAAGCTCTCGGCATAGTGCCAAAATATCGAGGAAACCGGGATAATCGAGCGGCTCGCCTCCAGCAAAGTCGATGCGACAAGCCCCCAGCCAACCCACCAGCTTTCTTATTGCGTCCTTCCACTTGTTTAGCTCTGGTTCATCATTTACCGTCATGGGGTGATAATCGCAATAAAGGCATCTTCCTGAACATCTATAGGTTATACTGATGTGGATATTACTAGGCTTTGCATCATAGTAAGGCTGGTTTTCTTCCTGTCCGCTCTTTTTGGAAAGGTTGCCGAGCAATCTTTTTTTCATAATAGCCTAGTTCCTTTTTTGGTCTGTGCTTTTCTTCCAGGCAGGCAGGATGATCTTCACTATCAACCCTCCATCTGGATGATTGCTCAATCTCAGGCTTCCCGAATGGCTCTCGATGATGCCGTAAGCGACGCTCAAGCCTAATCCAGAGCCTTCGCCAACCTCCTTGGTGGTGAAGAAGGGATCGAAGACCTTGCCTAGGATATCTTTATTGATGCCGGGACCATTGTCTATGATGAAAAGCTGCACCTTATCTCCTGGATCAATCGAGCTTACCCTTATGGTTACGGTCGGTTTTCTTTGATTTTGTTGTCTTGCTGCCCACATGGCGTTATCGATTATATTCTGCAGCGCCTGTTTCAGCAGCCCCTTGTCCGCCCAGAGGTAAAGCTCTTTTTCCTTTTGCTCGATATTCAATTCGATGTTTTGCTCTTTGATCATATCGATCCGAGCCTGTTTAATCTCCTCGATGATATAGTGGAGATTGACCGACTCGAACCTTGGATTATGGCTTCGGCTGAAGCTGAACAGGTTTCGCACTATGTCTCTTGCTTGTTCGCTATCCCGCATGATTCGTTCCAGTTTGTTCTTCAAGGCATCATCGCTCACCCTTCGCAGGGTCAGTTGAATATTGCCGATGATGCTTGCTAGCGGATTGTTTATCTCGTGCGCGATGCCGGCGATGATATCTGCCATGGAAGATAGCTTTTGTAGTTGCACCATCTTCTCCCGAGCCTGCTTGTATTCGTTAAGCATTCTCTTGTAGTCGTAGTTTGCCTTGAGCAGCTTCTGGTGCATTTCTTTTAGCTTTCTCTCATTAGCCACTTGTTTGGAGATATCGCGGATTATCCCGATGGAGCCTTTAACCTTGCCATCAGGGTCGTAAAGAGCGGAGAGGGACAGGTTAACCGGGGATCTCTTGCCCTCCTTGGTTAGAATATTTACGATTATATCCTTGGATGTGCCCTTTTCCTTAGTCGTTTCCCAGGCTTCCAGTATCTTGACCGTATCCTCTGGATCGTAGATATCCATTACCGGCGAGTCTATAAGCTCCTCCATAGTGTAACCAGTTATGGTCTCGGTGCTATGATTGGCAAGGCGCAGGATGCCCGATTCATCGACGAAAGTGAATGAATCCGGGCTTTTCTGCAACAGTTGATAGAACATGCTTCGGGAACTTTCTACCTCCTGAAGCTCGGCATAGTCGCTCAACGACCGTATAAGAAGCTGGTGGCAGAAACTCCAGTCCGCTGATTGGAGCAAATCACCCATCTTACCCGCTTCATTGCTCTCAATGTAAAGCAATCCCAACCTCCTGTTCCCTACTAGGGGAGCGATCACTACTTGAACTGAGGTATCATCCAATAATAGATTGGATATACGGTCTTTTTGCTGGCTACCGACCTCGATTAGGTCAATCTTTCGGTTATCGAATAGTGTTTTGCTCATCAGGTCTAGGTCATCCAGCCTCACCGAGGCAGCAACCTTGCTATTGATTAGCTCTTTGCCATATCCAAAAGCGCAAAGGAGCGTAAATAAATTCTCCTTATCATCAAAGAAGTAGAGGCGAGCTTTCAGGCTAGGGACATTGGCAGCGAGGCATTCGAGGATAAGAAGCGTAATTTCCTTGATTTCCTTTACCGCATAGCGGTTTATCCCCTTGAGAAGCTCGATGAACCGTTCAGGTGATGTTGCCTTGTCTGTCATGGCATTAAACCTATTCCTCCAAGAGCGATATTATACCTTAATTACCTTTTTTCGCACCAGTTCGAGAAATAGCTCAACAAGTGTAGGATCTAATTGGGTCCCCTTAACTCCCGACATTATCATAATGGCTTCCTGGTGATCGAATCCCTTGCGATAGGCTCGGTCGCTGGTCAATGCATCATAGGTATCAGCAACAGCAATTATCCTCCCGCCGAGTGGAATATCTCCCCCGGAGAGCTTCATCGGGTACCCCTTGCCATCATATCGCTCATGATGCGAAAGAATGGACTGCAGGATCTCCTTTTGGTTGATTATCGGCTTAAGGATGGTAACTGCTCTCTGTGGGTGCTGCTTCATGGCTTCGAATTCCTCCTCGCTCAGGCGACCGTTTTTATTCAATATCGACTCGCTTACGCCGAATTTACCGATATCATGCAAAAATCCAGCGATCCTAAGATTTTCTAGCTTTTTATTCTCGAATCCGAGCGCCTTTCCCATTGCCTCTGCAATGCCGGCGACCCGTTCGCTGTGTCCTCTAAGGTATGGATCGCGCGCCTCGATTATGTTTGCATAGCTCAAGATAGAGCCGAGGAACATCTCTCGTATCTGCTGAGTCTTTTCCAATACCTTAAGTTCGAGATTCTCTCTGTATTCACGCAGCTCGATCTGCAAGCTGCGTTTTTCAAGCACCCTTTTTACGGTTGTGGAAAGCTCGGTGAGGTTCAAAGGCTTGATCAGGTAATGCTCCGCGCCTCCCACAAGGCACTCGATGGCTGTTTTTGTGTCAGACAAAGAGGTGATCATCACCACCGCCAGCTCCTCGTACTTTGGTTTTACCCTTTTGAGCAGCCATTTCCCATCATAATTGGGCATACGAATATCGAGCAGGACAAGTGCGACCGGCTCTTGCTCGATGATCTCCAAGCCTTCTTTGCCGTTGGAGGCTTGCAGCGTGGAGTATCCCTCGTCTTCGAGGAATTCGGCGATCGATTCCCTATAATCGATATCGTCCTCAACAAGTAATATGTATTCATCCATTATGCTCAGGCTCCTTGTTTTTAAGGATAATCGGTCGAGTCAGGGGTGGATGTTAAGGGGCAAAGCCTACACTCACAACCAGCAGTGTACTAAACTCTCCATGTTTCCTTGACAATGCCATGGCTTATAGCCTATATATTATTGTAATAAAAAAATTTATCAAAGGGCTTATAACAAGGCAATCGCAACTAAATGCTTCTTGCTTAACTTAAAAAAGGAGGCAGCTTATGAATCAACACCAGAGGGCTATTATCCAGCAGCAGATGGATATCTTAAAAAAAAATATCCGAGGGGATGCAACCAGATATACCCTGCACGAATTCAAGAAGAACCTGGTTCAATGGAAACAAACAACGCTAGATTGCCTGGAGGAAGCCTTCAAGGATGACAAGCAAGTCATCCACCAGTTTAACAAGCATTGGGAGAACATTGAGAGGATCAACTGGGATTCAGCACATAAGAACGAGATCCTGAAAAGTGTGATCTATAGAATGCATGAGTTTTTGACACAGCTAATTAGATAAGATCGGGCAGGTGAATTACATGTCTGAGGTTAGGAAAGCTCGTATCCTGATCGTTGATGATGATCATCATGTGCGAGAGATGCTTGAGGAGTTCTTTATCCTGGAGGGATTCGAGGTAGATACGGCGGTAGATGGCGAGGATGGCTATCAAAGGGCGACCGAGAAGGATTACGACCTGGTGATCTCAGACATCAAGATGCCGCGCATGGATGGCATCAAGCTGCTGGAGAAGCTGAAAAGCTATGATGAAGAGCTGATCGTCATCCTGCTCACCGCTTACGCCGAGATGGACTCGGCTATCCAGGCTATCAGGCTTGGCGCCAATGACTTCATCTTAAAGCCAATCGTCAGCTTCGATGCGCTATTGATCAGCATCGATAGGCTGCTGGAGAATAAAAGACTGAGACAGGAAAATATCAGGCTGCTGGAGGATCTGAAGATAAAAAACGAGAAGTTACAAAAACAGTATCAAGAGCTTGAGCGCCTCCAGGAGCTGAAAAGAGACCTTACCGATATGATAGTCCACGATCTGAAAAGCCCCCTGGCAGCCCTGGTGGCGAGTATAGAGATGGACTTGAGAAACCTGGCTAAGGGGAAGCTGGATCGTTTGCCTGATCGCATGAAGAAGGAGCTGGAGATCTGCCGCAGCATGACCGACCAGATAACAAACCTTCTCGATATCGACAAGATGGAGGAAGGTAAGCTAACCCCTAAGCTAGAAGACCATGATCTGATCGATATCATCCAGGAGAAGATCGACCTTCATAAAAATCAGGCACAGTCGCATGGGCTATATCTTAAGATGGAGGCGAGTTACGATTCTGTAAAGCTGCCGGTAGATAGATCGCTTATCGCCAGGGTGGTAGATAACCTGGTATTCAACGCCTTGAAACATACCACTAGCGGGGGAGTTACCGTAAAATTGAGCAGCGATAATGATAAAGTTAAAGTCAGCGTCATCGACACTGGTCCGGGAATAGAGAAGGAGCTTCACGAGCTTATCTTCCAAAAGTATGTTCAGGGTGAGAAAAGAGATGCGATCATGTCCCACAATACCGGGCTTGGATTGACCTTCTGCAAGATGGCAATAGAGGCACACGGCGGCAAGATCTGGGTGGAGAGTGAACTCGGCAAGGGAAGCAGCTTCATCTTTACTCTGCCGACAAAATCTGAAAATTAATACAACTCGATGACTGGAAACACCGAACTAAATAAGCAAATTAAGGATAAGCGTACAGCTCAGCCCAAGTTACTCATCGTCGATGATAACCGCAGTTTCCTGGAGACCTGCGTGGAATTCTTCAGCGAGGAGGGTTTTACGGTAGATCAGGCGGCAAGCGGTAATGAAGCACTTAGCTTGCTCGCTGAGAGCAATTATGATGTGATCCTTTCCGATATCGCCATGCCGGGACTTAGCGGTATCGATCTTTTAGAGCATATAAGAAATCGGGGCATAGATACCCCCGTTATCCTGGTAACCGCTTATGGCTCCCTGGATACAGCAGTTAAGGCACTTAAACAAGGGGTATTCGACTTTATCCTCAAACCGGTCAACATGGAAGACCTGCTTATGCGGGTACAAAAGAGCCTGGAGTTCTCTTATCTTATGCAAGAGAAGTTCGAGCTTTACGAGCAACTGCGCGAAAAGGAGAAGCAGGAACGAGCCAAGGATGAGTTCATATCCATAATCTCCCATGAGCTGAAGACGCCGGTTACGATAATTCGTAACTATATAGAGGTTATCGAGGCGTTGCTTCAAAACGATAAGGATGATGAGAAGATCAAAATATTGAGTATAATCAAAGATCAACTGGAGAGGCTTCGTCGTGATATTCACAACCTGCTCTTCTTTTCACAGGTCAGTTCCAGCGAGTATGAACCAGCGGTCAGCGAGGTCGAGCTATCCAAGCTGGTCGGCTCAGTGGTCGAAAACTACCGCAACCTGGCAAATGAAAAAAAACTACTATTAGCTGTTGAGATCGCTGAAGGGATATGGATGAAAGGGGATGGACGGCTGCTGGAGATGATGATCTCCAACCTGGTAGATAATGCGATAAAATTCAGCCATGAGGGTACGATTCAAGTATCGCTAACCAGGCTGGGTGATTCCATCAGGTTGATCGTCTCCGACCAGGGCATCGGCATCCCCTCCGAGTCGATCAGCAAGATCTTCGATCGCTTCAGCCAGCTCGATTCTCACATGACGCGAAGGCACACTGGGGCAGGGCTGGGGCTGGCAATAGTCAAAAACGCGGTGAACACACATAGGGGGAAGATAAAAGTGGATAGTAAGCCCGGCAAGGGAACCACCTTTACGGTTACCCTACCTGTAGATAGGAGTAAGATAAATGGAATCAAAAGATAAACGACAGATACTGATCCTGGATGATGAGTATCATCTGGCGCAATCCACTGCCATAGTACTCAAGATGAAGGGATATAAGTGCGATATAGCCCTGGATGTAGATGAGGGTCTTGAGTTGATAAAGTCCAAGGAATACCAGCTTATCCTGCTCGATATAATGCTGCCCGGTAAGGATGGCTGGCGCTTCCTGGAGCAGCTACGCAAGGATAATAAGAACAAGCATATAGCGGTGATCGCATTTACGGCTAAGGAATATCTGAACATCGAGAAGCTGGTGAAAGAGAAGGGCTTGCAAGGTTTCTTGGCAAAGCCCTTTGAGCCGTCCGAACTTCTAGCTATCATTCGCAAGGTATTAAAGTAGTGGAGTTTTTGAACCATGAGCGATCAAAAGAGCATAAGCGACAGGATACTTGAAGTCTGCCAGATTCCATTGCTGGTGGTAGATGCTGACTGCAAGATGGTTTATCTGAATCCGGCTATGGATCAACTGGTCTCTCAGTGCGGGTTTGAGGATGACCTCGATGGCTTTATAGAGCGCATGAAAAAGCAGTTATCGATCTATATCAACGGTATTCTCGATGGACTCTTTGCGAAGTATAATAATAAGATCGACCTGTGTGATAGAGAACTCTTCGTGTCCCTTTTTTGCTTGGATGAGGATAAAAAGCAGGTTTTGCTCCAGGTAGAAGATCGAACAGGGATCAAGCAACAGGAGCGCTTTCGTTTCACCCAGATAGCTGAGCTGGTTCATAGACTTCGCTCGCCGCTGACCGCCATAAATATATCGATGAATATGCTCCAGGAGAGCAGGGGGGATCTATCCGAGGATGAGCAGAATACGCTAATAAGAAACGCCAGACAAGAAACCAAGCGTTTCATCGTACTATTGAACAACCTGCGAGATCTTTTATTGATCGAATCCGGAATCATGTCCAGCCAGATAAATCTCGACGAATGCAATCTTAGGGATATCATCGACGATGCAATAGGAAGCCTGGAGGCTATAATAAAAGAAAAAGGTATCGAGCTATCCTACTCGCCGGAGCTTTTCGATCACCTGGTGATCACCGATCGCATGAGGCTCACCCAGGTGGTGGCTAACATACTCTCCAATGCGATGCAATTCTCGCCGAGAGGCTCTACCGTGGGCATAAGCTGCTATGATGAGGAGGATCACCTGCGCATTACCGTCTCCGATCGCGGGATCGGCATCCCACAAAAGGAGCTAGCCTTCATATTCGACAAGTTCTACCGGGGCAGTTCACCCGAGGTGCGCATGGTGCCTGGGGACGGCATCGGACTATATATCAGCAAACATCTGCTTCAGATATTAGGCGGGGAGATAGAGGTGCTCTCTACATGGGGCAAGGGCACCCAGGTAGAGATTAAACTCTGGACATAAGAAGCATACCATTATGAGTTTCAATATACTTATAGTTGAGCCAAAGACCAAGCACCGCGATTTACTACGCAATATGCTATTGCAATGGGGATATATGGTAAAGACGGCAAGCTCAGCCGAGGAGGCATTGGAGGAGATTCGCAGACAACAATTCTCCTTGGTTTTGGTAGATTATGATCAGCCCCAGGAGCGAGCCGCCATCACAAGTTCGCTGGACAAAAACCTTGCCGATTACTCGCTTTTTTATATTTCCGAGAAGGCAAAAGCCCCTGACATTGTGGATGGGTTAAAAAGCGGTGCGGATAACTTCTTCGTTCTCCCCCTGGACATAGACTCCTTTAAAAAGGCAGTCAGCGATATTTACCACAAACATAAAAAGAGCAAACATAGGAAACTGACCAAGCAGCGTCAACGGGAGGCTTATTCCATAGATAGCCTGATCGGCTCCAGTAAGCCGATGATGGAGCTAAAAACTAAGCTGCGCAGGATATGCCAAAGCAAGGCTTCAACCGTCCTTATCACCGGCGATAGCGGGGTTGGCAAGGGGCTGGTCGCTCGCATCATCCACTACAACAGCGACCGAGCTGATCAACCATTCGTGGAGCTTAACTGCAGCGCTATACCCGAATCTTTGCTGGAGATGGAACTATTCGGCTATGTGGAGGGCGCATTTACCGACGCGAAGAAGGACAAGAAGGGGCTTTTGGAGATCGCGGATCAAGGGAGTTTGTTCCTTGATGAGATCAGCGATATGCCGATGCTTCTCCAGGTCAAGCTGCTCAAAGCGATCGAGGAAAAGACCTTCCGTAAGCTCGGAGCCACCTCTGATGAGCTTGTTGATGTGCGCATTATAACCGCAACCAATCGAGATCTAGGTGAACAGATCCGGTTGGGGAACTTTCGAGAGGATCTTTTCTATCGATTGAATGTTATTGGGCTTCACATTCCGCCCTTGAGGGAACGCCCCGAGGATATCGAGGAGTTGAGCTATCATTTTATTGAGAAATTCAATACGGAGTTTGGCCGCAATGTCAGTAGCCTTCATCCTCAAACGCTCAAGATCTTCAAAGAATATCACTGGAACGGTAATGTACGAGAGCTTTCCAACCTTATAGAAAGGATCATGCTACTGGAGGAGATAGAGACTATAACCCCGGATGTACTTCCCAAGGAGATGCTAAAGGCAACAGGATACACCGCATCAGCTTTTGATAGCGGCAAAAAGCACTTTTTCGAGCTGCCCAAGGATGGAATTTCGCTTGAGGAGGTGGAGAAAGATCTAATTGCACAGGCGGTAAAGCGTGCCGGTGGCAATATCGCCGAGGCATGCCGGCTGCTAGGGCTTAGTCGTGAGACTTTGCGCTATCGGATAAAAAAATACAACATTGAGGTGCAGCGCAGGTAGGTTACTTGCTCAATAACCGACCTGGCTTGCACTTATTCTATTATAGCTTGACCGAGAAGCAAAAAAAATCCGAATCCCTCCAGGAGTTGGTCAGCTCATTCGTGCCCGAGCACATATTACCCTACCTATCTGAGCAGAGGCTGCTCACCTTCAAGGGTGAACGAAGGCGGCTTAGCATCCTTTTCGCTGATATCAGCGGTTTCACCAGCCTCTCCGAGCAGCTTGATCCTGAACAGGTCATCGGCCTGGTCAACCAATTCTTCCTGCGGGTAATCGAGATCTCACGAAGCAAGCTCGGTGTGGTCGATAAATTCTTAGGCGATGCTGCCCTTATAATTTTTGGCGCCAGTAGATATACCGGATTAGAGTCGGTACTGGCAATCAAGACCGCATTGGAGCTTGTAAGGATGGTGGAAAGCGAAAAATTCACCATCTTGAACAGCTCTGAACCGATAAAAATCGGAATCAAGGTAGGAATTAACACCGGCAGAGTAGTTGCCGGTATCGTGGGAGGTAAACACAAGCGGGAATATACAGTCATCGGAGACGAGGTAAACCTGGCTTCTCGCATAGAAGATCTGGCTCAAACCGGTGAGATACTTGTAAGCCACCAGACCATGCTGGAAGCAAAAGATCACTTCGAGTTCGAGGACCTGGGGTACAAAAAGCTCAAGGGTAAATCAGAGCCTTTGCGCATATACAAGGTGCTTGGCAGCAAGAAAATAGGGAAAGTCATCGAAAAAAAGCGCCAGCTTTTCAGGTTCGTGGATAGAGAGAAGGAGATCGCTTCCTTCGAGGAACTTCTAAGATCCGATAATAAAAGCATCCGATCGGTTGCGGTAACCGGCGATACCGGCATCGGTAAGACCGAATTGATCGGCAAGCTGAGAGACAAGTTGCAACAGGTCAACTACCAGATATTTGAGGCTGGTGGACAAGGCTGGTGGGGGGAGACTGTGCTTGCGCCTGTAAGGGCTGTCTTCAGGCAACTATTGAAGACGCAAGAGGTGCCCCTGGATAGGCTCAAGGAATACCTGGATGAAGCATTAGCTGCCATAGCGGATAAAACATGGCATAAGCAGGCAGACCGCGAGGTATCAAAGGAGTTAATAAATGATCCCAACATCGAGGATCTATTATTCTTCTTGTGCAGCCATACCGATAACTATTCGCTGATCGAGCACCTGGGTTCTAGCCGACTGAGGGAGAATATACTCGCTTTATTATCTCTTGTCGCAAGCGCTAAAAGCCATGAAGCTCCTATATCATTTATATTCGATGATCTGGAGGGTTACGATTCATTGAGTGTGGAGGTTATATCCGATCTTGTGGCAAGTCGGGCAATTGAAGGCGCCATCATTATACTCGGCTATGAGAGATCATATTTCAAGGCTGATTTGCTGAATAATAGATGCGACCTGGTGCTGGTGCTAAAGCCTTTGGAGCCGGGGATGCTTCGCGCCGCTGCCTCGATGTTTGTCAAAAAGCATCCCCAAGTAAGCCCGATCATGAACAGGATCATCCAGGCATCTGGTGGCATACCCCTGGTATTCAAGGAGATGCTCAATGCGCTAGCGCAACAGCCCGCTGAATCACTGGAAAAGGCATCAACCTCGCTACTGGGAGATCTGCAAGGCTCCCAGGCGCTGGAACAGGTAGCGCTGAGCCGTTTCGATGCCCTATCGGTTCTACAAAAAGACATCATCCGCTTTGCCTCTATCTTGGATGCTCCCTTCTCGATAGATCTAATTGCACGATTTTTCCCGTTCGACAAGGAGCTTGTGCATGATGAGATCAAACTGCTTGCCGATCGAGGTTTCTTTACAACAAGTCAAAGTCCAAGCGGGCAGGTTGTGTATAAACTTGCTCGACCATTCTTCGCTGATGCGATCTATCAAACCATCCTAAAGGATCAGAGAAGGGAAATGCATCAAAAGATAGCCGATACCCTTGAATCGTTGAGCTACCATGATCCTAATCGAAGCAATAGAAGCCTGGCTCTACATTTTCACCATGCAGGCATCGACCACAAGGCATATTACTATCTGCTGGATCTGGCAGAGTCCTTAAGCAGCGTCGATGCACACCGAGAAGCTATCGAATACCTCGAATTGGCTGGCATGCACCTTCCAGGTTCACCATCAGATAAGGCTAATGAACGGGCGCGCTTGAACCTGAAGCTGGGGAGTTCTTACGAGGCTTTGGGAATGTGGGACAAGGCACAAAATATATACCTGGAGACGGTAGCGATATTCCGAGATGCCAAAGACATAAACGAGATAACCGCCAAGGCTTACGCCAGCCTGGGGAGCATCCTGATAAACAAGGGCGAATGGAAGGCTGCCCAAAGTTACCTGGATAAGGCAAATTCATATTATATCGAAAAGGAAGACCTGGAGGGCATGTTCAATACCTACAACCAAAGGGGTATCCTAGAGATACAACAGGGGAATCTGGAGGCGGGATTCGGCTTCTTCAACAAAGCGCTTGAATGCGGCCAAAGACTGAAGGATCCCCGGCTACAGTCATCAGCCTTGGTCAATCTCGGCATAGCCTATAATATTTCCGGCAAGCGCAAGGATGCGATTGCTGCATATCTGAAGTCGCTGCCGCTGTTCGAGTTTATGGGCGATTTCAATGCCATAGCCCGCACCTACCATAATCTTGGCATGACCTACCGGGACCTGAAAAGATTCAAAGATGCAGAGAACTATTACAGAAAGGCTCTGGAGATCCTGCGCCGTTGTATGGATTATCATCTGTCAGGAATGACCTACATGAACCTCTCTGATGCATTAGGCGAGCAGGGAGACACTCGTGCTGCACTAAGCTTCAATGAGCGCGCCGAGCAATTTCTTATGCGCGTCGGCGATGAGCTTGCCCTGGCGGACTGTAGGAGGATAAAGGGCAAGATACTCCACAAGGCAGGAAAGAATAGTTTAAGCCTCCAGGCATACCAGGAGGCAGCCGAAATGGCTCAAAAAGGGGGAGCCTCATTGACCCTGGCAGAGGTGTATTTTGAGATGGGTCAGGTGTTCCTAATGGAAAAAAGGCGAGATAAGGCGATTGGGCACTTGAATAAAGCCAGGGAGATCTTCCTTCAACTAGGGAATTCAGAGATGGTGGCTGCAATCGATAAGCTCTTAAAGCCACGAGAATGAACCCGCTGGATTATTCCTCCTTCAGGTGTTTTTTTATGATCCCCAGAAATTGTTGATTATCCTTTAGCTTCTCGAAGTCTATGTCATCCCAGGCATACTGCGCCATCCGTTCATCCTTGCAAACTGCCTTCTGAACCCTAGAGATAGCATCCTCCAGCCTGTTGTAACGAGCATGGATGGAGGCGATATAGTAGTGAGCCTCTGCCTCGTTCTCACGGTTGGCAATAGCCTTCTCGAATGCCTGTAAAGCCTCATCGAAATTGTTGGAGGCGTAGTAATAAACCGCACTGCTAAAGTCGCTCATATCGGCATCGACAATATTTCCCTTAATATTCTTCTTGTTATCGAAGTATCTTTTCAGATAGTTGGAGGCTACGTGTCGTAGTGAGATATCTGCTGATTCCTGACCAAGGATGGTGTTAAGCAACCTCTCAGCCTCTTTCTTCTTCCTATTCTGCAACGATATTAGTGCCTTATCCAATAATTTTTCAAGATCTACCGATGTTGGTACAGATTGTGCTTTAGGTTTCGGCTTAGGGGGTGCTTTTTTTCTTTTAACTTGACTGGTAGTTGCCTTTTGTTTTTTTACCTTTGAGCGCTTATTTCTTACCGCCGATTTTGTTACGCCATATCTTTCAGCAAGCTGTGTATCGGTCAATCCATCGGGGTTATATACGATGTCATAGACCTCATCATCATTCCATTTTTTAGGCATGAATGGCTTCTCCTCCCTACATTGAAGGTTTAAGAAAACGGTTTTTAGTGATAAAGTACCTCATAAAAATAGACCAGGGCGGGCAATCCGCCAAAACATTGACCATGTAATCAAGTCAATTGATAGCAGACATTTTCATCCAAGTCAAGTAAGCTGATTTCTCACCCACAAACTATGCATAATGATTAACCATATTCTTTCAAAATCCTCGCAATGATAATCGATGTAAACAGCGCTGAGGAATTGATTTTTTACAATTGTGTCGATAGGAGTTGATATACTTTCACCCTCAACAGAGGGCTTCAGCCCTCTGCTTCTATCAGCGGACTAAAGCCACGCTGTTGATGGGGCTTAATCACTGGATACCCCCTTCGTGGGGACAGGCTTTTAGAGGAGATATTCCTACTAACTAAAGTCCCCTCTATCAAGAGGGGATTTAGGGGTGTGTCTTTCTTCCCTTAATACCTCTTTTGAGGTCTTACTTAGACTTTAAGGGCATTTGTTCGCTCTATGGGCTGAGCTAGTTTATATGTTCTTGAGGTCGCGGCTACTTATGGAGAACGAGAACATAAGCTCCTCATCGAAGTTGGTGGCAAGCGCGAAGCTCATGGTTCCAGCACTGAATCCCATGGTGATATAAGAAGGCGTATCGCTTGTGGCTAGGTTTGCCAGGTACCCGCAGCGGAGGGCATAGAATCCCTCGGAGAAGGTCTTCTGCGCGCCTAAGCCAAAGAAGTGATAGCGCTGGTAGGTGTTTATGGTCTTTTCCTTGGTGATATCGTAATCTAATGCTATGGTCCATGTCTTTGCAGGCATAACAGCAGCCCCAATCCTCGCTTGTGGTTTCAGCTCGGTTTTCTTGGTTATGAATGTCCCTTCATCGACCTTGATCTTGTATTTGAACTCAGGTCCATTGATGTTACGAGCCACGATTCCGACCGATAGCAGCTCCCGATACTCGTAATAGCATCCGAGATCAAGGGCATAACTACTTGTGGTAAGGCTTTCGCCCCTGGTTACGCTATCTTCCTCCACTTCGCTATCCTGCTCGGCGTTGTCCTGGATATTGTAGGTATAATGCGTCATTGAGCCGGTGATAAAGCGCAGCGTTCCCCCGAACTTGATATCGCCCTCGATGTAATCCCTCATCTCTTTTGTCAGAATGGATCTCCCATAAGAGACTCCCAGGTCTAAGCCGGCTCGCACTGCCAGGAACATCTTGCTTTGGTTGTAGTAAATCGAGTTGGGATCTACCAGGTAGTCAGAGGGATTGATGCGCTCCATATCGATTATGAAGTAATCATCCAGCACGGCGCCAAGCCCGATACTTAAAGCAAAGTTATTATATGAGACGGCGAGATTCTTTCGGTACTTTACACTCAGATTAGTTCCCCGCTCGTTTATCTTTTGTAGTTTCCTGAGCAAGTTCGCATAATCATCGAGCGTTGGGTCATAGTACTGTTCATCGTAAAGATTGGTATCGGAGAAGACATCCATTATATCATCGAACTTACCTAGAAAATCGTTGCCGTTGACCAGCTTGAAGATGGTCGGTGTATAGGTAATCGCATTGCCAGACGGGATCAGCGCTGGATTGAAGTGTGCTGATGCAGCATCCAGCTTGATGCAGGCGAATGTACCCCCCATCCCCAGAGAGCGTGCATCGAACAGATCCGGCTCCAAAGCCATGGATTGGACTGAGAAAATACAAAGAAATAGGGGTATCGCAATTATCATCAAGCAACGAGCCGCTGCCATGTTAGCGACCTCCTTTTATGATTGAGTCTTCATCAGCGATCATACGCCATCTCGAAATTTAAAGCTATCATAATAAAGTCCTTGTTTCGGGATTAAAAGATGCCTTGCATTGCATGCGGTTTTCTGCTTAATAATTAAGCTGCATTATGACTGCGAGGGATGCAAACATAAATAAATACCTTTTAGCCATACACCTTGCCGATGGTGTAGGCTCCGTTTTGTCTGATCGTCTGCTTACCGAGTTTCCTGATCCCAAGGAGATCTTCGATGCACCGATAAAAAGGCTGACCGCGATCAAAGGGATGAGCGAACGCATAGCCAGGAATATCAAAAATACCCTTGATTCGGAAAGGCTGAAGCAGGAATTGAAGTCTATTTCGGAGCATAAAGTTACCTTGATAACCAGGCTCGATCCCGCTTATCCTGCAAACTTGAATAAAATAAAGGATCCACCGCTGGTATTGTATGTTCAAGGCAGATTAGCACCTGAAGATATTAACTCGGTTGCCATAGTCGGCACCAGAGAATGCAGTTACTACGGGATGAAGATGGCAGATTACTTTGCCAGGGAATTGGCAGCCAGGGGTATAACCGTGATCAGTGGCTTGGCGCGTGGAATCGACTCTTATGCCCACGCCGGTGCATTGAAGGAAGCCAAGGGAAGGACCATAGCTGTAGTCGCATCCGGTCTCGATATCGTTTATCCATCAGAGAACTACCAGCTAAAGAATATGATCGTAAACAAGGGAGCTGTGATCTCCGAGCTGCCTATGGGGACAAGACCGGATCGATCCAATTTTCCATCAAGAAATCGCCTGATCAGTGGTCTATCGCTCGGCGTTCTGATAGTGGAAGCGCCTGCGAAAAGCGGAGCACTGATCACCGCTGACATAGCCTTTGTTCAAGGGCGACTGGTCTTTGCGGTACCGGGCAGGGCAGACGATCAAGGAACAAAGGGCAATCTCAGGATACTCAAGAATGGTGCAAAGGTGGTCGCTGATGTGAAGGATATCATAGACGAACTCGAATCGCTGCTCACCTTTCGACCAAAGAAGGACATTACACCTCAAAACGCAGTCATAGAAGGAGATTCGGCTGATCGGGTCAATAACGAGCTAGAAAAATCTACACCTAAAGGAACGCCACAGGGTCTATCTTCCGAAGAGGTAGCCGTATTCAACCTGCTGAGCGACTCACCGAGATATATAGATGATCTGGCAAGCGAACTCGGCAAGCCGGTACACATTATCGGCTCCGTACTGCTTAAATTGGAGATCCTCGGATTAGCCATGCAATTGCCCGGCGGAATGTTCAAAAGAGCGGAAGAATAAAAATGGCGCAAAAATCATTGATAATAGTGGAATCGCCGGCAAAGGCTAAGACCATAAACAAGATCCTCGGTTCCGGGTTCTTTGTCAAATCATCGGTTGGACATATAAAAGATCTGCCCCAGAAGAGGTTAGGGATCGATATCGATCATGATTTCAGACCCGAATTCGTGGTAATGCCCGGCAAATTGAAGGTCCTAATGGAGCTTAAGAAGGCTGCCCAGAACGCGGATCAGATACTGCTGGCAGCGGATCCGGATCGCGAGGGCGAGGCTATATGCTGGCATCTTTACGAGGAGCTTCGAAAGGAGAATCAACGGATACATCGCGTGTTGTTCACCGAGATCACTCCCAATGTAGTCAAACAGGCGATCAAGTCGCCAATAGGCATCGATTCTAATAAGATCGAGGCTCAGTTGGCTCGTCGCATCTTGGATAGGCTGGTCGGCTATCAGATCAGCCCCCTGCTTTGGCGTAAGGTATCCAAGGGCTTGAGCGCCGGCAGAGTACAATCGGTGGCGGTGAGGCTGATCTGCGAGCGCGAGCGGGAGATACTCGCCTTTGTGCCCGAAGAATACTGGTCGATCAATGCCCTGCTTCAGGGAAGCAAACCGGGTAGATTCGAGGCTGGATTGAAGAAGATAGATGGCAAGAACTTCAAGCTCTCCAATCAAGACGAGGCAAAGGCTGTAGTTGACGAAGCCAGTAAACAGGAGTTCATACTCGATAACATCAACAAAAAGACCAAAAGGCGCAATCCTTACCCACCTTATATTACCAGTACCCTTACCCAGGATGCCTCGATTCGATTAAGGTTCAGCCCCAAGAAGACAATGCGCTTGGCTCAGGATCTATACGAGGGAATAGAGATCGGGAACAAGGGTCCAGTGGGTCTTATTACCTACATGAGAACCGACTCGGTGCGCATATCAAAGGATTTCGTGCAAGAAGCTAGGCAGTTCATCGCTGATAACTTCTCATCCAAGCACATTCCTTCAAAGCCGAATATTTATAAAAGCTCCAAGTCCGCTCAGGAGGCACATGAGGCGATAAGACCCACATCGATGGCTAATACCCCAGAATCATTGAAGAATTATCTGAGAAGGGATCAATATTTAGTTTACAAGCTGATCTGGGATAGATTCGTAGCCTCGCAGATGTCGCCGGCTCAGTTCTTTGTTACCACCTTCACAATCAAGGCAGGCAGGTTCACTTTCCAAGCTAGCGGACAACAGATGATCTTTGATGGATTCCTGGCTGTCTATCAGGATCATAAACCAGAGAAAAATGGCGATGATAATAATGAGAAAGAACCTGCTGCAGTGCTGCCCGAACTTAAAAAAGGAGAGAAACTCAGTCTGATCGAACTCAACAAGAAACAGCACTTTACAACACCACCCCCTAGATACAGCGAGGCTTCGCTGATAAAAGAGCTGGAGCAAAACGGGGTAGGAAGACCGAGCACTTATGCAGCCATAATAAGTACCATCCTGGATCGCAACTATGTGGAACTGAACAAACGCAAGTTCCAGCCGACAGAGCTGGGCTTCCTAGTAAACGACCTGCTAGTGGAGAACTTCCCTCGCATACTGGATGTCAAGTTCACTGCCCAGATGGAGGAAAGCCTCGATAAAATAGAGCTTGGCAAGCTGGATCGCCTTAAGCTGCTTGATTCTTTTTACCGGGATTTTCATGCCGCACTTAAGGAGGCAGAAAAGAAGATGCGGGAGGTGAAGAAGGAGATCACCGAGACCGACGAGAAGTGCGAGCTTTGCGGAAGCAAAATGATCATACGAATGGGCAAAAACGGCAGATTCCTCGGATGTTCAGCATTCCCCAAATGCAAGTTCACCAAGCCGCTGAATGATCAAGATAACGCAATTGATAAGCAGGCTGAATCAATAAGTGATCTCGGCAATTGCCCGCAGTGCGGATCTCCTTTGGCACTCAAAAGGGGTAAGTACGGACCCTTTATCGCCTGTACTGGTTACCCCAAGTGTAGATATACTAAACCTTTCGTGCTCGATATCCCATGCCCTAAAGATGGCTGCGACGGTAAGATAGTGCCTAAGCGCTCAAAGAAGGGCAAGACATTCTATGTATGCTCCAATAGTCCCAAATGCGACTTCATCGCCTTTAAGCGACCACAAGCAAAGGGAAAAACGAAAAAATCTTAAGAGATCTCCTCAAGATATATAAGGTTGTGTCCCACCGCCGGGGCAAGGACTGGATGTCCGTTCGCCCGTGTATGTATAAGACAAGCTAATAATATTCGTGAAAGTGGCTCTAAAGAACCTTTTTTGCATTTTGTTGGCGAAAATATTAAAAAAACGCCAATGAAAAAGGAAAAAGCTAATGCAGACTAATGATTTCAGCTTTAATGATGAGCAGAACTTCTCCGAGATAAATGTCGTGCCGCTGGTAGATATAATACTGGTCTTGTTGATAATCTTCATGATAGCAGCTCCCATGATGAAGGCGGGCATCGAGGTCGATCTCCCCGAGGCATCACCGAGACAGTTCAATGTCGATATCGAGGAGCGATATGTCATAAGCATCAGCGCCCAGGGCGATGTTTATCTTAATCAATCGAAGATACCAATCGATGAGCTAGAGCAGAAGATAAGGCAATTATACCATAATAAGCCCGATAAGGGAGTTTTCTTGCAGGCAGATAAGCGCGTGCCCTATGGCATAGTCGTAAAGGTTATGGATCATCTAAAGCGCGCTGGTATCGAGAATCTAGGGGTGATAACCGAATCGCCAGAGAGATAGTTTTCTCGGACCCTTCACCATCATATAATAAAGGGATGTATGTCATTAATCGTTCTAAAGGATATCAATAAAAGCTATCCCACCAAGGATCTATTCCAAGGCTTGAACCTTACGGTGAATGATGGGATGAAGATAGGCTTGCTGGGGCAGAATGGCATCGGTAAGACGACCCTGCTTAACATGATCGCTGGCTTGGAGGAGCCTGATAGCGGAGATGTCTTCATTAAAAAAGGCTTGCGTATCGGCTACATGGAGCAGGAAGAGAAAATGGATCCCTCAAACACGGTATTCGAGGAGACCTTGAGGGTATTTTCTGAAATTCTTGATATGGAGCGCTCGATGCGCAGCATTGAAAAACAGATGTCGAATATTAGATACGCAAACGACCACGAATACAAGAGTAAGCTCGATGAACAATACGATAAACTAACCCAGTTGTACATCAATAAAGGTGGATACGAGATTCATAACCGGGTGGAGGCGGTGCTATTTGGGCTGGCATTCAGCAAGGCGACAATAAATTCACCCATATCAGAGCTATCTGGCGGTCAAATTCGCAAGATCGCGCTCGCCAAGCTTCTTCTACTTGAGCCAGATGTAATGCTGCTCGATGAGCCGACAAATCATCTGGACCTGGCATCGATCCTCTGGTTCGAGGAGTTCCTCAAGCAATATCCCAAGACCTTCATGCTGGTCAGCCATGATCGCTGGCTGCTCGCCGAGACGGTGAATCACTGCATCGAGATCGAGGATAAAAAGGCGGTCGTGTATGCGGGAGGCTTCGACTTTTACCTGGACGAGAAACAAAGGCGCGCACAGCGGCTTGAACACCAATACGAGCTGCAAAGAAAGGAAATACGCAGGCAAGAGGAGTTCATCCGAAGAAATATAGCTGCCCAGAAGTCCAAGCAAGCCAAATCGCGAAGAAAGATGCTGCAAAAAATGGACAAGATAGACCTGCCGAGCAGAGAGAAAAAGCTCAGACACATCGATATAGTCAAATCGAGCAGAGGCGGTGCTTACACGGTTCGCATGGAAAATGTATCCTTCGGCTATGATAGGATGGCTCAACTCTTCACCGAGCTTAGCCTGGAGATCTACCGCGGGGAAAGCGTTGCACTTTTAGGAGCCAACGGCAGTGGCAAGACCACCCTTTTACGACTGATAATGGGTGAGTTAAAGCCGGATCTTGGCACCATCAAGCTGGGACACGATATCAATATCGGCTACTTCGATCAGAGGTTGGCGATCATCAATCCCCAAAAGACCGTGCTTGAGGATGTTTGGGACGATTTTTCCCATCTCTCTTACATCGAGATGCGCGGCGAGCTAGGGCGTTTTCTTTTCGGTGATGACAAGGTAAACCGACCGGTTCATACCCTAAGCGGTGGAGAAAAAAGTCGATTATGCCTGCTGAAACTGATCCTGCGCAATCCTAATTTTCTTATCCTGGACGAGCCGACCAATCATCTTGATGTAAACTCCATAGAGGTCATCGAGGAGGCACTGCTTAGATATGATGGTACCGTACTTGTAGTCTCACACGACCGCAGCTTCCTGGACAACATAGTTGAGAGAATCCTTTATCTTAAGGACGGAAAAATCGAGGAATTCCTGGGCAGCTACGCGGAGATAAAAGGCAACATAGAGGCTATGCTTGCCGCAGATAACAAGCAAGGCGATTTTATAGAAACTGAAAAGGAAAAAGCCGATCTGGCTGCAAAAGAGAAAAAACAAGAAATAAAAAACATTCAATCACTAGAAAAAAGCGATCTTGCAAAAACGAAAAAGAAACGGAAAAAGAGAAAACCACCAACAACAGGTACTCCAAAAACCCTCAATAAAAACCCGGCTAGAGATAAAAATAAAAAGAATCAACGACTTGTCGAGCTTAAGCTAGAGCTACTCGAAAAGAAGATTTATGAAAAGGAGGAAAAACTCGCCCAGATCGCAAATAAACTCCAGGATGATGATACATACATCAATGGTGAACTCGTCCGCTCGTTAAACGATGAATACAAGCAGTTAAAAAAAGAGCTGGATGACCTATACTGGGAATGGAATGACATGACCAGGAATCTTTAATAATGCATAAGCATGTTGATTCGTTTACATAGGGACAAGCTGAGCGGAAAGCTGGAGATAGCCTTAACTGGCATAATGATCCTTTATATCCTGGTCATGGTTCAAGCCAAGCTGAACTGTTTCGATCTCTTTTTACACCTGGCAACCGGCAGGTATATCATTGAAAATTCGAGCATCCCTAGGCAGGATGTCTTCTCGTTCACCAATCTGGGTCGCCCCTGGACATGCCACGAGTGGGGATTCGGGGTGTTTATCTACTTACTCTACAAGGCAATCGGCTTGGAGTTGCTGAGCCTGCTAAAGCCGATCCTCATCGGGCTAACATTCTATCTATGTATCAGGATCACCAGGTTGAAGGGCGCCCAGGCTTGGGCTTTATTCATCCCCATATTCCTCTCGCTGAAGCCGGTACACTTCAACATGTTGCTTCGCCCACAATTGTTGACCTTCATGTTCTTAGTGCTAGTGCAATATCTACTGGAGCGAAACCGCTACTCAGGGGAAAAAAGGTTGCTATACCTGCTTCCACCGATATTCTTGATCTGGGCTAATGTGCATGGGGCGGTTATTATCGGCATGGGTTATTATCTGCTTTATTTGGTCGCCTGCTTCATGGACTTGAAGCTTAACCTCCCAATAGGCACGAGTATCGATAAAGAAAGGATGCTGAAGGCATTTTGCCACGCATTATTGATGCTACCAGTTTCATGGTTGGTTAGCCTGCTGAATCCCAGCAATATCGGTATTTATACCTACTATTTCAAGGTAAGGGGTCTTACAAAGGATATCTTCATCCTCGAATGGCAACCACCCACCTTAAGTGGTCATAGCTGGTTCTTCGTATATTTTGCTTTCGCTGTCATCATGTTTCTCCTATGCTGGCGAAGGTTCGGTGCTGTTGAGCTATTTACCCTTATCGCCTTTGGTTACCTGGGATTATCCGCGCGCAGAAACATGGCAATATTTGTATTTATGAGCCTTCCCATTGTCGCCCTGGCTATAACAACTGCTGGAAAATGGATATATAAAAAGCTGGGGAATAAACCCCTTCGCCGATGCTTGCAGGTCGTCTATGCGGCTGTAATACTTGGCTTGGGATCATTCATGGCAATCAGTGTGATAAACGATTGGCGCCTGAAGTACGGGATTGGAGTCGAAGAGAAACAATATCCCCAAAGGGCAGCGGACTTCATCGAACAGAATCAGCTTGTCGGACAGATGTTCAATTCATACCAGATCGGGGGCTACCTTATCTGGAGATTCTATGGCCAAAGACAGGTGTTCTACGATGGCAGAACCGTTCTGCACAGCTCACTTCTGACCAAGCTAACCCGGCAGACCTGGGAGAGGATCTTTGAGGATCTGGAGATAAACTTTTGCATAATCAGCAGCCCCTGGAAGCACGCGGTGGTGGAGAACCTGGTCATACAAGACTTAGAAGCCTGGCGCCTGGTTTACTGGGATGCCGAGTACCTTGTCTATCTCAAGGATGATGTCATAAATCAACCGGTCATAGAGCAACACGGATACCAGTACGCCAATCCATCGATTCTGGTCAGCTCGCTGCCGATAAGTGAATACCCGATACTCATCGAGGAGCTTGAGCGAAATCTGGCTCTTGCGCCCGACAATCCGATGGCATTGACCATGCTGGCAACGGTTTATGCCATACAAGGTGGTGCTGCAAATAAAGCCGAGGCGATGAGACTGCTCAGGGAGGCAATAGAGCTGGATCCTCGCTTCGCAAAGGCTTATGCCAGGCTCTCTTACCTTTACTACCAGATTGGGAAATATTCCGATTCGGTTGACTTTGGATTAAAAGCCATGCAGCTCGGCGTTCAGACCGATGAATTATGGTTTCTGGTCGGCAAGGCTTATGTGAAACTGGGTGATAAAAAAAAGGCAGCCTCGATCTTTCGCAACTTAAACCAAAAGGGCTTCATCGATGATGAGCTACTTTATTACCTGAAGCTGGCAGAGGGATGAAAATTTCACTATACATAGGTGCATAAATGGATAAGAGCTTGTTTAACCTCAAGCTGCGCTACCACCTTGGGCACATAGCCCAACATGTAAACATGCGCCTGCCCAAGAAACAACGATATCCCAAGGCTGTGTTGCTTGAGGTTACCGATGCCTGCAACCTGTCCTGCTCGATGTGCCCGGTAAACAATCCAGAGGCGGTGCGAAGAAAGAAAAGAAGCTTCATGGAATTCGAGCTTTTCAGGCAGGCGGTAGATGAAATAGCCACCTTTGCTCCCTGTCATCTCCAGCCCCAGGGCGGCGGAGAGCCACTACTACATCCACAATTCGAGCAGATGCTAAGATATGCAAGGAAAAAGCCTGCAATTACCATTGGATTCAACACCAATGCAATGGCTCTTGATGAACATTGGGCGAGACTCTTGGTAGAATTAAAGATAGATGAGATCGGCATCAGCCTCGATGCTCACGATGCACAAAGCTTCAAGGAGATAACAGGAAAGGACGGCTTTGAGAAGGTGAACGAAAATATCCATAGGTTGATCGAGGTCAAGCAAGAAACAGGTTCCACAAAGCCGATGATAAAGCTCCTGCTGGTCATCATGGATGAGAACAATGAGTATGTTAGCGATTACATAAACAAATGGATACAGCTAGCCGACCAGGTATGCATCCAGGCAAAACGGGATATGACCGGCAGAAAAGTGCCCCAACCATTGATTCCCCCTCGCCGTCCTCACCCTTGCACAAGGCTGTTTACCACCGCGGTAGTCAACGCCAAGGGAGAGCTTGTATTGTGTTGCGAGGACTGGGACTCGCAGGTAACCTTCGGATGCATTAAAGATAAAAGCATCCTTGAACTATGGAATTCCCCCAAGTACGAAGCGTTTCGCAAAAGACACCTATCCGGGAATGTAAAGGGACTGACCTTGTGCCAGGATTGCTATGTCTTATGCAATGATCACATAGAGTTCGAGCGACGCCAGGGACTTGTCATACAAAGATCCCTCGCCGTGGAGACCTACACGAGAGCAAGGCAATGACAGCCAGCAACCAGCCCAAAGTATTGCTCATCTTCCCTCCAACCCATTATCGGAATCATACCCCGCCTTTAAACCTCGCTTACTTATGTGCTTGCCTGAGGAGGGCGGGTTGCTCGGTCAAGGTGATCGACGCGGCTGCGGTCAAGGTCGATCTAAGCATCGATGAGATAACCTGTCTGGCTAGGGATTATCAGCCGGATCTCATCGGTATCACCATGAATGCCCTGTTCATTCTCCCTGCCTACGATCTTGCCCGCCGGTTGCGAGCTATCGGCGTTCCAATAATCGCTGGCGGTCCCCATCCAAGCATTTTGCCTGATGAAGCGCTTGAAAATGGCAGCCATATCGTGGTCAGAAACGAGGGTGAGTTGACCGTAATGGAGCTTATCGAGTGGCTGCGGGGGAATAGAAGGCTGGAGGAGATCGCCGGCATCAGCTTTATGAAAGACGGCGTGGCGAAACATAATCCACCTCGAGCCCTTATCGATGATCTCGATTCGCTGCCATTTCCGGATAAGGATATCTTTGAGCGCGCCGATTATATAGAAGACTCCGAGCTTTACCAGTGCTATGGAACTATCTTCTCCAGCCGCGGCTGCCCGCATAATTGCACATATTGCAATAAGAGCGTCTTCGGTAGGGTAGTGCGCGCTCGCAGCCCGGAAAATGTCCTTGAGGAGATGCTTTATCTAAGGCGAAATTATGATGTAACCGCCTTCGAGTTCCTCGATGACACCTTCTCGCTTCGCTTAGATAGGGTCGATAAGATCTGCGATATGATCCTCGCTGAACCGGAGCTGAAGGGGATCTGCTGGCAGTGCACCACTCGCATGGATCTCACCTCGGACGAGCTGCTTCAAAAGATGCGCCAGGCAGGGTGTTTCAGGCTATTTTACGGCATGGAAAGCGGAGACCAGGAGACGCTCAAGAGAGTAAATAAGCGCTTGAACATCGAAAAGGCGGTGCAGGTGCTGAAGTGGACACATGATCTGAAGATGCGTTCCATCGTTGCTTTTATGTTCGGCTTCCCATGGGAGACAACCAAACATGTCTCCAATACCTACTCCCTGCTCCGGCGCATAAGTCCTTATGTCGATGAGTACAACCCATTGGGGATGTTAGTTCCGGTGCCGGGCACGCCGATGTATGAGCAGTATCACCGGGAATATGGCTTCACTGACTGGTGGCTTATGCCGAGCTTCGGCATCAGGTATCGCTCAAACCAGTACTTCCCTTATTTTCGGCGCCGATTCTTCAATGACTTCGCTTTGCTGGAGGATGGCTTTTTCAGTTACCCGCCGGCGGTTAAAAGAGAGATAAAAAGATGCCTTCGCTTCATCGGCAAGCACAACATCTATAAAAACAATCCGCGCATCAAGGCTCATACCATTTATTGCTTCGTCCTTATATCAAAGGTTCTGTATAGGGTGCATCCCAAGCTGGAGCAGCTCGTATTCTTCATACTAGGCAGGATAAAAAAGATCATTTTTAATTATTCGTTCAGAATAACAAGGAACTAGAAAACTGTATTTAGATAACTAGGAACTAATAAACAAGAAACTAATTATCGAGATAAAGAATACATAATATCTTCCAGGCGACCATCCTTAAACATCAGCACCACATTATCGTATTTTAGGCGTTCAATGGTCTCAAGGTTATCATCGGGAAGTGAAATATTAAGGAAGGCAGCCGTCTCTTCTATGCCCATGCCAGGCTCCAGGAAATCTGTGATCCCATCGCAGGTGAAATCGATGAATCGGTCATCACAATAGCATCTGTCCTCATAGCTTCGGAAAACTCCGCTCATGTAACCATTCTCGAACAGGTAGGAGGCATAGCCCCTGGGGGTGCTATAGATGGCGATAAAAGGAGCCTCCTGGTTATCGACCTCTACGAATCCCCTTGAGTAAGATCGATTTATCTTTACAATAAAATCAGGCTTGCCAGCGAGGCTCGTGAAGTAATCCACTGGTGAAAGATTCAACGCCATAAGAAACTTATGCTCCTTAGCCATCTGCTGATCGACCTCTAGCGGTTTCAATCCTGTGGATAATAGTCTTATCTTGTCGGTAAGGATCTGTCGGAAGCTGAGTTCTCCAACGGTTGGAATATAGCCGCTTGCGAATTGGTGCAAAAACAAGGCATTGTAGGCAACAAGAACCAGGTACAAAGCAACCGTCGGTATGGACAGTCTTCTTCCACTGACTTGCTGGAGTAACTCGGCAGCGCCAAAGGCGATTATGGCCGTAACGCAGGCGAACTGCCTTAAGCCATAATGCATCCCGATGCCATAAAACTTGACACAACTGTTTATGTAGGCTTGCATGAAAAAGGCTATCAGCAGCGAGATCAGAAGTAACCTTCTTCTTGCGCCGATTATCAATCCGATCAAGCCGATACCTAAAAAAGGTGTCCAGACCAATAAACCGTGGTTGGTGGAGAAGAACATGGACAACAGCTTGGGATGCTGCGGACGCAGAAACGAGCTGCCTGCATAATAATATACGAAAAGTTTCTCGTGGATATACTGCCAGTAGATGATCTGCGGAGAGAATCCGATCAGCGCTGATGGGATGATCAAAGCGTTGATGCCGATTATACGGGGGATTATGATGAAGTTTCTCGATCTCATCGCCTGGTATAGCCTCCAGATCATATCAAGCAGCGGCAGGATCAGAAAAAGTCCATTCTGCCAGCGCACCAGGATCATCATCCCCCCTGCCAGCCCGAGTATAATCATGCTCCTTGCCGTGGGATCATTCCTCTGCTGATGCCAATAGTAGATAAAAAGGGTAACCGCAAAGAATGAAGGGGCGTGGTTCATCGTGGTCTGCCATATTGTGGTGTTCAGGGTCGCTGTTCCCGCGACCGCAGCTAATGAGCATAACCCGCTTATCCATATCGGGTAGTGGCTCCTCAGCAGCCGAAAGGTCAGCGCAATGCCAATGAAGCTGTATAATAGGTTGGCAAAGTAGGCTGAAAATCGGTGGAATAGCGACATTGGGTCCGTGGATACCGCAAATCCAAGCTTGGATAGGATGATGCTAAGAAGATGAAAGAGCGAAAAAAATGGCGCCCAGAGAAGAGCCGTGCCAACTGGAACCGAGTGATAATGACCTCGCTGTGGATTAAGCAGAACCTGCCTCTCCATCCACCAGAAGCTACGGTCGAATATAAAGCTGACCACCTGGCTATAGTATCCGTTGGCATCCCCCTCAAGAATCGGCTTGATATCGAGACGCACCTGTATCACGAAGAAAAGGGCTAGAATAAACAAAGCAGCCAATACCCAAAAAAATGGAAGCTCACCTGAAATCTTATCTTTGAGGCTCATGAGGATAGCCTTTATACTAAACTCTCCTCTCGGTTTCGTTTACAGGCGCAACTTGGACTATCTCTTGATTTAATCTACCATATCTCTCATGTGAAGAGGTAATTTTTTTCGGTCAAGTCTGTTTTTTCCTGTAAAATCTGACATGGCTTAAACTACCACCGGAGCGAATCCGAGGATCAGGATTATTCAGTCTATTTTAGCTGCGCTCGAAGCGATCTGAATTCTGGAATTCCTTGAGCTGCTCAATAGTCTCTAACCCTAGCTCCTCGGCAATCTGTAGTAGCCTTATGAAGACCTGCGCGCAAGCCCTAGCGTCCCCAAGCGCCCTATGCCGGCCGCTAATATTTATATTCAACGCATGGCAAAGGTCATCCAGATTCCTCCTCTTCTGCCCTCGCATCAATCTTCGCGCCAGCTTGACTGTGCAGAAACGTTCATTAGTAATTACCTGACCCGAATAGCGACGAATCTCCTCTTTGATAAATCCGAAGTCGAAATGTACATTATGCGCAACCATAGCCCTATCTCCCATGAAGTCTATAAATCGAGGCATTACCTCCTCGGCTCTGGGCGCCTTTTGTACCATTAGCTGGGTTATGCCGGTCAATCGCTCGATAAAGGATGGTATCTCACAGCAGGGATTGACCAGAGATACGAATTGATCCACCACCTTGCCTTGGCTTATGATCACACCAGCTATTTCAGTTATTCGCGAGTTCCTCGGCGAGATGCCGGTAGTCTCCACATCCACGGCTATATATTCGAGGTCGGTCAGGAACTTGCGCTCAAGGATATCCTGCCTTTTGCACCAGTAGCCGTTTTGATCCTTGATGAAGCGATGATCTCGATGAAACAAGGCATCGACTATCTTCTCCGCCATTTGGTCGTTGCCACCCTCCAGAAGCAGATAATCCGAGTAGATCTCTGTATAGTGAAGCGACTCTTTATCATTCAACACCTGATCAATGCGGTTGATGATCTCGTTGTCATCGATAAGTTTCATCTTTTCAAGCCTTCAGCATACAGATAGCAGCTATGATATAAATAGCACCTGAGAGCATAAAAAGAAAGGTGAATCCGATGGTCATGGCTATAAACATGGCTGCAATGGAGCCGATGACCGATGCGCAGCCATTTATACCCCAGCACCAAGGAGTAAACTTGGTTTTCCTTTGTGATACCATAAGCAAGCCTGATGGAAAGGGCATGCCTAGCAATAATCCTATCGGTGCAGTGATGACAAGCGCGATAGCTACTCTGATAAAAAATGGGATGCCCAGTAGGCTATCGAGCAGTGGGAAAACCAGAGATACATATAATGTGATCAAGCAAACCAGCGCTATTACGACCAGGGTAACATTTCTTTTGGCTTTATCCTGCAATCTCGAGGCTAGCAGGCTGCCGACCCCGGTAAAGACCAATATCGAAAGCAGCACAACGGTTATCGAGTAGATCGGATGCCCCAAGAACAGGTTCAGCTTCTGGATCAAAGAGATCTCCATGAACATGAAGCCGACGCCCAGGCAAGTGAAATAAACCAGAAAAAATCCAGAGCCAGGCATCCGAATCCCGTCTTTGTTGTTCTTGTAAAGTGGATAAAGGATAAAAAGCACCGAGAGGAAGATCGCCTGGATGAATAAGACGATAAGAATTATCTCTCCGATGGGGAAACTAGCGCCATCCTGACCGCCTACACCACTGGGAGAGAGTCTGAAGTCATGCCACTTGTAGTACTTGAAGAAAAACGGCGCATCATCATATACCGGCACGATGTTATATCGGTACATTTCATAGAAAGCTTGCGGATCATCGCTGTTAAGCAAGCCATAAAAAGCGTTGTTCCCCACCCGTCCAGGCAGGTAGAGTTTCTCAAAGCCATTTTTATCGGCAAAACTACGCAATGTATCTATCTCTCGTCTGGTCAGGGGAGTTTTCTTGAGGATAAAGCTGGCGTAAGTCCCCTCGCCGATGACCGCAATATTATCCCTTGGATGTCCCATATCGGCACACTCGAAGGCTACTATGGCGAGTGAACATAGCCTGAGCACCTCCCGTGGAGGACGAAACATGTAGCGGATATAGCATATAGTGCCGTCATCCTTGAGATGAGCCAGCATATCGAGGATGGCTTCTACTGTATAGAGGTAATTCTCGCTGAGCGTATATGCTCCCGATGCCAGCCCTGACCAGGTGTCCACGCCAGATAACTGGATATGGTCATACTGCTGCTTGCTTCTCCTGATGAAGCTCCTTCCCTCGCAATAGTGGATATCTACCAGCTTGTGTTGATAAAGATTTCCCGTGAAGTCAGCGAAATACCTGCCGGGTATATCGACCATGACCCGGTTCAGCTCAGCGCCATCTACCCTTGAGGCTCCGTTTTTCAGCGCGGTGAGGATGTCTATACCCCCGCCTAATCCGATTGCAAGCACCTTCGGTGCATCGTGCAATTGGTATGCTACTGAATAAAGTGCATGATCCAGCGCTTCCAACTTGCTAAAGTCCCCATCGAAGGCGGTAAGCATGGTGCCAGCGTCTCCATCTATCGAGATCCCGTACTGCGGGGGGATGTAGCCCTTATAGCGGTCGCTTAAACCGACTATATGCATCGGCGCCGGATGCTCGCTGATAGAGGTTACATCCAGGCGGGATATCAGGCTCCACTTGGAGAAGACGATGCGAGGGGCGTAGCCCTGCTTGGATAGCGCAAGCATCTCCGCCAGTCCCTTGCTCGGACAAGGAGGGACGCGCAGGGCGGTAGGAGATATGACAAACAGGAAGACAAAGATAAAAACTGATCCACCGACCTTTAGATAATCCCAACACTTTAAGGATCCAAGAGAAAATAAAATAAAGGCTGCTAATGGTAATGTCGCACAGATTATTAAAACACGCGGCGCACCTAGAGGTGATATCAAGCCAGCCACCAGCAGGCATCCTACCCCGGCGCCGAGTAGATCCCAGAAATAGATGCGACTTATTCTCGCTGGATACATGGTAAAAGAGGCGCCAATAATCACCCCGGCAAAGAAAAATGGCACAAACAACAATAGGTAATATAAGAACAGGTAGATCAACTGTATTGGCTCAGACCAAACCTTGAACGGATCCAGCGGTATCTCTCTAAGTAGAATATAGGCTACAATAGTGCTTATCGAGAAAAATAGCGAATTATCGGACAGCATCCTCTTATGCGCATCGTCTCTGGCAAGGCTGCTGCTTACCGACAGATAAGCCCCGGATGCGCCGAAGCCCAACAGCACGATACTTATAACCATGAAGGCGAAGTGGTACCATATCGTTATACTGCATATCCGAGTTAGCAGGATCTCCAGTGAAAGCACCGAACAGGAGACCAGGAAGATCCCGGCATAGACGCTGCTGGAGAATCGATTCGAGGTGTTATAATTCATTTCTATCCTTGAGCTATTATTCAAGCTTAAAAAAATCGAAGGATAATGTATATCAATTCATGCTGGATCTTCAAATTTGGCGACTATTAATTCTGCATTATTTTGGCTTTTTTGCATGGAAATATTCCCTCTCCCAGTGGAGTCTGTCTCAACTTGGTTTTATTAGTTAGCTTTGCTAGCATTAGTAGTTGTTTGTGGCATAATAAATGCATCAAGAGAACCCAATGAACATTGCAGCAGATCATATCGAGTTTCGCCGTTTCATACTTCAGTGCGAGCGCATCATCGCCCAGATCGATGACTATGCTGATCGCCTGGAAGCGCTGGTTGAGCCATTCAACAGACTTCTATTGGAGCGTCGCCTGGTCGAGGATGCTGTTATGCGCCTTTTCAAGGATGAGGATTATCTAAGAAGCCAGTCGAGTTGTCTGCATAAGAATGAGCTTAAGTTATATCGCGATCCACACGATGAGTTCTCGGTTCGACTATTTCTATGGCAGGCTGGAGTGATGTCCGAGATACATGATCACGGCAGTTGGGGGCTGGTCGGATGCGCTCTAAATCAACTCAAGATTCTTCATTATCGAAGGCTCGATGATGGTTCTAAACCTGGTTTCGCCGAGTTGGAACCGAGCAAACAAGTTTTTCTGGAGCCTGGACAGTGCGAGAAGGTGTTTCCCTTCAACCATGGCATCCACCAGGTCGGAGCTGATGTGATCAAGCCGGCTATATCGATCAGCCTTTATCTCAAGCCACTGCGTAAGGGATATATCTACGCTTTTAACCGGTTGCTCAACAAGTGTTGGAAGGAGTATCCGACTATTGTTGAAAAAAAGTACCTCGCAACCTTGCTTTTCGAGCACTTCGAGAGCAGCAGCAGGTATAATGCGCTGTGGGCAGCGAGCGATGATAGAACACCACTGGTGAGACTGGAGGCGATGAAATTACTTTTAAAAGTCGCGCCGGAGAGGAGGCAGGATATCATCGAGAAAGGTTTGCACGATCCTGCACAGGAGGTTCGTAAGGGGCTAAAGGAATATCTGGAGGGGATAGGCGACTAGTGGTACCTGCACAGAAACCGAATATCGCAGTATTTACGCCGCTTAATCCGATCAAAAGCGGCATCTCGGATTATAACCATGAGCTTCTCCCCGCACTTGCCAAGCATTATTATATCGATGTCTTTGTGGATGATAGCCCCTGGGATTTCCCTGTATCCACTGATAAATACCGGGTTTTTCATCATCTTAACTTTGCAAGGCTGTACAATGAAAAACGCTACCAGGCGGTTATTTATCATCTGGGGAATAACCTTTTCTCTAACTACATGTATTCCTACCTCGCCAATTATCCAGGAGTAGTCGTACTGCATGACACAGTGCTGCACGGGCTTCGAGCCATGCACTATCTGGGTCGTAACCAGCGCGAGCACTACGAGGCGGAGATTATGTTTTCCCATGGTGAAGGAGCGCTATCGGTGGCTAATCTTGTTGCCTCTGGGATGGTCAGTCCCTTGCTATTGCGCATATTCCCCATGCTTCGTATCCCCGTGGAATCGGCTAAGATCGTCCTGGTGCACTCCAGGGCGGCAATGGAACAGGTCGTTTTCAGCTTCCCAGGTGCAAAGGTACAGACAGTGCCCATGGCGTTTAGGGATCCGTATCCACACCTGCAAAAGGAAACACAAGAAGGGCATCGTGATTCCCTGAACATCGATGTCGATGCCTATCCAGTGTTAGGTAGCTTCGGATTCGTTACCCAGCACAAGCGACTATCGATCATCCTGCCCATATTCAAGGATCTTTTGCGTAAGTATCCCCGCGCCAAGTACTATATTGTCGGCAAAGTACTTCCCGAGTACGAAAATGAGCTTGCCGAGCTTATCCAAGGGAGCGATCTTTCCCAGAGCGTTATCCCTACCGGCTATGTGGATATGGAGACCTACTACCGCTACATGCGGGCTGTGGATATTGCAATAAACCTGAGGTACCCCACCTACGGCGAAACCTCTGCATCGCTCATTCGCCTTCTCGGTTGCGGGGTGCCTACCATTGTGAGCAATCTTCACCAGTTCGCACAGATCCCTGACTCGGCGGTCGCCAAGGTCGATATATATCCGAATGAAGTTGATCAGCTCAGGCAGATGCTTGAGCTACTAATCGAGGATAAAAAGGTGCGAGATACGCTCGCTGCAAATGCTGCGGCTTATATCTCAAAGAACAACTCACTTACTGACACTATCTCAGCATACAAACAGGCTATCGATTTTGCTATGCAGCAGCCGTTCAAACCGTCTTTATTATTACTTCACAAGGAGTTGAGCCACCTAACCTTTAAGAGCCATATACTTACTGGGATGGGCAAGGGCATCTTAGGTGATATAACGAAGCGATACCCTGAGGATGTGAGCTTTATGGTGTCGAAGCTATTGCTTCGCGCCTGGAATAAGGTGGTTCGGTAGTACAAACCGATGTAACAAAGGCAAACTGCCTATAAACAGTCCAGATGAGGCGATACATGGAGAATTTAGTTGCCACCGCTGATGGCGTAAAGCTTTTCTATCGTGATTACGGGGAGGGCTTGCCACTGGTGCTCTGCAATGGCTTTGCCTGCAACGATTATGCCTGGAAATACATGGTTCGACACTTCCAGGACAAGATGAGGGTGATACTTTGGGATTATCGTGGACATGGTCGCTCCAGCCTCCCTGCCAGGGTTGAACCGTTTGAATTCAGCCTTTTCATCGATGATCTTTTCACGGTACTGGATAATGCTGGAGTAGAAAAAGGCGTTTTTGCCGGGCATAGCATGGGAGTACAGACTATCCTGGAGGCTTACCGTCGGGATGCAAAGCGAGTTGCTGGGCTTATACCGATCTGCGGCAGTTTCAAGAACCCTGTGGAGACCTTTCAGGGCTTGCGTATCTTCCATTATCTTATGCCTTATCTCTTCGTTGGGATGCGCCATTTACCGCAGATGCTCAGCTTCTCATCTAAGCACATCTTCAACGGCGAGCTTGGATGGCTGGTTGCTATTACAATCGGCATCAACGGGTATTTGATCAACAAGGAGGACTTCATGCCCTACCTGGATCACCTGGCGACCAGGGACTGGTGTTTCATGGGCGAGCTGGCAAGGGCGATGAGGGAGCAGTCCGCTGATGACTTGCTTGAACGGGTAAAGGTTCCCACTTTGGTGGTCGCCGGTGATGAGGATAAGTTTACCCCCCTTGAGCTATCCCTTGAGATGGCAAACAGGATTCCCAATGCCGAGCTGCTCGTGGTCAAGCACGGGATGCATACGACTACACTTGAGCAACCGGAGCTGGTGAACCTCAGGATAGAGAAATGGCTTTGCAAGCATGGTTTCTTGATAAAAAAACAAGAAGGTAAGGTGCAGCGATGAGTCCTGAAAATACTAGACTCTCGTCGGGTACGATAAGGAAGCTGAAACAAATATTTGGGAAAGAGAATGTCTCCACCGACGAGACCGACAAGATAAGCTACTCCAAGGATATGTTGCCAGCGGGATTGCTGGCGATAAGGCGATTGGAGCCACCGCCTCCGCCTGATGTAATCGTCTGGGCACATAAAACCGAGCAAATATGCGAGCTGCTTCAGTTGGCGAACAGCCAGGGCTTCCCGGTCATACCTTATGGTGCAGGATCCGGCGTCTGCGGAGGTACATTTCCGCTTAGCGGGGGCGTCATATTGGATATGAAGCGGATGGATAAAATTATCGAGCTTGATGACAATTCCCTTACCGCGAAGATCCAGGCTGGCATCGTGGGGCAGATTCTGGAGATGGAGCTGAACCGAAGGGGCTATACCCTGGGGCATTTCCCATCCTCCATCTATTGCTCGACCCTGGGCGGGTGGCTAGTTACACGCAGCGCAGGACAGCTCTCCACCAAGTATGGCAAGATCGAGGATATGGTCATGGGCTTGCAGGTGGTGCTCCCTAGCGGACAGGTGATCGCCACCAAGGCTGTGCCCCGCAGCGCTACCGGACCCAACTTGACCCAGTTGTTTGTCGGCTCCGAGGGATTGCTCGGTGTGGTTACAGAAGCGATCATGCGCATCTGTCCCTACCCCCAGGCTATTCGCTATTGTGCATACCTCTTTCCCGATGTACCCAGCGGATGCGAGGCTATTCGCCTAATACTGAGAAGCGGCGCCAAGCCTGCTGTGGTCAGGCTCTACGATGAGCTGGATACCATGCTGGTCGGCTCCGGCAAGGCTGATGATGAGGGCGATTCGCTGATCAAGCGCCTTATTGGCTCTTACATCAAGGAGAATGTGCCCGCTGGAGTTCTCAAGGCAGTGGTCAATCACTTCACGGTGGTGGAGAAGCTCTCCAAGGCGCTCAAGGCGCAGTGCCTCCTCATTCTCGGAATGGAGGGAAGCGAGGAGCTGGTCGAGGCGGAGAGTAGCATTGTTCAAAGGGTGTGCAAAGAGGCTGGCGGTAAAGACCTGGGAGAAAAGCCGGGATTGAACTGGGAGAAGTCTAGGTATAATGTCTCTTATCGCATGTCCACCGTGTTCGACTCTGGGGCTTTTGTCGATACCATCGAGGTTGCCATCACCTGGGATCGCCTGACCGAGCTTTACTTTGCGGTTAGAGAGGCACTAGTGCCGCACTGCTTCATCATGGCGCACTTCTCACATGCATACCCAGAGGGTTGCTCCATATACTTCACCTTTGTTGGCGCAGCAGATGACGATAAACAAAGTGAAAAGAAATACTTCGAGATATGGGACAAAGCGCTCAATGCAGTTCTATCTGTAGGGGGCACAATCAGCCACCATCACGGCATCGGCTGGCTGAAGGGCAAGTACATGCCCGCAGAGCACGGGGATGCCTTTGAGGTGCTGCGCGCCATAAAAAGCACATTGGATCCAAACAATATACTCAATCCAGGAAAACTGGGATTATAATGCTCAACAAGTACCTTAAGGAACACGCAAAGACGATAAGCTACTGCACCTATTGCCCCAAGATGTGTCGTTTTGCGTGCCCGGTCGGGGTCGCTGATGCCTCTGAGACCTCCATTGTCCAGGGACGGATGACCTTGCTTCACCTGGCGCTGGGAGGGGCTATCGACTTTGATGAACAGGTAGCCTCTATGGCATATAAATGCTGCACCTGCCTGCACTGCAATACCTACTGCCGTCATGACTTCAACATACCGGATGTCATGTACGATGCCAGGCGAGCAGCCTATGAACTCGGAGTGGAACCGAAGATAATAACCGAGCGGATGCTCAACTTTGAGCACTTCAACAATCCATATCCCTTGGATCTGAGGGACGAGCTGGAGGGTCTGGTCGAGGAGCGCTTCTTCGCAAAGGGCGCCTCCGCGGTCTATTTCCCTGGCTGCAATACTATCTTGAGGCAGCAAAAGAACCTGTTGAATACCCTCGAGATATTCGATGAGCTAGGTATTGATTTTGTCTCGGTTTGGCAGGATAAGCAGCAGTGTTGCCTGGCACCGATGATTACCGCGGGGAGAACATCTGAGTTCATCGCCCTGGCAAGGGGGATCGCCAGCGCGATGAGGGACTACAGGCTGATCATCTTTGCTTGTCCGCTTTGTTATTATGCCTTCAGGGTGCTCTATCCTCGGTATGGCTTCAATATAGGCAGAAAGATGCTGCACATCAGCGAGTTTTTGCTCGACAGATTGAAGGGCAGTAAAAGGAAACTGAAGCCAGGAGATTATGGTAAGATCGCCTATCATGATCCCTGCTACCTGGGGCGCTACATGGGGATATATGATGCACCCCGCGAGCTGCTCGTGCTGTGCGTTGGTGATGCTTTCAGCGAGCTTTACCGCGTTCGCCAGGATTCGATTTGCTGTGGAGCTAACGGGTGGCTGCCTGCTGTCTATCCTCAGACCTCGCGGCGCATCCTAGACTTGAAGCTCGCCGAGTATCGTGAGATGGAATATGATGCCTTAGTTACCGCCTGCCCTACATGCGAGACCCACTTCAACAAGCGAGCGAAGGATATCGAGGTGCTAGATCTGGTAAACATACTTCGCAATACGCTATATCGATAACAAGGTTGGCTCATGCAAGCCCGACATAGCACCATTTGGACCATCCTGTTGGTCGGCATCGCTGCCTTGGCTTTAGCCGGGGCAGATCATAATCAGTCCCTGGCATCCCTTATGTCCGATCCCAAGGAGAAGCCCTTTATCAAGCAAGGATGGTTTTATGATCTGAACCTGGCGCTTCAGGCTGCCAAGACGAGCCGAAAGCCAATCCTGATCCAGTTCTACACCACCTGGTGCGGGTGGTGCAAGAAGCTGGAGAATACTACTTTCTCTGATGGCAATGTAACCGTGTATCTCAAAGAAAACTTCATAACAGTCAAGCTGAACGCCGAGAAGGTCGATCGGATCGCTAAATCATACCAGGTGCGCTCCTTTCCCAGCTTCGTGCTTCTCGATGCCAAAGGTGAGGAGATAGACCGCTTCAACGGATATAGAGATGGTAGAAAATTTAAGGCACTGCTCGAAGCCTTGCTTTTCAGCCCGCACACTTTCGGCGCTCTGCGGTCAAGGATGAGAGACGGAACCGCCAATGATGAGGATCTGCTCAACCTTGCCAGGGGATATGCAGCCAGGAACATGCTCCTTAAGGCAGGCGAGGCATACCAGTTAATAATCGACCGCGACTTCTACAGTAAGGGACACTTCACTGATCGAGCGCTATATGAGCTTGGCATACTGATGATGAAGCAAAGGAAATACCCGGATGCCCTAGATTTGTTCAAGCGAGTGTACGAGAAATTCGCTAATAGCGACCTGCAAGGGCGATCTATGCTCATGATTGGACAGGTCTATGAGCTTTCCGAAAAACCATCCATTGCCATGGGCTGGTACAAGCGATTCATCGACCATTATCCCAATGCGAAGGAGGTTGGCTGGGCGCAGAAAAAGTTAGAAAAGCTAAGAAAGGAAATCGCAGTAAAAGAAAACGATCAGCCATGAACAGATATATCATCTACCCGGCATTCATCCCCCATCTCGGCTGCCCCTTTGAGTGTGTTTACTGCAATCAGCGGCTGGTCAGCGGACAGGTAAACCTTAAGCCACCGCAAATAAGGCAGGGGCTGAACGAATGGCTAGTATCAATCAAGAGAAAACCGAGCGCTGATGGGATGACAAGGGTGGTCGCATTCTACGGGGGAAGCTTCACCGGCTTGAGCCTTGAAGAACAGCAGTATTTTCTTACGCCAGCTACCGAAGCTAAGCGACGAGGCGATATCGATTCCATCAGGCTCTCTACCCGTCCCGACTTGATCGATGCCGAAAAGCTGGCTTTCTTAAAAAAGATGCTGGTTGATACTGTGGAGCTTGGCGCTCAATCTATGGATGATGATGTACTCAAGCAAAGCAAGCGGGGACACAGGGCAATAGATGTCAAACAAGCGGTGGATGCATTGCGTGCACATAATCTCAAGGTTGGCTTGCAGATAATGCCTGGGCTCCCCGGCCATACAGACCGGAGCATCGACTTTACCATCAGCGAGAGCATCGCGCTCAAGCCCGATATGGTGCGCATCTATCCAACCGTAGTGCTCAAGGGGACAGCATTGGAGGCGATGTTTCGCAAGGGAGCATACAAGCCGCTTGCGATCGATGATGTCGTTTCAATGGGAGTAGGGTGGCTTAAACGCTTTACTGATGCTGGTATTCCAGTCATTCGACTCGGATTGCATCCCGATCCATACCTGGTTAGCTCGAATGCGGTTGTGGCTGGTCCCTTTCATCCCGCGCTTCACTACCTGATAAGGTGTCGCATGGCAAGAGAAAAGCTTGCTTCCCTATTGCGTAATTCGCAGCCGTCCAGGAATGCAGTGGTGGTTATCAAGGTTCCAGCAGCCAGGCTGAGCGAGTATCTGGGCAATAGACGGGAGAATATACAATTTCTTGCAGAGATGTTTGATATCGGAGAGCTTGAGATAATACCTGATGCAACGATTAGCGTGCCGGTGATCGCTAATTAATTGATATCTCACGCAAAGACACAAAGAACTCAAGGAGGATAGAAAAACGAGGTACAAGGAACAAGAAACCAAGTGCGAAGAAAGGAATCCCACGCAAAGACGCAAAGAGGAAAAGGACGCAAAGAGGATATGAAAAAGAGGATCCTGATCATTAGCTCCACGGCGCCCTATCCGCTGGACAACGGCGGAGCACAGAGGCTTTATCACATACCTCGCCTGCTGTCCGATGACTACGAATTCCACCTGATAACCTTCAGCAAGCAGGGAGTGGAAGCCTCTATGATCGCCGATGCTGCGCCATTCTATGCAAGCGTTAAAACTGTACCTCTCGGCAGGTATCCCGCTCGCTTGAATGCAGTGCGCATTACACCACGAATGGTGCTGCACCACAAGAGCAGCGAGATGGGGCAGGTGATATCATCCGCCATCGACCAATATAGTTTCGACCTGGTGCAGATCGACTACACGCAGATGGGGCAGTATGCCAGGCTGCTACCCAATTCGCTCCCTCGTGTCCTGGTCGTGCATGACATCGCCCACATAGTCTATAAACAATTATTTTTAATAAAGCCGATTTCATTAAATAAGCTGGTTTCATTGAGCGAGTATGCAAAGATACTATTCTACGAGAGGCGAGTTTTCCATAATTTCAGGCAACTGGTCGCCCTGAGCGATCCTGATGGCAAATACCTGCACAAGATTTGCTCTAATAAGCAATCCATATCAGTGATCCCACAAGGCTTCGATGAGCACCAGCTCAAGGGAATAATCGGCGAACATAGCGACAAGCCGCAGCTTCTCATAGTCGCCAACCTGGGCACGCAGCCGAACATCATCGCAATCAACGATTATCTTAAATATATCCATCCCCGCCTAAAAAAGCGCTTTCCTGGGCTGACTATATGGATTGTTGGCTCTGATCCCCACAATCTCTTTAATGGTAAGCGTATCAAGGGAGTAGAATTCACCGGCTATGATGATGATCTAAGTAAATTCTATGCCCGCAAGCCGATCTGCATACTGCCTTACCGCATCGGCTCTGGAATGCGAACAAAGGTGCTGGAGGCAATGGCTGCCGGGTTGCCCATAATAGCGACTCCACTGGCTGTATCCGGGATACCGCTGCTAGATGGCGAATCAGCGCTGATTGAATCATCCATTCCTCGCTTTGTCGATCGTTTAGGGCAGCTAATACCGGATGCTCAAGCCAGGTTGCGCCTGGGCGAATCAGCTAGGGAGCTTGCATTCAAGCATTTTACTTGGGGCAACGCTGCTCAACTGGTCGATTGTCTTTTTCAAAGTATCCTTGGCTAGCAATTGAAGCTGCTTGCGGTTTGTTGCCGTTGCCTGAAAAGATGCTCTCCCAGGTGCTTCTCAAGGCATTACCAATCAGTATAATCCCACCGAGCACCATGTTTCGCGGGGTTATTGTTCCTTGTCTTATGTGTCTTAGTATCATGCCCGGCCGTAGGTAATATGAGTTCATTGCCTTGCGTTGCAGTAGCGCCAGTTCGTGGTGCGACATTCCCTCTGGGGCATAAGCCAGCTCTCCGCCGAATGCGGACCAGTCCGTCCAACTGGTAAACTTTTCCGGCTCTAAGGTGGCGATCCGTCCCCGCTCCTGCTCGTAGAAACGCGAACCAGGCAAGGGCACAGCAACATTGAACTTGACGATGTCGCAGTCAAGCTCCTTGGCAAAGCGGATGGTATCCATACAGGTCTCGGTTGTCTCTCCAGGCAAGCCAAGCATCCATAGACCTAAAGTCAGTATCCCCGCCTTCTTGATGTATCCCATAATTCGTCTTGCTTGAGCCAGGGTAGTTTTCTTGTTAATCGAATCTAGGATATGTTGATTGCCGACCTCGAAGCCGATCATGATCAGATGGCACCCGGAGCGCTTCATTGCCATTACCAGCTCCTCGTTGAGCAGATCGACCCTGGTCTCGGTTACCCAGCGGATCTTTTTATGCAGCCCTCTTTTTACAAGCTCCTCACAGAATTTTAAGCCGTGCCGTATGCTGAACGGGAAGTTGGCGTCGTTGAAGCCGACGTAAGGCGCTTGGTAGCGCTCATGCATGTACTCGATTTCATCAACTATGGCGGCTATGCTCCTGAAGCGAGGCTTTTCATAGACCTGATCCTGCGAGCAGAAGGTGCACTTCCAGGGGCAGCCCCGCGAGCCGACAATGGGGATGATAAGGTCTCTCACCGACAGGAGGGGAATCCCCTGGCTATAATACTCGAAATCGAGCAGATCCCACGACGGATATGGCAAGGAGTCGAGGTCGATAATCGGCTGTCGAGGTTTAGTGAATTTCACCTCGCCATCCCGTTTGAAGGCTATGCCATCGACCTTTGAGAGATCCCCATCCTCTGCCAGGCAATGTATAAGCTGCAAGCTGGTCATCTCCCCCTCGCCGAACACGATCACATCTGCCAGATCCTCACGCAGAATTGTATCTGGAAAAACATTGGCATGGATATTACCCCAGAAGACGAGCGTATCTGGACAAGTGCGCCTGATGCCAGAAACGATCTTGGAGACCATGGGGACGACCGGCGTAAGCACCGAAAAGCCTACCGCATCCGGTTTTTCCTTGCTAATGCGATCAACGATGCGCTGTACCGATTCCTTAGTGGCATGCTGGTCGATTATCGATACTTCAATGCCATCGTTTCTCAGCACCGAAGCTATATAAGCCAGCCCTGATGGCAGGATAGGCAGAACGAAGCTGCGGATGCGATAGCTAGCCTGGATTAGCTCCGAGGCGGGATTTATGAGCAACACCTTCATTCTATTAGTATCTAGTATATCTAACAATGAGTTGTCAATCTAGGGGAGGCTTCCATAGAATTCACCTACCCAAGATATCCTAAGTCCTTTAGCTTGCGTTTCATCTCCTCGACCTCATCCGAGGAGATTGCTGGTTGGCTGTCCGAGCCTTGCTCCTCCTCGATGTACTCGGCTGGCTTGGCTTTGATCCGCTCTTTATCGATCAGCTTTTTAAGCAGCCTGCCATCCATGTATGATGGAATCGGCTCATCGAGCAGGTACAGGACAGTAGGAGCTATATCTATTATGCCCGCGCCCTCTATTGTATCCTGTTTGCTCAAACTAGGACCCGCTGCGATCAGTACGCCGTCCATGGTATGGTTGCCATACATGCCTTGAATGGGGATAAAGACTCGGTTGGAGGTGAAGCCGGTCAGGTTGGCTGCGAAATAGCCATCCTTCTGGGAGAGGAAAGTAATATCAGGGCAGTTTGCCTGGTGCGCTCCGCTATATATCTCACTCGTGTAAATGTCGGCCTCTATCCTTTTGCCAGTCGCCGGGTCGGTGAGCGAGCGTAGCTTTCCTATTATCTCATCGCGCAGGCTGATATATTCCGATTGCTCCACGCAGCCGGACGGCTCCCGCCCCTTGAGGTTGATGATCAATTGCCCCATGCCGGTCTTGGCATAAGCCAAAGTGCGCGTGAAATCGACATCAGCCATGGTCAGAAGGAAGCTCTTTTTTCCCATGCGGAAGGTGGTAAGCTCATCATAAGGCGCTTGAGCTTTGAGCTTTACTCCCAGGCGCTTTAACAGCCTTAGCGCTCCGTAAAATAGCCTTTCCCAGGTTATACCCCGATTCCACAGCGCCACCTTGAGCAAAGTACGAAGATCCCTCTTGAAATGAAGATACCCCTGCTGGTAGAGCCAGTAGTTCAGGTCTATAAGGTGGTGTATGCCTCCAAAGCCATGATCCGAGATGACCAGGTAATCAACATCACTGCCGGCAAGTTGCATCAGTTCCCCTAGTCGCTCATCGAGGAGCGAATAGTAATCCTCAATGGCGCTTACATGACGGGCAGCAAGGTCTGGATCGTGCGCGGGATGCGAGGTATCGATCAGTTGCCACAGCTCGTGCTGGATGCGATCCGTTCCCCAGACATGAAGAACGGTCAAATGGGGATCGAGCTTCTCGTACAGGTACTTTGCCACTGCGACCTTGTATTCCAGCATGTCCCTGCAATCACGGATCAGCGCGGCAATATCATCGTCAGATAGGCTAGTCCCGGTTATGCGAGTTTTCATGTATAGATAATAGGGTCCGAATCGCTGCTCTATCTCAAGCCTCACTTTCGGTGGATATATAAAATCTTGCGCCTTGTTTGGGGTGAGGAAGCCAGCGACCAGTACGCCGTTGACCGGCTCCGGCGGATAGGTGGTAGGGACATTGAGTATAAGCACCCGCTTTCCGGCATCGCTCAGCCTGCGCCACAGGGTTTTGCAGCCTAAGTATGTGCGGTTGATGGGGGTTTCCTCATAGGTGCCGGGCACCTTTACCAGGAACTCGTAGATGCCGTGCTTGCCAGGATTGCAACCAGTGGCAAAGGTTGACCAGGCAGGAACGGTTATCGGCGGCACAGTGGAGCGAAGGATACCCCGTGTGCCTTGCTGCATCATGCGCATCAAATTCGGCAATAAGCCCTTGTCCATCATCGGCTTCAGCACCTTGAATGTAGCACCATCGAGGCAATAGATGAATACCTTACCCATCGGACTTGCTCCCCGTAACCTGCTCGATTGAGACCAGCTCGCCATCCTTGACTATGTAGATTCCCTTTTTCAGCTTGGTTTTTTTCTGTCGAGTCAACACCTCGCCTGGCTCTTTAACGATGGTTACACCATTGGGTACTACCACTCCAGGATTGATGAAGACCCCGCCGCCGACGGTAGCACCATGCCCCAAGCAGGGTCCTAAAAACATGCGCCCGCTATCGATCACCCGGTCCTTGTGCATCACTTTTATCGTTTTTTGGAGCTTGCGATCCAGCAGCATATCAAACAGGATAGCCTGCGAGGTCTGCACCGCACCTTTACCGATAAGAGCACATTGGAATCCTGGGCTTGATACCAGACTGGAGGGATAAAGCACGCTGAAGTTTACCTTGGTGTGAAAGGCGACCACGCAATTATCGCCAATGACCGAGAAGCTGACATCACAGTTGCTATCGATCTTGACATTGTCGCCGATAAAGCTCCCCCTGATAACCGAGTGCGCACCAATCTCGACATTATCTCCTAAAACACAAGCCTCTACCGATGCAGTAGGATGAATACGACATCCCCTTCCTCGATAATTATAGCGACCCATGACGCGCCAGGGATTGAAGCTAAACCCTCTGAACACTGCCAACAGCCCCTTTATTACTGTACGAGGTGTGATTCGCCAGTGGAAGCCCTGCATTGCAAGGTGATTGGCATCAGTTATATGCATCCAGTGCTCTATATGCAGTATCCCCTCTGGGGTTATGGGAATGGAGAAATCAGCATCCGGGGCGAGCAGCTTAAGGTTCGGTGGGGTAAATACCTTCTCTTGGAGCTTGATAATAAGCGGCTTTATTGCAGACTCGCAGTCTGGCACTATATAGAAAACATCGTACAAGTAAGCCCCATTTCCATCGGCATCCTCGATATATTCGAGATCCTGCAAGGCTGTATAGTGCTCGGTGAATGCGCTTGGTCTCACTCCAAGGCGCAGGCTTTCTGAGCTGCCGTAGGTGTCGCGTAAAAAAAGGCGCAGCAACTGCTCGGTTATGAATACATGGTCATAGATAAGTATGTATGGCTCATCGCCTCGGATATGCCCAACCGAGCTTGCAACATAAGATTTGATGCCCAGCCTGGAGAGCGTTTCCCGCTGGTAGTCAATAAGCTCCCTGTTTAGCACGCGGCACCTGGAGACCTCGTCTCCAAGAGGCTCGATGATTTTGTCAGACTTAAGAATATATGCCTTGAGCATCCTGGTTGCAGCCTTGTAGGATAAACCCTTCCAGTTTACCTTTCCTTTCATGATGAATCGTAAGGCGGTCTCCATCTCCATCAGGCAGACCATTATCCCGCCCAGAAAGCCGAGCAATGTCCAGAACCTTAGCCTGATCCCAAGCAATAGATGCGGAAAATATAGATTCAATGCTTGGATGAAATATGCTGCGCCAGCCATAAACAGCACTGGAGGGCTGCATGAATCGTGTATCCCGGTTACCTCAGCCATGATCACCGCAGCCGGCAAGGCGGTCAGAATGAGCAAGATAAACGAACCGATAAGCATCCCCACCGGCTTGGTTCGTCCCAGTTCCATCTTTCGGTATTCTATCTTCTGCCACCCTCGCCAGAGATCCCTGATGTTTGTATATAGCTTCAATCCCATGAGGCTTGGTGCGAACAGGTAGGCAAATCGATAGCCACTTGCCTTTATCTTCTCGGCGAGGATAGTATCCTCCCAGAACTCCCCGCGGATGCGCTTATGCCCGCCGATTGCCTGGTAGGCACTGCGCCGAAACAGCATGAAGGGTCCGTTTGCCATTGCCTTGCGCGAATGGGGATCATTGAGCTGCTTGGGCGGAACCAGTACCCCTAAAGAAACGATGTATGCGTTCATCAGCCGGTCCCAGAAGCTGCGATAGATCGGCTGCGGCACGATGGTGAGCATATCGACTTGATTTGCTACCATGTAATTGACCGCTGAATCGAGCAGCCCCGCTTTGGGCATTGTATCAGCATCGAGAAACAGGATATATTCCCCGCTGGAAGCCTCAAATCCTTTGTTTAGTGCATAATTTTTCCCAGCCCAGCCATGCGGCGTCTCTGTATTGGTAATAATCTTTATTTCATAACCGGTTGGACAACTATTGGCAAATTCAGAAGCGATCTGCGGGGTTTTATCAGTCGAGCGGTCATCCACAACAATAACCTGCAGGTTCGGATAATTATTAGCAACAACTCCGAGCAGGCACTTGCCAAGATCCTTCTCTTCATTATGGGCAGGGATGATAACCGATAGACCTGGTAAGGATCGTTTGGCTTCATCTGTCAGTGCTTCCTTATCGAGAAATATAATATGCCTTTTTTTATATACCCAGGCGATGAAGATGCTTGCCTGGATCAGCAGGCATGTAAGAATAAGTATTGTAAGGATCGCCTCCCCCAAGGCTCAATCCCCAAGGGTAAAGAAGAATGTGCTGCCTGAACCCGGCTTGGACTCTACCCAGATATCTCCGTTATGCATCTGGATGATCCTTTTGACGATCGCTAAGCCGATGCCAGAGCCTTCGGAATCGGGATCTAGCTTCTTGAAAACCTTGAAGATCTCCTTTTGGGCTTCTCTGGTGATTCCGACCCCATTATCGCTTATGAAGAAACAGTTTCTCCCTTTATGTTTCCGATGTCCAATGCATATTTCAAGTCTTCTATCAGGTGCGCGGTATTTTACTGCATTCTCGATTAGATTTACCAGAACCTCGACCATCCTGCCCCTATCAGCATTTATGGCCGGCATATTGCTCTGAATGCTCAGCTTAGCTTCAATGCTATTGGTTATCCCCTCAGTATGCCAGGCAGCCTCTCTGGCTAGCTCGGTCATCGAGACTGTGGTCATTCGTATCGGCATTCTGCCCAGCTTTGCAAGCTCGGATATGTCGGTGATCAGCCGGTTGATGTGCTCAGCAGCCATACTGACACGCTCCAGATAACCGAGAGCTTCCTCTTTTGCCCCTTTTTCTACGGATCCAGCGAGAAGATCGAGAAATCCTTTTATGGTAATCACCGGGCTGCGCAGGTCATGGGAGACCGTGTAGCTGAATTCCTCAAGCTCCTTGTTTTTTCGCTCCAGCTCGGTTACCACCCGAAGCAGCTCCTCACGGTCCTTCTTCTGCTGGGTTATGTCGATATCTACCCCGCGATAGCCCTCAAACTCACCCTTTTGATTGATGATCGGCACTCCACTGGTCGATAGCCAGACCACCTTGCCGTCCTTATGCAGGTTTGCATTGATGAAGTGCTTGAAAGAGAGGCGCCTTTCAAATGTTTCAAAGGCAGTTTCCTTGAGCTGTTTTTGCTTTTCTGGCACAAATAGATCGTAAAAATGCTTCTTGTTTATAAGCTCCTCTGGCTTATAGCCCAATAATCTCTCAACCACGGGGCTACTATAGATATATAACCCTTCAGTATTGACCTCCCAGACCCATTCCTCGGCGTTGTCAACCACCTGCTGGAAGCGTTCCTCTGAGCGACGAAGCGCTTCCTCTATGCGTTTTCTATCGGTTATATCGACAATTACGCCCTCGATAAAACCCTGCTCTTTATACAACTTGGAGGAGATCAAAATATCACGCTCGCTTCCATCCAGCCTTTTCAGGTGTATCTCGAATTCCTTGATCTCACCATGTTTATTGAGCAGTTCGAGAAGCTGCGCCCTGCGCTCGACTGGGTATAGCTCTGCAGCCTTGACCTTATTTATCAACTCGTCAGCCGACTTGAAGCCGAGTATCTCAGCAGCGGTCTGATTAGCTCGCAGAAAGGTTCCATCCTCGGCACAGGTTCTATAAAGTCCCACTAGCACAGTCTCGTAGATGTGCTTGTAATGATCCTCTTGGGATCCCTTATCAAAGTTTTTCGTTTCCACTGCAATTGGAGATCTATAAATCATTGCCTAAAAAGTCAAATTACACTGAATCGATTAAGATATCCTGAGTCGATGGAAGCAATAAATCATGGTTAGACTGGTCATCATGGCAAACAGATATACCCCTAGGCGAAATGAGAATGGTTGGAAGCAAAGGATGACCTCATGGCTACCTGCCTCAAGCTCGACAGACATGAAGTACTTATGCCGGGTTATCTGATTTTCAACGCCATCGATAAATGCCCGCCAGCCAGGATAAAAGGTGCTTCGATAAAATAATGTGCCTGCAACCGGTGTTCTCACCATGGCATGAAGGCTGTTCATGCCCTCGTTGAAACGCACAGATGTAGCATTATTCACCGAGTGATTGTAGTCTTGGCGGGGAATAAACTCCACCATAGGGGTGAGTTGCTCAAGTTTGTCGATTCTACATCCATCGATTGCAAGCTCCCCTTTCCCAGGCGAGTCTTTGTCAAAACTTGCTTCCTCCCTGCCCTGGAATGACGATGCGAGGGGTATGGTGTCAGGATAAACAATCATGGCGGTGCTTGTCTGCATTAAAAGGCTTTTAGGTGTTTTATCCAACAAACGAGCCCATGAGCTGAGTTGTCCAGTGGCTTCCTCCCAGAAACGGCTATAGATAGCCGGGTATAGCGACTCCCAGCCGCGAATGTCTCTCAAGCCATAGGCGATACATGTGTTGGGTGGGAGGATTTCGCCCTTACCAAAATGGTTGAACTCGCTCTCCAGGGCTGCGAAACGGCTGTTGCCAATCTCTTCCCCGAGCTTGTCTGTAAGGCTGGTGGTGGGGAAAATGACCTTTTTGTCAACAAACGGATTGTATCCGATATGCAGAAACAGAAGCTCCAGTATTATTGCAGTTGCAATCATCGTTGTTGCCAATGAACCACTCAGCAATCGCCGGGAATAAAGCAAAAGAATGATTATTCCCCACAAAGCCAGTAACAACTGCGGATAAACCCTGATCGATAAAATCAGCGAACCCAGGGAATTGGATAAGGTCGCCAGATACATCGAAAGCGAGTTCGGCTGCGAGTTATCAAGATAGTTGCGCTCGTTGACTTTGACCACCATAGCCAACGAAACCAGGCTGAGAACAAAGACAATCGATATTATTACAGTCAAGCCGGCCTTCCTTTTTCCCATTAGCCTGACATGAAGCCAATCAATAGCCAATCCGCTGCATAGCGCGAAACATAAGGCGGAGATCGCCTTGAGTCGGCTCAGGTCCATGAATGAAATGAGCACTAATAGGGGTGTTAGTATCTTTTGAATTTGATTTGCAGATACAACCACGGCGACAATCATCGGAATTATACCCAGGATAAGAAAAGCAATCAGCCTTCTTGGGCGATCACTGCTAAGCACAGCGCTTATGATCAGAATCATCGATAGGATGCCAACATAAGCATTATAAAGATTAAAGTAGCTGAGCTTGAATAAAAAAATGCCGAAATAGGTGTTCTTGTGCGGGAACCCATAAAATTGTGGCAGCAGATTAACTATAAGTGATGACAAGGGCACTGATTCCTCGCCAAAGTATCTCGGCACCCCATAGCGCTGGCTATTGATGAAAAGCTCCATGCTAGGCAGGAGTTGGGGCAAGCCGATTATTATGCCTAGTAATGCTATGCAAAAGCCAGAAGCTATTGCCCTGAAGGCAGAGACCTCGTGGATAAACAACCCGCTGATGAACATCCAGGCTATTATGAACATAAGCAGATATATTATGTATTGCAAATGCCCCCCCAGGTTGATTATGCCCATGATGCAAGCTGCGGCAAGCAGGTTCAGAAAATTACCCTTAGATAAAAACCGTTCACCAAATAGCATTGCCAGTGGAAATAAAGCCATTGCAAAGATGATATAGGGATACTCCATGCGACAATAGAAGAATGGATTGAGCACATATATGGCACCTCCAGTCATGGCTGGAATCAAGCCGATCCCCCAGGAGCGAAGCAATAAAAAGGCGAACCAACCGCCTAAAAAGAAGGGGGCTAGTGCCGATAAAGTCCAAAGATGCTCAAAATCGAGGACAGGGCAAAACAAATTGAATGGATTCAAAGGATTGCTGATACCGTTGGCGAGAAGTGGAGCGCCACAGAGAATATAAGGATTCCACAGCGGTATCTTGCCTGCCCGGAGCATCTTTGAGCAAAGCATACGCATCGGGTAGTATTGAAGGATTGGATCATCTATATCCGGATTCTGCGCCTTGATACCTTCAAGCCCCGCGATCGCTTTCCAGGGGAGAAAATTCTGAACCAACCAATCAGCATTAACCGGGATGCATCCGCTCAGAAAGTAAGGATACCCGATTATCAATGTCAAGATCGCAAAAAATGCCAGTGGAATTAATTGCTCGGTTCGACATCGTTGCTTGATCATGAGAGGGCTTTTCGGATTATATCGAGCATCTTGCCGGCAGCATCGCCGTTTCCGAAGATCGTATCATCAGCCTGCCTTGGAGCCGGCTTGCTCGTAATCATGTAATCAACCGCCTCGATTATCCCCTTGGCTTCCCTGCCAGCCAATACGCCACAGCCGAGATCGAATATCTCGTCATACTCGGTGGTCTCATCGATCACCACGCAGGGCACCCGGGCGTAGAAAGCCTCCTTGAGCACACCTGACGAGTCGGTCATCACCAGTTGCGCATTCAATACAAGCCCTAGGAAGTCTCGGTATCCAATCGGTTCAAGCAACCTTATTTGATGAGCTGCCTCTAGCTTGCTCCATAGAGCGAATTCTTTTAGGCGCTTTTCAGTGCGCGGGTGCACAGGAAAGATCATAGGCATCTCCAAAGAGGTGAGTGCCATTACTATTTCGGCGAGTATTTGTGTATCATCGACCGTCTCAGCCCGATGCATGGTAAGCAGGGCATACTGACCAGATTTCAAGTCATATTTCTTCGGCACATCAGCATTATAAAAGCCTTGTGTAACCGCTATCTTGAATGTATCGTATGTGATGTCGCCGGTAAGGAATATGCGATTATCGGGAATGTTTTCCCTCCTCAGGTTCTCGACTGCCCTTGGTATTGGGCAGAAACAGAAGTCCGCGCAATGGTCGGCCACCAGCTTGTTCATCTCCTCTGGACGCCATGTATATTCCCGCATCCCAGCCTCGATATGACCATTGGGCATGTGTAACTTGTAGGCAGCCAGTGCGCCAGCCAAAGCTGAGTTGGTATCCCCGGGCACCAGCACCAGATCTGGCTTCTCAGCCAATAGTACGCTATCCAATTCCTGCAGCATCCTTCCGGTCTGCACGCCATGTGTGCCACTACCAACCTTGAGATCATAATCGATGGGGGGAAACTGGAAATCATCAAAAAACGCATCCCTCATGCTGAAGTCATAGTGCTGCCCGGTGTGGACGGTAACCAACTCGAAGTCATCAGGGTAATCGTTTAGCCTCCAGAAGAGCGGCGCGCACTTGACGAAGTTCGGTCTTGTACCCATGATCACCATCAGCTTTATCATGCCATTAGGATAGCATATTCGCTTAGGCTAATGGAATGGATGCATGTTGTTTAGAGAAATAGTATCGTTTCATGGTAAAATACAGTTAAAACAAGACATAAAAGGGACAATGACCATGTCAGAAAAGGTGAAACAAAGGATCGAACAGCTCCGCAATCAAATAGGTTATCACAACTACCGCTACTATGTCCTCGAAGACCCGGTGATAAGTGATGAAGATTACGATCGAATGTTCCGCGAGCTTCAGCATCTCGAAGAACAGTACCCCCAGTTCGATGATCCCAATAGTCCGACCAAGAAAGTTGGCGGAGAACCGCTCGCGAAGTTCAAACAAGTGGAACATCGAATTCCGATGCTTAGCTTGCAGAATGCCTTCAATGAGGGGGAATTCATCGACTTTCACAACCGGATTCTTAGGGCGCTAAACAGCAGCGAGCAGGTACAATACTATGCTGAGCCTAAAATTGACGGGGTTTCGGCTGAGCTGATCTACCAGGGCGGGAAGTTTACGCTCGGCTCTACAAGGGGAGATGGCTATGTCGGAGAGGACATCACCAATAACCTGAGAACCATAAAAAGCATACCCCTGATCCTGCTCGATAATGGCTATGTGCCTGATTATATCGTTATCCGCGGCGAGGTATATATGCGCATGGATGACTTTGCCCGATTTAATCAAGAGAATGAGCGACTAGGTAAAAAAATCTTTGCCAATCCCCGCAATGCAGCATCTGGCTCCCTACGGCAGCTTGATCCCAAGATCACCGCCCAAAGGCCGCTTAATTATTTTGCTTACCATATCGCTCACATCGAGCCTGAGCGCCCTAAGACGCAGGCAGAGGCTATCGAACTGCTGGTGGATCTCGGATTTGCAGTACCTCAACCAGCTTCATTATGTAGTAACCAACAGCAAGTGCTCCAGTTCGTTCGAGAGTTCGAGTTTAAGAGACATTCACTGCCCTATGAGACCGACGGAGTGGTGATCAAGGTAAACGACCTAGGGTTACACGAAAAGCTAGGCGCTACCTCGCACAGCCCACGCTGGGCAATAGCCTACAAATACCCAAGCAAAGGAGAGGAGACGGTGGTTACCGATATCATCTTCCAGGTGGGAAGGACCGGAGCTATAACCCCGGTTGCGAAGCTAGCGCCGGTGCAGGTGGGAGGAGTCATCGTCTCCAGCGCCACATTGCATAACGAGGACGAGTGGAAAGCCAAGGATGTACGCATCGGCGATCATGTTATAGTTCGCCGAGCCGGGGATGTCATCCCTGAGGTGGTGGAAACGCTGAAGGAAAAACGAAGCGGCAACGAGAAGGATATCACCATGCCCGGTAGATGCCCGGTTTGTGGCGAGAAGGTGGTCAGGAGCCCTGGTGAGGCAGCAACAAGGTGTATAAACATCCACTGTCCAGCACAGATCAAGGCTCGCATAACACACTTTGCATCAAAGGATGCGCTTGATATCGATGGACTCGGCGAGAAGTTCATCCATCAACTGGTGGATCGCGGTATCATCAAGGATGCCGCCGACCTTTACAACCTCACCAAGCAGGACCTGTTCAAGCTGGAGCGGATGGGGGATAAACTGGCGCAGAAACTGCTAGATGCAATCGAAAGAAGCAAGGATACCACTATGGATCGCTTCATCTTCGGGCTTGGCATACGGTTCATCGGCCAGCGCGGGGCAAAACTGCTCCAGGAGAACTTCGATTCCATACAACAAATAATGCAGGCATCCAAGGAGGACCTGATCTCTATTCACGAGTTTGGACAGGAGATGGCTTCCAGCGTGGTTGAATTCTTCTCCCAACCGCGTAATGTTAAGCTAGTGCAAAGGCTGCTCGATGCTGGCGTAAAGCCAAAGAAAAGGGAGGCTATCGATGGGGTGCTCTCCGATGCTCTCAATGGGAAAAGCGTGGTCTTCACCGGGGTGCTGGAAAGCATGACCAGGAAGCAGGCAAAGGAGTTAGCTGAAAGTTGCGGCGCCAGAATCGTCTCATCGGTGAGCAAGAATACAGATTATGTGGTAGCAGGCAAGGAAGCTGGCTCGAAGCTCGAAAAAGCAAGAAAGCTTAATATAAAGGTCATCGGTGAGGATGAATTCCTTGAGTTGACCGGAGCGGACAAGGCTTCAACATAATATAATTTGTTGGCATACAAGCAAGTGTATCTATTTAGTTCGAGTTAATTGCCCTTAAGTAGGTAGAAGCCCTCTACCAAAGGAGTTTGTCTTATACCCCCAGATATTTACCCGATATGTCATTCCGACCGAGCTTGTTCCGAAAAAACCAGCACAAGCTTGGTCGGAATGATATATTGGAGGGCTTTTTGGACATTTTGAGACGGACTCCAGGGGGAGAGGAGGCGGGGAGAACAATCTATTGCCTATGTAAATATCCACACCCTCAAGCCTTACTAAAGCCTGAAGCTGCTGCTGGCTAGCGGAGCATGACTCCAATCTTCTCGCGATAGATCATAGACTCGCCAGAAATAGGCTCCTTTAGCGAAGCGTTGCAGCACCTGTGGTTTTATGGCAAAAAGGGCTTCGCTTGGAAAGGAAGCGAACTTGTCGATGAAGTTGACCGAGTTCGAGATCTCCAACAGGTAGCGATGTTTGTGCTCCGTCTGGCAACTACCTTCCCACCTGAGGGTTATTCCATCTTCAGGCTTTACCGTTTCACTAGCTTCCTCGATGACTCTTTTAAGTCCTTTCAAGTGTGCGCTTCCGAGCCTTACCAGGTTGGAGGCGAACATGCATGACTTGAACAGGGCGATGGTTGACCGCTTATAACGCTTGCTTAAGAAACAAAGCAATCCCTTGTCCCAAGCAACGAGGTCTCTAATCTTCTCGGCATGGCGCAGCTTGCTTTGTCCGAAGTAGTGAATGATCCTGGCTTTAGGTTCAACAGCTATCTTATAGCCTGATCTGCGAATACGATAGCTCCAATCGGTATCCTCGTATCCCAAGAAATAATGTTCATCCATATAATCGAGCTTCCTAGCCAGTTCAGCGCTGAGCATGAAATACGCCCCTCCGATGCCAGGCACCTCGCAGAGCTGATCATCTTTGAGCCAGTATTGCCAATCGACCTCCCAAAGTTGCCTTATCTTGGAGGCATTAGGGAATATCCTGGATGCAATCGTTTGCTCAAGGATGGCATGGAGGAGATCCGGTGGCTTGTTGGTGCTTATCTGGAGGGTCATATCATCATCGATAAAGGCTCTCGGACCCACCGCTCCTATCTGCGAATTACTCTCCAAACACTGCACCATATTCTCCAGGGCACCTGGCAGCACAATGGTATCCGGGTTGAGCAGGATAATATAGTTCCCCCCGGCTATCCTCATGCCCTGGTTATTAGCCCTGGCAAAGCCGAGATTTTCCTGGTTTACTACCAGCTTGGTGCTGGGAAAATCCGCTGCCAGCATCTCTGCCACACCATCGGTGGAGCTGTTATCAACAACGATGACCTCGTAATCAAGATTGCAGCCGCTTTCAATGGAGAATAGACAGTTCTTCAGATAATCGGTTGTGTTATAGTTGACAATGATTATAGACAGGTCTTTCACTGGGATCAGACGATCTCGAAACGCTGTGAGTGAGGATTTATCAACAATCCGTTGTCTATATCCCTGGTGATTGCTATCCTCTCGACCAGCTCCCTGGCTCTGGTCATATCATCGATTGAAAGATGGAAGCTCCATAAGGTACGGTATCGGATGCGCTGCACCACCTCGAAGCCTTTGTATAGCTTACGCAGGGAGGCTAGGGCTATGTCGCCGCGGGTATCTGCCAAGTACTCACTTATTCCAAGTATTACCGTGTCTTCTGCATGGCGCGCTCTCGATTTGCCGAAGTACTGCTCGGTGTGGATGCTGAAGGTGTTCTTGTTGGGGTTGACGAATAGCTTGGTCTGTGTAGCCAATTTATGCAGTATCCTCTCCGCCTCATTTTTATCCTTGCAGTCAAGCTCGATCTCCCAAAGATCATCCCGCTTGAGGTTCATAAGCTCACCGGAATATCCCATATCATCCACCAGTGTTGCCAGGGTGGTATTAGCCACCAGGTCCTGGGTTATAAGATGTACGATAAGGAATGCCTTCATTGTTTACCCTTCAGATTTATGTATTTTAGCATACTAGCGAATATCTTCCGCCCCGGTCCCGCCCCAAGCAGCGACTCGCTATCCCCGATCGCCCTGTATTTTCTCTGGGCGTACTGGCTTACAATGCTATCTGGCAACTGGTATAGCCAACTGGCGCGCTCCGGATGGGGCATCAGGGCGAGGACATTGCCGGCTCGATTGATTATGCCGGCTGCATTGGCAAAAGAGCCATTGGGATTTATCGGGAAGTCAGCATAAACCGTGCCCACGCTGTCGCAGTACTGAAACAATACCTGTCGGTTTTTCATTATGGCGTGCCTTACCTCATCATCCGTGGTGGTGAAGTTCCCCTCCCCGTGTGCAACCGGTATCGGTATGATCTCGTTATCATCGAATGCTAGATCAAAGGCGGTCGGTTCGGGAGGCTTGTTTACTTTTACAAACACCCACTCGCAGTAGAAGCCGCTCCTACCTGGGGTTACATTACGAGATAAAGCCATCTGGACCATAGGTTTTTCATCTATGCCGGGCACCAATCCAGCTTCGACCAATACCTGGGCGCCATTGCAGATGCCCAAGATTGGCTTGCCTTTCATGGCTTGTCGTATGAGTGTACGAACAATATCTTTCTTGGCAGCGATGGCTCCTGCCCGCACTCGATCCTGGTATGAGAAACCGCCTGGTATTATATAACCATCGAACTCGGTCAACAGGTCTGGATCTCGGTTCCAGCGGAAGATCTCGGCATCCATGCCGGCAGCCCGTACCGCCCGTGCGGTCTCATACTCGCAGTTACTTCCCGGATATTGGATTACTGCTATGCGCGGTATTGTCGGCTCATCTTTTTGCATACTTACCTCATCGCCTTTTCCAAGCCAGAAGTCCAGGGCATTATAAGCTGCCTTATCTCTAGGTCTATAAGCGCCTTATCCCGCTCAAGTATTGTAAATCTTTGCTCCGGGCGCGTCTCGCCTATATAGCGATAATAAATGCCATAGTTGAGCAAGATGCGGTTGCATATCTCGTAGTTCTCCGGCGGTATCTCCAGGACAAATCCACCGCTCTCGGAGAAAAGCAGCTTATCTGCGCGCAGGTGGGAGCCTAAACGGCTAAGATCCACACTTATGCCAACAGATCCATTGGCCCTGGCTCCCATACACATCTCTGCCAGGCAGACAGCAAGCCCCCCATCAGAGATATCATGGCAGGCGCGAGCCAAAGACTGGTCGATTATATCGATGACCGCATGTATCATCCGGGTAGCCTCCTCGAAATCGAAACGGGGCACATTAGCGCCCAATGAATCGAGATGGCTGCGATAGAAGGCTGAACCACCGCACTCATCTCTCCTGGCGCCAATGAGCAATAGTAGGTCGTTAGACGCCTTGAGCTGCATGGTGATCGCTTTGCTGAAGTCATCGAGCAGCCCCACGGCACATATTATTGGAGAGGGATCTATCCCAACTCCGCTAGCGGATCTATTGTACAGGCTCACATTCCCACTCACTATCGGGCAAGGTTGACCTGGATAATCCTTTAGCCTGATGCCCTTTGCTGCCTCAGCGACCCCCCTTATCCCTTCCTCGAACTGCCAATAGCTGACCGGGTGCGTTGGATTGCCGAAGTTAAGGCAGTCGGTCAACCCGATCGGCTTGGCACCGACCGCTGCCACATTGCGCATCGCCTCGAAGACCGCATTTGCGCCTCCCCAGTAGGGATCGATCCGTCCATAGAACGGATTATTATCCGTGGCGATTGCGATCCCGCATCTGCCACCATATTCAAGCAAGGGGGCAATGACGCCAGCATCGGCTTCACCGCTCCTTATTACGGCATTGCCCTGCACCTCTGTGTCGTAGTAATTGTAAATGTAAGCCTTGCAGGCTATCTCGGGCATCTCCAGGATGCGTAAAAGAACGCTCCCCAGGTCTTCGGGCATAGGGAATACCGGCTCATTTAGCTTTATCTGTGGCTTTTCTCTTGGGTGATCCTCGCTAATGGCGCCGACCAGCTTGCAAACCGGCACAGCTACTACCGGCTCACCATCATGCAACAATATGTAGTCAGGCTCATCGATGACCTCTCCGATGATCCTGGCGCAGGCGCCCTGCGATATCTTAGGCAGTTCCCAGTCATGGTTATAGATATGCAAAACTTGCTTGGAGAATTCCCTGGGCACCATGAGCAGGTATCTTTCCTGGGTCTCTGCGCAGGCGATGACCTCAGGGGGCAGGTTTTCAATAGCAACATGCACCCTGTCGAGGTAGATGCGTACTCCCAGATTGCCAGCGGCAGCCATCTCACTGGAAGCGCAGGCAAGCCCGGCGCCACCCAGGTCCTTGAAGCCGACCGCATATCCAAGTTCCTTAGCCTTATCAAGCACTGCCCGGTTAGCCTTTCTCATGGCAAGGACATTCTTCAGGAAGGGATCATGAACCTGCACCGCTCCCTGTTTCTCTATATCCTTATCGGTATCCATATCCTCCGAGGCAAAGGCAGCTCCGCCGAATCCGCTTGCATCGGTAGGTTTCCCGACCAGAATGACATCATAAGGCATATCGGCAGCGGCAGGCGGCGCCTTGCTATGGATGATATCATCGTAGGCGACCCTGCCGATGGCGACTACATTGACCAGGCAGTTGTCATCGAAGCTCTCGTTGAAGTAAACATCTCCACCGAGATTGGGGACGCCGAGTGCATTGCCGTATTCCATAATCCCCTCGACTACACCGCCGGCGATCCACTTGGTGCGAGCGCTATGTTTTCCCTTGGGATCGCCAAATCGCAGGGGATCGAGTACACCGATAACATCAGCGCCCATGCAGTCAACATCACGAACGATGCCGCCGATGCCGGTTGCAGCCCCTTCAACTGGGAGCACCTGTGAGGGATGGTTATGGCTCTCATGCCCGATGACAAGGCACCATTTTACACCATTGATCTCCTCTATGAAGAGGATGCCGGCATCCTCCTGCGGACCCTGTGCAACTGTTGGACCATCGGTATGGAAGTACTTCTTCAGGAATGCCCGGCTGCTCTTGTACGAGCAGTGCTCGCTCCACTCGCCGTTGAATATGTAAAGCTCGACCAGTGATGGATTTCTGCCTAGCAGGTCCTTTATCTTGAGCACCTCTTGTGCGCTGAGCACCAGATCACGTGCCTTGAGGTACTCGGCAAGCTCGTCCTTGCTCTTGAAGTCCTCCAGCTTGAGGACATTTCGTAGATCTTCAGCCATCGAAATCCTTTGATATCGTAATTAAGTTGTGCAGTAAACTAGGACAAGGTATATGGAAAGTCAAGAGAATCAAAAATCCACACGGTGCTACCCTATCACTTTATCACTCTATCACTTATCAATTCTTTCCATGTGATTTCTGTGTCTTGGTTGTAATGTTCTTTTTTCCTACCTCACGCCTTCCCTCCTTTATCACTCTATCAATCTACCACTCTATCACTTTTCAAGAACTTTTTAGTCCCTTGTTTTTCTGCTATTGTTTTTAGTAGGGCGAAGCCAGCATTGTTTGTGATATTTTTATCTCTGGTTTGGAGTTTGAATTTTGCATTGAAATTTTTTATCATCAGCACATCTCGTGGGTATTTATTTTGACACCTTGATTATATCAAGCAATCCAAGAACCTGCGAGGTTTTCTTGCATCATAAATCCGATCAAACCGAAGATTTGGGGTTCCCACAAAGGAGTGCATATTTGTACGCTCAGGCTGCAATGGATATAGTAAGAACTTGTTGTTATCGATATGTCGCTTAATACACGAAAAAACGACCTTCTGATATCTCTTAAGGGACAAGGCTTGACTCGAAGGGTGCTTGCGATCTCCATGGTGCGCCTAAGCGATGCGCTGAGCAATAGCCTGCTGATGATCGTGATACCACTGATCATTCATGATCTCCATGCAGAGGGATTCAAGGAGCTTCCACGAGAGACATTGGTCGGCATCGCCATAGCTGTTTATGGCTTTACAATGGCTCTAGGACAGCGCCCCATGGCTAATCTAACCGACCGTATCGGTCGCCGCAAGCCGTTTATCTTGGCTGGTTTGCTAGCATTGGCTCTAATTACCTTCTCTTACGGCATGGTCGAGTCCTACCCTCAATTAATAATGCTGCGCTTCCTCCACGGCATGGCAGCAGCCACCATCATACCGGCATCCCTGGGGTTGCTGGTAAAATTCAGCTCTCAGCAGAGCAGAGGCGGCTCCATGGGATTTTATACGACCTTTAGAGGATTGGGATTTTTTCTTGGTCCTATCCTTAGCGGTTATATAACCGTGACTTATGGCAGGAGTTGGGTATTTGCTACCGGTGCATTCTTTGTTGTCCTCGGCTTTTTGTTCATGCTAACCGTGGGGGAGGGATCCCGCCGCACATCTGCTCAAGCTGATGAGGAATCGATGCCGGGAAATGAGATGGCTGCTTTGGCGACAAGCCACATGATCCTCGCCGTGGTCAGTTTCGCATGGGGATTTGGCATGACCATGATGACCACCCTGGAGAATGAGTTCAATGAGCGGCTTGGTCAGGATGCCTTTCACTTTGGTATCGCCTTCTCTGCCATGGTTCTGGTGCGCCTATTCTTGCAGTTTCCCTTTGGCAGGTTAAGTGATCGGATTGGCAGGAAGAGGGTTATCATGTTGGGGCTTTGCCTGATGGCGCCAGCTACAATACTACTTGGCTATGCTCCTAGTACTGAATGGCTGATCTTCTTTCGTGCCTTGCAGGGTATCGGTTCGGCTGCATTAGCATCGCCGCTTTTCGCATTAGCAGCCGATCTATCCCAGGCAGGCAAGGAAGCCCAGCAGGTGAGTTTGATCGCAACCGGCTTCGGATTGGGGCTTGCTAGCGGTCCCTTGGTTACAGGATTCCTGGCTGGTTACGTATCCTTCTACTGTCCCTTTTATGTCGCAGCAGCCATGACCCTTCTAGGCGCTCTGTTTGTATGGTTAATAGTTCCGGGAACTAGTGCTAGGTAGCAGATGCTACCAATATAGTTAAAGATAATGTATCCTTCTGGGTAAAAGGGAGGGACGAAGTATGTCAAAGGTTCTGGTTACCGGTGCCTGCGGTTTTCTCGGCACCCATCTGGTTGAGGAATTTATTGCTGCTGGATACGATCTCAAAGCCACTGACCTGCCAGATATGGATTCAGACTTCGTTACCGGGCTGGGAGCTGAATTTATACCATCTGATGTAACCGACATCGACTCGCTGCGCAAGGTAGTAAAGGGCTGCGATATCGTAGTACACAATGCTGGCATCTTCGATTTCAGCGCGTCGAGGGAGCTTCTTTTCGATGTCAATTGCGGTGGGGTTCATAACATGGCAAAAGCTTCCTTGGAGGCTGGCTTAAAGCGCTTCATAATAATAAGCTCGGTAGCGGTCTATGGCTCCCCTGCCTACATCCCCATCGATGAAGAGCATCCTAAAGCGCCCTCTAACAACTACGGTCTATCCAAGTATGCCGGGGAGTTGGCTGCATTCAAGTACTACCACGAGAACGGTCTGCCGGTTACATCCTTGCGCCCCACACTCATTTATGGTCCCCGCAGCACTTATGGTCATGCCTGTTTCCTCGCTTTGGCTCAACTGGTAAAATGGAGGCTCAAGCGGTTACCACTTTTGGGCATCAAGGGAGGCTTTTACGCTCATGCAGTTCATGCAGAGGATGTGGCACGGGCTGCGGTGTTGGTTGCACAAAATGATCGCGCCATCGGGGGCGCCTACAACCTGGTCGATGATACTCCTTTGACAGTCGAGCAGTATCTCCAATCCTTGATTGAGCCATTCGGATTAAGTCCCCTATTCAAATTCCCAATTTTCAAACCAATCTGGCGCGGTTGCGCAGCCATGTTGGTCAAACATTCAAGGTGGGCGATCAATCTACTAAATAGGCGATTGCAACACCTTTTTGACAGAATGTGCCAGCAGTTTGAGCTTCGTACTCCCTTAAGACCGCGCCTGGACATCGAGTACATCGATTATTCACGCCAGGACATGATCTTCTCCAACCAGAGACTGAAAAAACTTGGCTTCAAGTTCAACTATCCCGACTTCAGGACTGGTATAGCTGAGACGGTGCAATGGTATAAGGACAATGGGTGGTTGGTCAGATAATATCCTCCACAATCTAATAAAGGTGAGCACATTATATTCCTTAAGACTGGGATAGGTTCACGCAAAGAGGGGTTGACTTATCAATATTCGAGTAATATGAAGGGATTCGTACTAGTCGAACCGATATGGGAACAAAACAGACCAGTTCTTTGTTTATCAATAATTGGCAGAAACCTTGGCATTATGGACGAGGAGAATTCAGAAAAGATGATGAAAAAAAATCAGCAGGGAACCGATGATTTCGGATGGCGCTTCCATCTGGGTCCGCTGGCTATCTCAGCAGTTATCACGCTGCTTTTCTATATCTTCGTGCTGATATTCTTCAAATGATGTCTATGCTGCTCATTTTGCTAGAAAAGGAGGTCTAAAATCATGCCGATATACGAATACAAGTGCGATTCCTGCGGTAGAATCTTCGAGGTATTGCAGGGCTTCGGTGAAGCACCGGTAAAGACCTGTAAGTTCTGCGGTAAAAAGGTACATAAAATCATATCTCCAGCAGGCTTTATTCTCAAAGGTCCCGGCTTTTATGTGAACGATTACCCCTCCAAGGACAGAGAAAAAGCGCTGCGCAGCGAAAATAATAATTCAGGGCATACATCAAGATCCAAGACCAGTTCCTCATCAGATACTAAGCAAACAAAGGAAAAAGAGAAATCGAAGGACACCACCTCGGCGGCATAAGCAAAGCGTGAAATAAAGTCCGTATCGGGTTACATGCCCTGGATATAGCCGAGACTCTTAAGCAGCTCCAATCGTTCAGCATCCTGTGGCGAGCGCTTAGGCTTAAAAGATGCGCTTTCATTCAGATCGACCTGGTAGCTATCGATAAAATCTAGCTTTTGTGTGGTTAGGAAATCCTTGGTAAAAAGCTCGCCCAGTACTTTACCGTCCATATCCCTTGCCACTGGCAATCCAAAGTAATATAAAAGGGTCGGTGTAATATCCAGCACTGATGCTCGTTTAATCCTGGTTCCCTTTCTAATTCCCTTGCCGAAGGCGATGATGACTCCATTGATGCTGTGCCAGCCGTAAATACCCCTTCTTATTATATCATCGCCCACCTGGATCGGCTCGGTTGGATCGTAATCCCTGAAACCATGGTCTGAAACCACCATTAAAAGCGTATCATCATCCACCAGTTTCATGAGTTCACCAAGATAGCGATCCAGCACCCTGTAGTAATTCAATATCACCTTGCCAGCGAATAGCTTGTATTTCTCTTCCATTGATGTTGGATTAAGCTTACCTTTATTCATCTGTCTATATCGACGATAGTCCTTCCAGTACCAATGAGAGAGCATATCGGCTCCCTCGTAATAGACTGCCAGGAACCTCGGATGCTTGTTTTCCCACAAGTACTTGCCTATTTTATGATAACTAAGGTCCTTGAAATACATGGTGAATGAGCCGGTCTGAGTCAGGATGTTATCCTTGAGGAGCAACTCCATCTCCTTTTCACCGCGTTTGGTATGCATCAAAGGAAGTATCTCCTCGAAGAAACCTGGCGGATAAACCGAGGAAGCATAAGTATTGTTGGCATCTATGGCGAAAACCGGCCAGCCGGATCCCTCATCCTTCTGGCGCAACGGATAGGTAACATCGGAGCAGATATACCCTCTTATCTCTTCTGGCGGATAGGTAACCCAGAAGCCGACAATACCTGGGATCATATTATGCTCGCTGAGCAGGTTCCAGATCGCCTTGGTTCTTCTCATGTTGGACGACACCGGCGCCAGATCTCCCTTTTCAGTCTGCACCGTGAAACTCCTGATGCCGTGAACTTGAGGGCTATAGCCGGTCATTATGCTGGTCCATATCGCCGGCGAAAACATCGGCTCGATGCTTGTAAGAACGCCACTGGAGCCTTGGGTTATCATTCGTTCGAAGTTGGGAAGCTCGCCAGCATCGCGAAGCTGATCGATTATCTCCCAATCAATACCGTCGAAACCTAGTAGTATTGCCTTTCTTTCAGCTCCCGAATTCCTCTTATGACAAGCTAAGCCACCCTGAAGCAAGAGCATGCAGATAAGCAAAGCTGCTATCTTTGTATATACACATCTCATGCTAGAATGAACTTAAAGCGCATTATGCGATCTTAAGCAAGTCATAATTTTCATTGCAAATTTTCGCCTTGCCATTAAGATATCGAATATGAAAAGTGAGCTTTTAAGATCGCCTACCGATATTTTCATACGCTACCTGCCTATCCTGCATATCGCTGATGCTATACGCCAGAAAGATGAGCAGCTTGAGATCCTCGATGTTGGAGGGGCTAATGGTATTGCTGCAGAATTGCTCGAAAAAGATAGTGTCATTATAGCAGACCTGGCTGCCTTCGAGCACGAAAACATGGTCATCGCCGATGCTGCCCGGCTACCATTCGTAGATGATACATTCGATATAGCCATCAGCATCGATACACTTGAACACATACACCCAACATCACGCGAAAAGGTCATGGAAGAGGTGCTGCGGGTCTGCATACGGGGAGCTTTGCTGGTTTTTCCCTATAACCACACGCAGATAGTGAAAGCGGAGCGAAAAATTCTTGAATTCCAGGATCATCTGGGCATAGATGCTCGATTCCTTCATGAACATGAAGAGTATGGCTTGGTCAAGATCAGTCAAGTGGAGGGATATCTAGCTCGAACAGGCTACGCCTATGAGCGTTTGCCGCTTAGCGCTTTGACCTTATGGTTACTAGAGCATGTTCTGGAGGGCTTTTTAGGGTATCTTCCAATGGGTGAAGAACTGCTTAATGCTGCCTATCAGCTTACCAACCGCTGCCTCATGGAGAGCTTGTCCATCGGGTTGCCCTATCGAATGGGGTATTTTATAGGAAAATCGATAAATCCAGGGCAGGTTATGCAACAGGTAACTCGTACAAAGAAAAAAAGGACTGTTCCTGCGCGGGAAATTAACCAGTTTATCAAGGCGATAATAGGATCAAGGCAAGGCTATTCAGAGATGGTCGCCTACTGCGAGCAAGCCAAAGACGAGATTCGACAACAACATGAAGAACTGGAAAAACATGCAAGCTACCAGAGGGAGCTTCTACAGGTAATTAGTGAGCTAAAACAAACCATTGAGCAGATGCGCCAGGAGTTCCAAGAGAAGAACGACCATATAGATAGGCTGCAAACCTATATCAAGAAGCTGGAAGGTCAATATGCCCAGGCCATTATAAGCACAGAATCCCTGGTGGAGCAGATAAATCACCTCAAACACAAAATTAGGCAGCTCAATGAAGAAAGCCAACTGCGAAACGAGTACATTAGTAAATTGGAGGCTGAAGATAAGCAAAAAGGAGAATACATAGAAAAACAAGGTAGAGACTACCGAGACTTAGAAAGGCGATTTGCCGATCTCGAGGAGGAATTCAGGAACCTACAACAGAAATATGAATATATTACCAACCATAGGCTCTATAGGCTCATAGAAAGATTTATGTAACAAGATAATGTTTTCCTTCATTTTTAGGGCTTGCATTCTGAGCAAAATACCCAGGGAGCCGTACCTGTAAATTTTACTTGCATGAATAATTTATTATGTTACTATTGTTATAGAGAAGGCAGGCAGAAATGAAGGTTGCCATAGTACATGATTGGCTCACGGGTATGAGAGGTGGCGAGAGGGTGCTGGAGATTCTTTGTCAAATGTTCCCCGACGCGGAGATATATACCCTTTTTCACCACCAGGGGAGCGTTTCGCCGATAATCGAGAGACACCGCATTCACACCAGCTTCCTTCAGAAAGCGCCCCGCAGCTTGAACTATAGGTACATGCTGCCGCTATTTCCTTATGCGGTGGAGCAGTTCAACCTAAAAGGATACGATTTGGTGATCAGCTCCTCGCACTGCGCAGCTATGGGCGCTATAACCGGCAGCTATTGCTGCCATATCTGCTACTCATTCACCCCTGCCAGGTACCTGTGGGAGATGCAGGATGAGTACTTCAATTCAAATGGCAAGAGGAGGATTACCAGGGCGATAATAGATTACCTCAGCAAGCACTTGCGCCAATGGGAGGTATGCGCTAGCCATCGGGTCGATCTTTTTATCGCTATCTCGGAACATATCAAGCGACGGATAAACAAGTACTATCGCCGTGATGCTGTTGTCTTGCACCCACCGGTTAACCATGAGACATTCTACAACACCGGGGTAGCAAAAGAGGATTTTTACCTCATCGTGTCTGCTCCCGCTCCATATAAACGCCTTGATTTAGCCATCGAGGCCTTCAATCGCCTAGGCGATCAGCTTGTGATTATCGGAGATGGTCCCCAGATGAAGAAGCTAAGGTCAGCCTCAAATGGCAATATCAAGTTTTTAGGCTGGCAGCCGGATAGGGTACTGAACGATTACTATAATCGAGCTAGAGCCTTGATATTTCCAGGAATAGAGGATTACGGTTTAACGCCACTGGAAGCGAACGCTGTTGGCACGCCGGTCATCGCCCTTGCAGCCGGTGGGGTCCTGGAGACGATCAAAGAAAACATAGGTGGAATCTTCTTCGATCATCAAGATGTCGATTCTCTATGTGAGGCTGTACAAAGATCAAAAAAGATCTCCCTTGATAGAGAGGCGATGATCGAACATACAAAAAGGTTCTCCATCCAATACTTCATGGCAGAGTTTAAATCTCTCTTACAAAGGACGATAGCAAACTTTGGCAAAAAAGAGAAAACCTGATGAAAAATTTTGAAACATTTATTCAAGTGCTTTGTTTTAAGCCCTAGAGGAGGATAGCCGGTGGATAAAATGCCCCCCAAGACAAGAGCTTTGGTAATAGATGATGAAAAACAGGCGCTTGATGAACTGAAGGTTCTGCTCACCTCCGAGGACTACCTTGTGGATATTGCCCAATCCCCGTTAAAAGGGCTGGAGATGTACAGGGACAGGTTTTATGACTTTGTACTATTGGATCTTCAGATGCAAGAGAAAAACGGATTGGAGGTTCTCGAAGAAATTAAACGCATGGATAGATATGCGGTTGTAGTTATTGTAACAACCTATGATAAGGCTGAACGGGCAGCGGAGACCATACGCAAGGGAGCCAGCGATTATGTAGTCAAACCACTACTACCATCTAAACTCCGCGAGGTGCTTGGTAGGCTATCCAACGAGATCTCCATCCGGAGAGCCTACATGCAACAACTAGCCGAGATTTCAGCCAATCGCCTTGATAAGATCTATGCGAAAAGTAGCGTGATGCACCGCATCTTCGAGAAGATCCAGACCATAGCCCGGGCAGATTCCACGGTGCTTATAACCGGGGAAAGCGGCACCGGTAAAGAACTAGTAGCCCGAGCAATACATAAGCTGAGCACCAGGAGCAACCATCCATTCATCCCCATCAATTGCAGCGCCTTCCAGGAAACCCTTTTGGAAAGTGAGTTGTTCGGCTATGAGCAGGGTGCTTTCACCGATGCCAGGTCAGCCAAGAAGGGGCTTTTTCTGAGTGCAAATGGGGGCACTTTTTTCTTCGACGAGATCGGTGATATGAGCCTTTCGCTGCAGGCGAAACTACTGCGAGTGCTCGAGGACAGAAAGGTGCGCCCCTTGGGGAGCAATACCGAATTCAAGGTCGATATCAGGGTGCTATCCGCTACCAACAAGAATCTGAGTGAGGAGATCGAGAAGGGAAGATTTCGTAATGATCTGTTCTTTCGACTTAATGTAGTGGAATTGAATATACCCCCCTTGAGGGAGCGCAAGGATGATATACTATTCTTGGCAGACCACTTTCTTGACGAGTTTAACTCGAGATTTAACAAGAAGATCTTGGGCTTCAAGCCGGAGGCGGAAAAAGCAATGCTGCAATATGACTGGCCGGGGAATGTGCGCGAGCTGAAGAATCTAGTGGAAAGAACCGTGCTACTGGGCAGTGAAAATGGATATATCCACTTGTCAAATTTCCCCCCGGAATTACAAAGTTTGTCAAAGGACAACCGGGTGATAAATGAACTCAACTACAATAAGGCAAAAGATAAAGTACTTTGGGATTTTCATAACGATTATTTCAGCTATCTTTTAAGAAAAAATCGTGGTAATGTCTCTCGCAGCGCGTTTGAAGCTGGAATAGATCGCAGCAGCCTACAAAGATTGCTAAAAAAATATGGGATCAAAAGCTCCAACTATCGCAAACAAAGGCAATAATGGTCTATTTGCCGGTTGTCATTCTTGTGTGTTGCAGTTTTGCAACACTATTTTCAGGGAACCAAATTGGAGCATAGATGCATCAACCTGGTTAGACAATGGACAATAAATATTTCTTGGCAGTGGATATTAGAACAAGTGAGATTGAAAAAACGAGCTGCATCACCAAGCATCATATTTTTATCTCGTTGATATTTAATGATAATTTACCGATATCGGTATTTTCGGTACTATAAAATGGCTTTTTCATCTTTTTTGGCATAATGCTTGCATATTTTCTTAATGGAAGTTAAAAGACAAAATGGTTCTTTGAGAGGCGAAAGGTAGTTATGGTTAGAAGGCGATCATTCGGGGGTTTCGTCCTCATTAGAAAGTTGCCTGACAACTGGTCGTCTTATCCACAAAGACGATGCTTCTCCATCTAAGATTCTGATCCTCCAATCAGAAACTTTTTCACGCCACACACAAGCCTTCTCACTGTCAATCGGTAACCTCCAGCCGATTGATTATTCTACCTCCAATCCTCTGACCCGGTGGGCGCCCGGGCGCCCACCGGCTCCTCACCAAAACTAGGCAGCACAAGTTAAACAGAATATCCAAGGCACTCTTATTTCCCCATAAATAGTCTATTTCTGTTAGTGTTGCAGGTTTGCTGCACCTATTTTAAGCTCGGATAGGGGATTTCTTAAAGGTAAGCAGGGGGTATGCAGCAGATCGATCACATAAGTCGGGAAGCTCAAAGAAACTCGTACATAGCAAGGTCTAGCATGAGTTCCTCAAAGGTCTGGTAGCGCTCGCTTCTTTTCTTCTTGATGCACTTTAATATCACATCGCAGATATCCTTGGGCAGCTCCGGCTTGATCTTACAGGGGTCGATGGGGGTGCTCTCATGGAAGTCGAAGATGCCGTACTCGACCTTCGGATTCTGCTCCTTGTGGGGAAACTCGCCGGTTAACATCTCGTAAAGTATGAGACCGAGCGAGTAGATATCGCTCCATTCCCCGAACGAAGATTCAACCGAGATATGCTCTGGGGACATGTATTTAGGCGTGCCGGTAACCTTCTCCCGGCTTACCGGGGGGAGTTTCACGAACCGGGAAAGCTCGAAATCGATGAGCTTGGCTTTGAAGTCATCTTTAGTAACCATGATATTTGCCGGTTTCAGGTCCGCATGTAGGATTCCTTTTTTCTTTAGTTCGACCATGGCTTTACAGATATAGTTGGCTATGGAGATCCTCTGTGGAATGCTCAAGCCTTTGAAGGTGGCTGTTTTCATGAAGACCTCGAGGTCCCAGCCATCGACAAACTCCATACGGATGCAGTTCAAGCCCTTGAACTGAAATATCTCAAAGATGGTAACTACATACTCGTTTTTAAATCCTAGAAGCCCCATTGCCGATCTCTTGAATCGTTTTAATATTATCTCATCGTTATTATGCTCAGGTTTCAATATCTTTAGTGCTTCTATGCGAGGGATGCTGTGGTTTCTTATCTTGTATATATAGGTGAATCCTCCCTGCCCGATCTTTTCCAGGATCTCATAGTGTTCACCGATCATGAATCCTTTTTGAAGCGACTCTGAGCTGATAACTCGCAGTGATCTTGTGGAGAGGAGTTGATTTTCAAGCGGGTTGAGCTTCTTTTTTACCGGCTCGTATCCAGAAATGCTGATAAAGCCCTGCGCGTCTATTTGACAGACGATCTCCAGCTCAAAAGTATCATCATCCTTTTTTATGTAGGCGATATGGTTGTATTCCCCCACTTTCTCTTTACCGGCTGGGTGGTGTGGATTTGCCTGATAGATGAAGAATTCGCCGTTGAAGTCCTTGAGAACCGGTACCGTAACTCGGGCAGTATATGGAATCGGCTGGTTGCAAGGAACGATGGAGATAAAGTCGCTCTGCGCAGTCTTGATAAAGGTCTCATGGGGGAATATCTCGAATATCTTGATCTCTTTGGATAACATCTGAATATCTCCGGAGGCGATGCCGAGACCGTAGATGATGATATGCCCCGGTGTGGCTCCCTTGACGGTGGCGATATCGAAGTACTCGTTCATTATTTTCTTTATACTGCTTTTATTAGCCATCCCGCCCGCAATAAATAAGGCTTCTATATCATTGGGTGAAAGGTTTAGCCTTTTCAATAATTCCATGAAGCTGCTGATGCTCTTTTTAATAAGCGGCTCCATAAGTCTGTCGAGTTCTTCAGCGCTTAGATCCGCGATCAGGGCAGTCGGCTTCTTGTTTACCATTGAGATATAGGGAAGCTCTATATGCGAGACCGAGAAATTAGTAAGCTCCATCTTGACTCGTTGCGCCTCGCTAAGCAATCTTTGCAGAACCATTGGTGTTATATTGAGCGCTTTTTTATGGTTTTCCTGGTATTTTTTTGCCATCCAGTTGGCAAGGATCAGATCGACCGCATCTCCGCCCAGTTCGGTCTTTTCTTTGTGTGCGATTATTTCGAGTATATTATCCCTGATCTCTGCTATGGAGATACGAAGTGCAGTAGCTCCCCAATCCCACACAGCTATCCGTTCGGTGGCATTTGTCTTGAAGGCATAAAAGGCAGCAGCCGCGGTCGTACTATTGATGATGGCTTTGAGCCTAAGCCCTAGTTCATTCAGGATTGTGCTAAGCTCGCTGCGCAGCTTGGAGTTGAAGCTGAATGGAACGCCGACTACGGCAGTAGAGATCTGGTCGCCGATCTCCTGTTCAGCTAGCATCTTGATCTCTTTGATCATAGATTGAAGGAGTTGGGCGGGATGAAAGACCTCGCCCTCGATCTCAAATAGTAGGTTTCCCTCCAGATCCTCCTTGAGGCTGTAGGGGACTCTATCTTTCCACCATTGGATGTATTCAGAGCCAAGAGGTTTGCCCCAAAAGTTGATAAATGTATTGATCGTGTTCGCTGGATTCATCAGGTACTTGGACTTGGCTACCTCCCCGACCGTCAACTGACGATTTTTGTCAATAAAGACGAAAGAGGGGAAGCCGAAGGTGCCATTATAGTTTATGACCTCTCGGTAAGCGCGATTCTTTATTATAGCAGCCTTGCAGAGCTTAGAGCCTATGTCGATCAGCAGTACAGGTTCCATCATATATATTAGTAAGTTACAGGTTTCTTTATAGCAAATGTCATCCTAAACTGCTATGAGTTTTCCATAATCTTCCATGTTTACATACTAGTAAGATGCAGTTAATCCTTCAAGAAGATGCCGTCGCCTCATGATCCTTGACATTAAAGGCAATGCTTGATTAAGATGCAGTTGTGATCATGAAGTCCAATTATCATAGCAAACTTAGCCGAGGGTGCATTGTACGACCCTTGTTTTTCCTGTTTTCCTTTATCTGTCTTTTCTTGATGGGATGCGAAAACTATCACGGGACCATAGAGGGGCAGGTTACGCAACACCAGGTCAAGGAGAACGATATCATAGTTCATCCCTTTGGTTTGCGAGTTGAAGCCAAGGCATTGAAGGATGATGAGCGCGCCTTTGACTATACGGACCATAAGGGCAGATACCGCATTGAGAACGCCGGGTTCGGATTAAATCAAGTAACCGTCTCCGGCAAAGGATATTTCACCACCTCCACCTATATCGATGTTCGCAAGGATACCCTTCATATTCATGACTTCGTGGTGCGCAAGGTGCCGGATAGAAAGGCGATGGGGCTTTATGTCCTGGTTGAGGATGCCTATAGTAAGGAGCCTATATCCGGCGCCCAGGTAGCGCTTTATCAGCATATTGGTTATGGCTATGTTTACCAGGACACCAGGGCGACCAATGAATACGGTTATGCGAGGTTCTGGGAGGGATTGCCCACCTGGCTGAAGAACCCCTTTGATATTATTGGAGCCAAGCTGGTCGGTCTGCCCAATACCATGTCCATCGATGAATACACCATCCTGCTTATGAAGGTAGAGGTAGCCGCTGCTGGATATATCAATACCGATAAGATCTTCATGATAACCTATAATACCCCCAACCCAATGCTAGTTACCATGCAGATGCTCACGCCTGGAAACGGTGATGAGGATGATGGCGAGATGGGGGGATCTTAGGCTTTTTTATGTCGGTTAAGCAGTCTTTTGACTCTGGGATTCTCTTTCTCCACGGAGAGCACTTTGGAGCAGTATGATTCCATCAGTCTTTCCCGGATGGTCTCCAGGTAGGTATCTATTTGCTTATTATCCGGCATCTCCTCTTGGAGATTTAGCAGCCTCTTGGTCGCCTCGACATACTTACCACCTAGTATGAGTTTATCCACCAGAGGTAGCACTTTTTTTAGGGATTCCTGCTCAGAATCCACTTTGCTTACCCTTGCTGCCTTGTTATATGCTTTTACGGTACTGGTGTCTATCTTGGCGGGTTTATAGCCATCTTTAGGGATACTTTCTATGATCTCGAAGATCTGGTTGCTCATAAGCTGATATGATTCCTGGTTTGTTATCAGGACATCATGAGTCAACAGGTTCTTGGCGACCAATTTCAGCAACAGGCTCTGACGCTGGGTTATGAAGATAAAGGGGATGCGATGCAGGTTTCTTTGTTCTCTTACCCCTTGTAATTGGGGGAATTGTTTAATGGTAGTAAGTGATAGTTCATAGATGACTGCCCGGGGGAGTGCTTTTTGCATGGTGCGTAATAGCATCTCCTCGGAGTTTACCAGGGTGATATTAAACCCTTTTGATGACAAGGAATTCTCCAGGATGGTAAATCCTATATCCCTTGCCACCTCAACATCAACGGCAATAATCAGGTAATTGCTCTGCACTATCGGGGGGAGTTTCTTTGTTTTGATCATCTCGACAGGTATTGATTTGGGACTTTTTCTCTCTCTTGGCAAGATCCTCACAGCCCTCTTTTCTTGTTTATCTAGTCTCAATTTCTCCTTGATCGCAGATAGGTCTTCCTTGATCTCATTAGCGGATTGGTACCTGAGTAGAGGGTCTTTGTGGAGCATCTTTTCGATGATTTCATCGAACCTGGAAGGCAATGAATAATTGACCGATGTTGGTGGTGTATGTTGTTCGCTGCTTATCTGCAATAGTGTCTCTGCGGGATCTTCACTGATGAATGGGTGGATGCCGACTGCCATCTCATAAAGGACTATTCCAAGAGAAAAAAGATCGGAGCGATGATCCTCAGCGCCCTGAAGGCGCTCTGGTGCGATATAGTTGATGGTGCCGGTAACAGTAAAGCTGGTATTGCTCAGGGCTTGTAGTTCCTGGCTTATCCTGGCAAGCCCGAAATCGGTGATCTTCACTTGATTTTCCTTATTTATAAGTATATTACCCGGCTTGATGTCTCTATGTATTATTCCCATGCTATGCGCATAAAATAGGGCATCGCACAACTGCATTCCATAATCCAAAGCCATCTCGAAGCTTATGCCTTTCTCGGAGGTGAGCAGATTCAGTAGGCTCTCACCCTCGACATACTCAAGAACGATATAGGGTCTATCCTCCCATTCGCCGGCATCCAAGGTCGTTACGATGTTGGGGTGGAATAACCTGCCGGAGGTCTTGGCTTCCCGCTCCATGATCTCAATGATCTTTCGCGAGTAATCATCGATATTTTTGCCCAAAAGGTTATCCAGCCTAATGGTTTTAAGAGCCACTGGGCGCTGGATTGTGGGGTCGAATCCCTTGTAAACGACTCCCATGCCACCCTCGCCGATGACTCCCTCTATTATATATCTGCCAATTTTCTCGGTCATTATAAGATGATAATATCAGAAGGTTATAGTTATTACAAAGCCGGTCATGGCTATGATAGCTTGTTCCAAGCAAGTCGAAACTTCAAGCGGTGTTAGGAATTAATTGAAATAATTAAGTTGACAATGCACCTAATAATAATAAAATACGATCCTGGAATAGCTCCCTGGGATGATATTGCAAATCAAACCCAGTTCCCAAACGAGTTGATCTGATGATGGATATGAGCTTTAGAAACAACAAAGTACTAAGGAGGAAATAATGAGCGAAAGGGAATTTGTAAAGGGCGGGATGTTCCTGCTGGAACCAGCCGCGGTCAGACCTATCTTCACCAGGGAAGAGCTTAACGAAGAGCAGTTGATGATCGGAAAGACCGCCTGGGATTTCATCGAAAAGGAGATCATGCCCAGGTTGGATGAATTTGAGGATCACGACAAGAAAAGACCGCTCAACAAGGAGTATGTGCAAAAAGCCGGCGAACTGGGACTGCTGGCGGTCGATATCCCCGAGGAATACGGCGGCTTCGATATGGGCTTCACTACCGGCATGTATGTAACCGAGAATGTCGCCCGCGCCAGCTCCTTTTCTGTCTCCATGATGGCACATAGCGGGATAGGGGTGCTGCCGATTAGGTTCTTCGGAAACAAGCTGCAAAAGGATAAGTACCTAGCCAAGCTCGCTTCGGGAGAGCTTATTGCTGCTTTTTGCCTTACCGAGGCTGCCACCGGGTCCGATGCGCTTGCCCTAAAGACAAAAGCGACCTTGAGCGAGGATGGCAAGCATTACATCCTAAATGGCGAGAAGATGTGGATAACCAACGGCGGCTTCGCTGATATATTCATCGTCTATGCCAGGGTGGATGATGACAAGAAGGTCTCTGCGTTTATCGTTGAGGGCGATAGCGAGGGCTTCACCAGGGGCAAGGAAGAGGATAAGATGGGAATAATGGGCTCATCTACTACCGCCCTACACTTCGACAATGTCAAAGTACCGGTGGAAAATATGCTCGGTGCCAGGGGCAAGGGGCACAAGAGCGCCTTCGGCATACTCGACATCGGTCGCTTCAAGCTCGGAGTCGGCTGCTACGGCGGATGCAAAGACCTTATAGCTACTACCGCTAAGTACGGCAACGAAAGAAAGCAGTTCGGCATGACGATAAACAGCTTTGGCATGATCCGAAGGAAGTATGCTGATATGGCAATGCGCATCTTCGCCCTGGAGAGCGAAGCCTACCGGACTTCGGACATGATGGATGTGGCAATGAAGACCCTGCCCCCGGAGAGCGAGGAAGGTTGGATCGATAAGGCTTATAAGATCCTTGAGATGTACAATGTCGAGGCATCTATCCTCAAGGTTTATGGCTCCGAGGTGCTCGATTTCGTGGTTGATGAATGCGTGCAGATCCACGGCGGATATGGCTACAGCGAGGAATACCCAATCGCCAGGGCTTATCGCGATGCAAGGATAAACCGCATCTTCGAGGGAACCAATGAGATCAACCGCCTAGTCATTCCCGGGACCTTCTTCCGCAAGGTGATGAAGGGGGAGCTTGACTTCATGGGCGAACTAAACAAGGTGCTGGCTGAGATCAAACAGGATGCCATAAATAAAGAGCCAGCAGATGGACCTCTGGGCAGGGAGATCACCGCGGTCAATGTTGCAAAGAAGACCGCTATCTACACCTTCGGATGCATTGCCCAGAAGCACATGGCAAAGATGCAGGACAAGACCTTCATGCTCACCGAGTTCGAGTATCCGCTCGAGGGCATGGCGAACCTGGCTATCGATATATATGCAATGGATTCGGCGCTATGCCGTGCCATTCGCTTCATCGAGTTAAAAGGTGAAGAGCGTGGCGAGTATGTGAAACTGCTGGCACAGACCTTCATCTACCAGACGCTGCACAAGGTCTTTAACGATAGCAAACTTCTGCTAGCCGATGTCGCCGATGGAGATCCAGAGAAGTGGCAGCAATACTCCAAGGCGCTGCACAGGCTATACTGGTTCTACCCGTATGACCTGGCAAAGGCAAGAGATAAGATCGCGCAGCGCATCATCGAAGAAGAGGGCTATTCACTGTAAGCCCTAGGCTAAAGAGAAGGAATCCAGGGGCGATTCGTTTCGCCCCTTTTTTATTCGCTGAAATTTAGTGGCGCTTTAAGGACGGTAACTATCTGCTCGATCAGTCTTTCCATGTTGAAAAGTTTATCCCTGGCAAGGAACCTAACCAAGGGATTGTGCAGCAGGGCATTCAACTCCTCATCTTCGCTCAACATCGAAACCAGGACAGTAGGTATGAGCAGCCGCTTGTTTTCAAGCTCTTGCATGACCTCCAAGCCGCTGGTTCCCTGGAGCACGAAATCGAGCAGTTGAACATCAGGTTCCCTGGTCGATATCAGCTCTGGTACAGCATCACCTTTGTCATTTAAGATCGTTTCTGCTGGCAATCTAAGCAAAACTTCCTTGAAAAATTCACGATTTTCTGGAACATCGTCGGTAACCAAGATGGTCTTAAGGTTCGATCTTAATAATTTAAGGGTCAGTATATCCTGCATCAACTGCTGGTTTGAGGGGAGTCTTGTATATCGTCTGAACGCGTACCTGTATCTTGGTGGCAGCTTTTCGCCATGTTTGTGAATGATGATAAGCCCGAGGCGATGGCGCGGCTCAGTAGCTAACCGTTCATCCAATCGGTTAAGGCTATCAGGTTCAATAAGTGATGTGTCAAGCAACGCCCACTTTAGATCCTCGCCGAAGATTATCTCCTCCAGATCTTCACCAGCCTTAACAAACCTGGCTTTCACTTTATCTGATAAGGTTTGTAAAACAAGGTGAACCTTGGGGTTCATTGAGGCAACTAGAATAGGTTCATCCGAAGCCATATAAGGTATCCTTCGTTGGAGCATCGCTTTTCTTACCTCTTTTACGGACTCTGAATGGAAATGTTCACCCAGCTTTTTCTTTAGCCAATCCATCTTGAAGGGTTTAATGATAAACTGGGAGGCTCCTTGGGAAATTACCTTGTTTTTTATGTTATTGGATAGTTGTCCACTCATTACCCATATCGTAGTTTCCCTGAATGGTAAGTGTTCCCTGATCTTTTTCAATAACTCGATCCCCTTGCTATCGGAGAGGTTGATATCCAGCAGAATAAGATCGATCCTCTCCGAGGGCTGAAATGCAATCGCCTCCGACAGGCTGTAAACCTGCAAGATATTGAAATGTGCGGAGAGGGTAAATTTTAATAGATTCTGCAGCTCTGTATTATCCTCGATTATAAGGATATTAGGTTTTCTATGTATCTTGGATACGACTTTAGTTGTGATTGGTGTTTGCATCTCAGCAGAATCGCTAACCGGCTCATCCATGGATGAGTCTCCCTGCTCATCGTGCTCGAATGTCTGGGTAACCTTGATATATTTCAGAGGCTCCTCGACCAGGATCTGTTTGATATCCAGTTCCTTATCAATAATTCCATATTTAACTGCCAGATGGATGGTTTCTCCGAGGAGCTTCTTATCGAAATTGATGATATCCTCCCATGGCGTTTTCTTATAGTAATGAAGACATTGTTCCAGTATTTCAGCAGGGACCAGAATGATACCTGATAGATCTTGAATAACCTGTTTATCGTTTTCATGCAGCTTTTTATATCCCTTGAGTATTTCGTTGACTAGGAGCCGGGTAATGCTATTATTAGCCCGGAGGTAGTCAGCGGTAATGAACAGTCCATGGTTATAGCCTTGCGTCTCCAAGCCCTCGAGCGTAATCTGCTTGCCGATCCCCTCGCTCAGGGCGATGCGACCCCAGACACAATCAAGGATGGCAAGGTCAACCTTTTTCCTGTCCAGCATATCGAAGATCTGCGGTTCAGTAGCATATTCAACAGTAAGGTCATTATGTAAGTTTAGTTTCAATAATTTTAGATATCTGTTCAGATTCAAATTGCAGCTTGAGTATCTAGACCCTACTACTATCGTTTTATTTCGCCAGAAACTAGGGGCAGCAGGCAATGGAATCCTAGTTTGCTGCAGTGTGTTACTTACCGTTATGCATTCATTCTGGTAGAAAGGATATATCAGCTTTAATGCCGAGCCATTCGATATCAGGTGAAATCCTTGCAGCAGCGGCATTATGATTACATCCGCTTTATTTTTTGAAATCCAATTGGCAATGGTCTGCTCATCTACATACTCGCGGGTATCTAAAATAATATTCTCCTTGTAGGAAACCTCTGATGTAAATAAATTTGATAAGGGAAATATTTCCAGGCTTTTCTTCATTGCAATCCTGCATTTGCTAGGGGTATCGATCGGTTTATCTGCCAAAGGCAATGTAAAGTAGAATGTGCTTCCCTTGCCCGGCTTACTTTTTACGGCAATCATACCCTTATGTTTCTCAATTATAATTTTTGATATTGCTAGTCCAAGCCCAGAGCCCTGTATGGCGGATGCTTGTTTTAATAATGGCGAGACCCTAAAAAATGGCTCGAAGATCCGATCCTGGAAGTGAGCAGGAATCCCGATGCCGTTGTCGGTAACCGAGACCTTGACATGTTCACCAGATTCCTTTGCCATTACGCTTACTGAGCCATTTTCGCTAGCATATTTGATGCCGTTGGAGATCAAATTATAAAGGACTTGTCTTATTCTAAGGGGATCTGCCATTGCTTGCAGGCGCTCGCTGGTCGGCATTGCTCGTAATGTGATGTTAGAAACGTCCGCCTCTGCCTTTAGATCGTTTACCGCCTCGGTAATAAGCTCGTTTACATCGACCAATTCGGGCACAATCTTGAGACCATCGCTCTTCATTCTAGCCAGATCGAGCATATCATCGACCATGCGTCGCAAGGTCGCCATCTGACGATCTATGGACTCGAAGATATTATGATCTTCATCTGTGAGCCTGGCGTATAGGCTTGACTTAAGTATATCCAGGTAGCCGAAGATATTGGTCAACGGGGTCCTGAACTCGTGTGAGATCATTGCTGGTAGCTCTTCGATTGCCTTTTGTCGCTTCACATGGGATGAGATGTTCTCCAGGGCTATGAGCAATCCCTCAAATCTTTTATTCTCTCCACATAGTCCGACTATCTGAGCCTTCAGATATTGGGGCTTGTCTCTGGGGTCATCCTTGAACTCGAACCTTACTATTTCCTTTTGTTGTGGGTTATCACGCACCTTCAGGATCGCGCTTTTAAACAAAGCAGCCCCTGGGATATCCAGTATATTGCTGTGCATGATATGCCTATCTTGGACTCCCAGGTAATGTCTTGCATGATTATTTATACTTTTGATCAATAGGTTAGCGCCGCAGATGACCAAACCACTAGGAAAAAGATCAACCAAATGCAACAAAGCGTTGTGCTCATCAATATACCTTTTCTGCAAGAGTCTCATGGAGTCGGATTGTTGCTGAAGAAGTTTATTGAGCTTAAGTTGACTCAAGGTTCTGCTTGATTCTTGATATATAAGGCGCATATTACGAATATCCTCTATATCCGGCTTGTAATTAGCGTCGTAAATCGCCACCAGCAATGACAATAGTTGTTTTTTAGTCGCTAGAGGAGCTAAGAATAATGCATTTGACTCGCCAGCAGGGAAATGCTTTTGCAGGTGTTTTAAAAAAGCCCTTAATCCCAACGATTGGAATTCATCTTGTAACTGGTTAGCTTTGCCAGAAAGCAGGATCTGCTGATCTTGACTTAGTATCTCCAGATATCCATACCCCTCGACGGTTTCTGGCTCTATGCCGATGAAATGTATCAGCTGATAAGCCTCCAGTGATTCATTGTAATCGTAGGCTAGCATGCACCTGGTGGGAAACAGGTTATTCAAGGTTTTGAGCAATTGTGAGTAAAGCTCTGCCTCAACGGTAACCTCGTTGAATTTGTCAAGCATTTTGCGGATTTCAGCATGTTTTGTCTGCATGAGGTGAAGGGTATCCTGGAGTGCCTTTCTTTCAGTTAAAGGTTTTAATGTAACAATAATGCATTCATTTTTCTCTATCTCGATTTTTTTCCAAGATACTTTAAGCAAAATAGGCTGATCAGCAGCATTATAAAATGATTCCTCAAACCCTCCCTCTGCGTTACCGGATAACCTATCCCAGGGATTATCACGACCAGGCTTATAAAGGAGGGTTTTTATCCTGTTTCCTTTGCAATTACTCGTATCCAATGAGATCAGTCGTGCTGCCTTTTGGTTGATCACCTCGACCCTTAGCTTTTGGTTCACTATCACCGCCGCGATGGGGATCGTCTCGACCAAGTCGCTAAGAGATAAGTCAGCACTGCCGGCATCGATCTTAAGCTCCCTTATGATTAGAGCTAAGCGAGCTTTTTGCCTTGTCTGCATTGAGGACAAAGCGGTCTGCACCCTGATAAAATCTTGATTTCTTCCCTTAAGATCAGCGATGAACGGCATGCCTGCGCCTGTTGGATTATTGATAGCCTCCCGAAGTAGTTTGCAACCTTCTTTGCTGAACAGGTAATCAACCGGAAAACCCTCGACCTCGGATGGCTGATAGCCAGTTAGCTCAAGAAATCTATCATTGACCTTGATTATTCTATTATCAGGGGGATTTAATAATATTATCCCAAATAGGGGATTGTTGAATATAAGATCAAGATCTCGCTCGCTCTCGATACAAGTATTTTGCAGCCTCGCAAGCTCGCTCAGCGTCTGCTGGGAAAACTCGGTAAACCGGGACAAGATGCCCCGCGAGGGAAGTGGCACCGAATCAACAGGTTGCTGCTTGTTTCTCAGGGCGCCCAGGTAGTTATAGAGCGATTTTATCGGCTTTGCCACGCTGGTGGATAATAGGAATGCGGATATTATGCCAACGAGAAACAATACTGAGATCCATAAATAATTTATATTCTCTGTATTATAGTTAAGTAAAATAGCTGCTGCTAATAAAAGCCCCATAACGACCACCAGGTTTCTGAAGGTAAGCGAGCTTTTGAACAATCGCATGGGACTGGAGGGGAGGGATTTATCATATTCACCAAAGACAAGCAGGCATAATAGGTAAAGATATAACAACAGGGATAAATCTACTAAAAAATAAAGAATGAAAAGATTGCTGATCAAGTATCCCAATGTGAGAAAGCTGCCTGATACATTGATCAGACCTAAATAAAAAATAGTCTTCCCCTTGGAATGCTCAGTTGTATGGCGCTCTTGTTGCCGGGCATAATCATAGCCTAGATAGCTAATGCTTCCCCAGACCACTATCCAATAGAAGACGAGCAACATTAGATATGCATAACTTGATTTATCGAACTCAAGGAAAACTTCTTTAGAAACGGGGATGGTCTTTAATGGAAAATAGATCGAGAATATAATTAAAATAAACGAGGATAGACCTAGAACCAAAGAGCCTTTGAACGAATATACATAATCGATTATCGAAGTACAGTATCGAAAGACAAAACAAAGATGTATTATGATGGCAGCCGTGAAAAGATGGTAGGATAGCACTGATATGTCGGTATTACTGTAAAGATATGCCAGATTGCTCAGCAGCAAGGTACACCCAAAAGCGGATGTTGCCAATAGCGGAGGAAATGCTTTTGGAATTGTGCTTTCCTTGGCGGCAAGCTGTGGTTGCAGCACCCTGGCAGCAAGGCACAAAGGTACAAAGGCGATCAGCGAATCGATAAAAAGAATGGATATCGTATGAATGCCTTCCATCGCTTTACCTTGAACCTGCTTGTTAATAATATAGCAAACTCCTTTACTTATACCACGAGAGTAGATATAAGAAAATTCTTGATTCAAAGGATATTTGATATCTGCTCAAGATTACGATAGCGAGCTTCATTATCAAGGTGGGAGACTAAATGATATACACAACTGCTGTGCAACATGAAAAAGGATACTAGGATAAGATATATTTTGCCAGGTTTTTTCTTTGCCTTGTATTTGTCAAGTGGCATGGGACATCTTAACGAGCTGCCCCTTGGTGAGCATTCCTGGAAGCAATTCGATGATCTTTGCATTGCCAGAGAGTATAGCATCGGCGCACGATTCTTCTATCCGCAGGTGCCCTGGGGCGGACCTGGCGGCGGTACAATCGGCAGCGAGTTCCCGATTTACACATACTTAGTCGGTGCATTATGGAGGATAGCAGGCGAGAATGTATTCATCCCAAGGATATTATGCTTAGTTTTCACATCCTTGACAGCGGCGATCCTTTGCCTGCTAGCCATTGATTTGTTTGGCATAGTTGCAGCCATTTTTACATCGCTGGCATTCATCTTTTGCCCGTTAAACTATTACTTCGGCAAGGCGATCTCGATAGAGCCGTTGATGATATTGACCTCCGTGGCATCATTTTATTTTTTTTTACGATGTCGCTTAGATCCAAACAGAAATTCACTGGTTGCTGCTGTTTTTCTGCTTAGCCTAACTGCCTTACTTAAGCTCCCCAACTTGTTTTTATTGCTGCCGGCGCTGATAGTACTAAAAGGCAAGGATGATATCTACTCACTGATAAAAAAGCCTTGCTTGTACGCCATCTTGCTCGTAGTCATTACTCCTGCGTTCTTCTGGTATCGCCACGCCTTCTGGATAGCAGATAATATGGAGCCTGGTGTTATATTTGGCAGGGATCTCTGGTTTCGCTTCGATATGTTGCTTAAGCCCGGGTTCTACCTTCAAGTTTTCGACCTGGTGAACCGCAAGGGCTTGACTCCGGCTGGGCTGATATTGATGATAATTGGAATACTTCCATTCTCTAAGCCGAATAATGAGTTTGGATTTAAGATTGTACGATACTGGCTGCTCGGTTTCATGGTTTACCTGATTATTGGTGCAAAGGGCTGTTTTATCCATACTTACTACTTCCTTCCCTTGATCCCGCCAGCGTGCCTTGCAATAGGTATAGGGGCTGAGAGGCTGTGGAATCTGCAAAAACAGGCTAAAGTAAATATTGTACTAAGAGTGATGGTCATCTTGGCATTCGGTACCCTTATCTATAAAGGTGCGGTGCGCGGGGAGCGATGGTTCGATATTCAGCAAGACAAGCAGCATGTTTTCGATGCCGCTTATTTTGCAAAGGAGTTCATTCCGAAAGATTCTGCCGTTGCCTTGTTAGAATATCCACGCCTGACCAATATCCCCGCATTCTTCTATCTGTCTGATACTAGCGGAATGGTCTTCACCCCGGAGAACTTCAAGCCTGAACAGCTCATCGAGTTGGCAGCATTGGGATACGAGTACCTGGTCGCTGCCATACAACAAGGCAAATCATC
>CAYUVA010000013.1:0-87100 GCA_964448115.1 uncultured bacterium
ATTGAACCACAAAGGCACTAAGGCACGAAGAGGAAAGTGGTACCGTGGTACCGTGGTACCGTCTTTGTGGCTTTGTGTCTTCGTGGTTAATCAACTTGTTTTAAACCACTGTAGGGGCAGGGCTTGTCCCTGCCCTTTTTAGGGCAACCGCAAGGGTTGCCCCTACTAAGGCAAGAAGCGAACCATACCTCACCCCATGTCATTCCGACCGAGCTTGTTTTGATTTATTCGGAACAAGCGAGTGGAGGAATCCACTAAAATCCAATGCCTTGAATAGATCCCTCGACTCGCTCGCTTAACATGTTATGCTCCAAGTACCAATAAAATCAATGGCTCATGTTAGCATCACTTAAGCTGGCGTTCAATGGTGAATTTCGCTTATAATTGTTTTATAGTCTATCGCTAGGGAGCATAAAAAAATGAATATCATCATTGTTGGCGCTGGTGATGTTGGGATTCACCTGGCGGAGATACTTTCGTCCCAGGAGCACAACCTGACCATCATCGAGAGCGACCATGAGAAGATAAGGCGCATCGAGGAGAGGCTTGATGTTCAATTTCTCCACGGAAGCGGTGCCAGTGTAAAAATACTCCAGCTTGCCTGGAGCGAGTTTTGCGACCTGGTGATCGCAGTTACCAACAATGACGAGGTAAATATGCTAGCCTCGTTGATCAGCAAGCACCTGGGCGCCAAATATACTATAACCAGGATCTCCAACCAGGACTACCTGATCGGCTCCCGGTCATATTATCTTGATCAATTCGGCATCGATCTCATCATATCCCCCCCATCGTTGACTGCTCTTGAGATTACCAAGATAATCCTGAGCGGTGGTCTTGTCGCCATCGAAGAGTTCGCATCGCATCGGGTTACCATGCTGCAAGCTAATATAGCTGCAAACTCGAAGCTAATTTCTGCTCCTTTGAAGGATCTACCAATGCCCAAGAACTGCCTGGTGGTCAGCATCGAGAGAAACGGGGATTTACTCATTCCAAAGGGAGATGATCAGCTTGCCCCTGGAGACCTTGTCTCGATCGTAACTCCGTCCAAGGATGTAAAAAATGTACAGAGACGCTTCGGAATTTCTTCAAGACAAGAGGTGCGAAAAGCGATCATAGTAGGTGGAAATGAGACCGCTTACCTGACTGCCAAAAACCTTGAAGCCAGGAACCTCGATGTCAAGATGATAGTAAAGAAACCGCAGCGATGCATTGAGCTATCCAAAGCCTTGAAAAAGACGGTGATCATAAATGGCGATGGGGCAAACCTTGCACTGCTTGAGGATGAGAATGTTGCTGGTTGTGATGTATTTGTAGCTATGAGTCAGATCGATGAGATCAATGCACTATCCAGCCTGATTGCAAAGCAACAACTGGCAGCCAAAAAGGTGATAGCAGTAACCGAGAAATCTGAATACACTCACCTGATAAAGAGTCTGGGGATCGATGTGGCAATCAGTCCGAAGCAGATAACCGCCGGCAAGATTCTCAATTTTATCCGCCACGGCAATATAGCGAGCGCAGCCATAATCGCTGATGGCAAGGGCGAGGTCCTAGAATTCTTCGTCTCCTCGTCAAGTCCGGCTGCCAATAAGGCACTTAAAGATATAAAATTCCCCAAGGGCGCTCTTGCCAGTGCTATAGTTGACGGTAACCGGGCTTATGTGCCCAAGGGTGATGACATCATAAAGCCTGGCAACACTTTGGTCGTCTTCGCCAAGACAGAGAGCATCCCAAAGTTATCAGCCCTGTTCAGATGATACGATCCAAGCCAATAGCGAAGATGCTCGGGATCCTGATGCTCATCCTCTCAGCATTCATGGCAACCTCGAATTTATGGTCGCTTTACTATAGAGAGCAATCAACCATAATCGGCATCCTGAGGGCGAATTCAATCCTTGTAATGGTCGCTATTGCTTTTTATTTTTATGGGCGTTCCTTCAAGGGACTGATTTCCAGGAAAGAGGCTTTGATTGTTGTTGGCTTCGGCTGGTTTTTAGCCGGCGCACTAGGCTCATTGCCATATTTATTCTGCGGGGTTTTTGACAGCTTCACAGATGCCTTTTTCGAGACCGTTTCAGGTTTTACAACTACCGGCTCCACGGTACTTAGCGATATTGAATCTGTCCCCAAGGGTATCCTGTTCTGGAGGAGCCTGACGCAGTGGCTCGGTGGAATGGGTATAATCGTTCTGTTCGTTGCTGTACTACCTCATCTGGGATTCAGCGGGAAGGTCTTGTTCAAGCATGAGATCCCTGGACCTTTGCCGGAGAACCTTCGACCCAGGATCAAGGAGACTGCCAGGGCGTTATGGAAGATATACCTCGGATTCTCGGCGGCAGAGACTATGCTGCTTATGCTTGGGGGGATGAATCTATTCGATGCACTATGTCATACCTTCAGCACCATGTCCACTGGCGGTTACTCGACCAAGAATGCCAGCATCGGGCACTTTAACTCGGAATATATCGAACTGATAGTGATTATCTTTATGTTCATCGCAGGCGTGAACTTCTCGCTCTATTATTCGAGTTTCAAGGGCAATATCAAAATCTTTGCCAGGGACATCGAGTTCAGGGTTTACTTTTGCATCCTGGCAGTTAGCATCCTTTTTCTTATGCTCGACATCCATCATATTCATTCAGGGGTATGGGAGTCGTTGCGCTATGGTGCATTTCAGGCGGTGGCCATAGCAACTACTACAGGCTTCGGCACCGATAACTTCAACCTGTACCCAGATGCTTCTCGCATTTTACTGGTGGTGCTGATGTTCATCGGGGGCTGTGCTGGTTCGACCGGCGGTGGAATGAAGGTCTTCAGGGTGATTGTGCTTGTCAAGCTCGCTAAACGGGAGATAATCAAGATCTTCCATCCCAATCGGGTAATACAGATCCGAATCGGTGGAGTAGTTTTGGATGATGCATTGGTCTCACTTATCGGCGGGTATTTTATCATCTTCATTTTAATATTCGTATTGGGTTCTTTATTTATGAGCCTTCTTGGGCTTGATATTATCACTGCCTCTTCCAGCGTCATTGCTACCTTGTCCAACATCGGTCCTGGCTTGGAGAAGGTTGGCTCCATAGAGAACTACGCCTTTATCCCCGACATGGGCAAGCTATTTCTGTCGCTATGCATGGTCCTGGGTAGGCTGGAGCTGTTTGCGATAATGGTGCTCTTCATTCCCGATTTCTGGAGAAAATAGTCAAGGAAACCAACAGGATGCCGCGCGGAAGATACGTTTTGATACTGGTATTTTTCTCGTTAGTATATCTATCGCTTAGAATCTACAATATCAACGCGCCTTATGAGTTCTGCGGTTCATGGCTTTCCATTGCTGCCCGCAATTATGAGCGCTTCGGTATGGATGGATGTGGCTTCGTACCCTGTATGGGATGCGGAGCGATCTCCCAAGACGAGCTTCAGCCTTATGTTCATCATCCCCCGCTGTTTAGCTGGCTCGTGTATATAAGCTATCGTTTATTTGGTCACAGCGAGATGAGCGGGAGGATGTTGGTGATACTATTCGGCTTGGGTTGCATGTTGCTAACCTCCACAATAGCCACAAGGCTCTTCGGATACAAAATAGGGCTACTAACTGCCTTCATTTATTGCTTTATTCCCTTTGACATCTTCTTTGCTCGCCTGCTGTTATTCGACCTGGCAGCGCTGTTCTTTGCACTACTGTTGTACCTGGCATACCTGAAATGGCTCGATAAGCCAGCATTTTCAAGCCCTTTGGTTATTATGCCCTTGATTATCATCCTCGGCGCTCTGACCGACTGGTCTTTTGCCTGGATGCTGCCGGTGATACTACTCGATTATTGGCTCATTCGCAGAAGGTCAAAGCCGAGAAGGTTGCCTTATATTGTCGGAGCAATATTGATATATTCAGTGATTGCTTTGGCTTATATCGGCTTGGTGCACTTCATTATAGATCCTCAAGGAAGAAGCTATGGTGGCGCATTGCTTTATGCCTTCTTGGCGCGTAGTGACAAGGCTTCAGAGGCTGTATCGTGGAGCCACTTTTTCAGGCTTGAAATAAAGCGCCTTTTCGAGCTGTATTCCCCCTTTGCCGTGATACCGGCTTTGCTTGAGCTTGCCTTGTCTTTAATTACCATAGCTTGGAGGGTTATGAAAAGAAGAGCAATGCATCATAAAAGTGCATACATGGTTCTGTTTTTCATCTTCGGCTTCGCTCATGCTGTTGCCTTCAGGCAAGCAGCGGTGATTCACGAGAATTGGTACTACGCAAAGAACTTCTTTCTTGTCCTGGCGGCGGCAGTTTTCATAAGCAGGATACTTAGCATTATCAAGCCTAGATACCTTAAGATCCTTGTATTTATTATCCCGGCTGCTGCTTATGTATATTTTTGCCTGGGAGAAGCTCTATATCTACATCACGCTCGGAATCCCAGGCATGATGCTGACTTGGGTCGATTAATGGCATCCAGAAGTGAGCCTGATGAAAGGCTGATCGCAACCTTCGAGTGCGATCCGGTGATTCGATACTACTCGGATCGAGCTATCTATTGTGCGGTGGGCGATTTGAGGCAGTTTAAGGCTCTGTTGAGCCAGCATCGGTCTATCGCACTACTGTTTTCCCGGCGCTTTTTCCCTCCTGCCAGGGATCTGATGGACTATCTACTGGAAAACTTCGAGTTTGAGACGGTTGGTGAAGCCATCATCTTTGATCTCAACAAAACCAGGGCTGCGGATAGCTCAATACCGGTCAATCCCTGGCTGCATTGCCTTAATCGAGGTTCTCCAAGGATCCTATCAAGGGAGCTATCCTATTTATCGCTGGATTTGAGTAGCTTGAACCTTCCGGAATCCAGGGGATTGTACATTACATCGTTTCTGGTTGATGGTGATTCGGTTCCGCAGGGATGCAGAGTATTGAGCATTGTCATAGAAAAAGCAGATGGCCTAACCGAAATAGTGGACTTGATTGCTGGAGTACACACTGGCGAGATTTATCATGGTGAGTTGACAGCCCATTCTTTGCCACCAAACACGAAGGAGAAGTTGGCTCAGAAGGAGTTTTATATCTTTCGCAGCCTTAGCTTTCAGCCCTATTACATTTATCGCACCGATTTCAACTTCACCAGCGCAGCAGCGCCGCTATCGCTCGATGTGCGCTTTGACCCGGATGATACGGGGCAGGATTACTCGATTGGAATAACTGACTTTTGTTTGAAGTTCTCCCAGTAAAGACTCGATCTACCAATTTCCAAACCATCCCTTTTTATGCTAGAAAATGTTCCCGTAGATATGACTAGGTCTAATGATAACAAGAGGGCGGTTCTAATTACCCTTGGATGCAAGCTGAACCAGTTCGAGACCTTTGCCATGGAGGGCTTGCTGACCGAGGCAGGGTATAAGATAGTCGATAAGGACAAAGCTTGCGACCTTATCATTATCAATACCTGCACGGTTACCGCAAAGAGCGATTTTCATTGCCGCCAGGCTATTCGCAAGATGCAACGCAACAATCCCAATGCCTTTATTCTTGTTACCGGTTGTTATGCGCAAAGGGATGCTGAGGCGTTGCTAAAGATTAAAGGCGTGGATGCTGTTATCGGCAATCCCCAGAAGGCTGATCTTCTCAAATACCTCCATGGACATCCCAAGAAACAACCATTTTCAGAGGTAACCACCGAATTTCGCACCGACAGCCTGGCAATGAATAATAGCCTAGCCAGCTTCAGCGGTTACACCAGAGCCTTTATCCGCATCCAGGATGGATGCGACGACTCATGCTCCTATTGCATCGTGCCATCAGTACGAGGCTCAAGCCGAAGCGTGCCTGCCGAGTCAATAATACAGACAGCTTTACGAGTCATAGAAGCTGGATACAAGGAATTAGTGCTTACCGGCGTCCATATCGGGCGCTATGGCTTGGATTTGCGACCTCCATCAAGCCTCTACGAACTGGTCAAGGAGCTTATCAGCTTGCCCGGATTGGGAAGACTAAGATTCACCTCCATAGAGCCAACCGAGATCGATCAGGCATTATTGAAACTGATGGCAGGGAGCGAAAAGATATGTAAACATCTACATATACCCATGCAAAGCGCTGATGATGATATCTTGAGATCCATGAACCGACCTTACGATTTTGAGCGCTACAAGGAGCTTATCTATATGATAAAAGAGCTGATGCCGCATGCGGGCATCGGCGCTGATGTGATAGTCGGCTTCCCCGGCGAGGATGATGGGTCATTCGAGCTTACCTATAATCGTATAAAGCACCTTCCCTTATCGTACCTGCATGTCTTCAGCTACTCGGATAGACCAGGGGTGAAGGCATCTTCGATGCCGAACAAGATCCCCAAAGAAACTATCGCTAAGCGCTCAAAGCGGATGAGAAAACTTGGCACAGAACTAAAAAGAAAATTTCGAGAAGACAGGCTTGGAGAAGTGTTGAGCTGTCTTGTCCTGAGCAAACCTGATAAAAAAAGTGGGCTTTTGCGATGCCTTTCTGACAATTATATCGAGATCCTTGCCCCCGGGGGCCTGGAGATGGCAAATAAGATGGTGCCGGTCCGGCTGGAGAGATTGGAGGATGGCATAAGCTATGGTAGGATCGAATAGAGTGGCTAATCCAGTAACAAAGATTGTAGTCCTTTTATACATTTTTTGCTTCATTTCCTTTGTAATTGCAGATGAACAGGGTGATCTAATCTTCGATTTTGCCAACAAGCTCAAGCAACAAGGTGAATATTATCGCTCCATAACCGAGTATATGCGATTTCTTCACTACTATCCCGATGATGAAATGGCAGAGGCTGCCAGGTACTTCATTGCCAAGTGCTATCTTGATGGTAAACAATACAAGGATGCTGTAACCTGCTTTTCAAGCTATCTGGGAACTCATCCTACCGGCAGCTATTGTGATAAAGCATACCTCCAGTTGGGTAAAGCGCACTTTATGCAACGCAATTATTACCTTTCGGCAGGCTCCTTGAACGATGGCTTAGGTTCAGAATGCTCCATCTCAAGAGAAGTTGAAATCAGTATGCGCAAGCTGCTTTCCCGCTGCTATCTGCATCTGGGGGACTGGCAGGCAGCCTCTGATGAGCTGAAAACCCTTTCTGATATCTCCACGCTCAGGCAACCCTGGTTCAACCTGTCTCAGGAGGTGCTGGAGGGGAATAACCTTGGCCGACGCAGCCCGCTGTTCTCTGGCTTGCTTGCCACTATATTACCCGGTGCAGGGCATTTCTATTGCGGAAGGATAACCACTGGCCTTGCCGACTTTTTGCTCAATGGACTTTTCATCTGGGGGATAATCGAGTCATTCGATAGAGGTAACCATGCACTGGTTGCCACTTTGTCATTTTTTGAGTTCGGTTTTTACGGGGGCAATATTTACGGGGCGGTGGATGCTGCCTACAAGTACAATCAAAGAACCAGGGACGACTTCATAGCCATGTTTGAAAGCAGGATGGAGTAATTATTTTTTTATCCTGGCATGTATATCTCCATGCGCTTTTTCTCTTCGAGCACCATCTGCTTGAAAAGCGATTTATTATTCGCCTTCTCCATGGCACTGATGGCAGTTATTTTCCTCTCTCGAACCAGCTTCATCAGAGCCTCGTCAAGGGTTTGCATCCCGGTAGTTGCATAATCGCTGGATTGCATCAAGGTGTTGACCTGGTGGGTCTTTCCCTCCCTGATTATGTTACTCAGGGCATGGCAACCTGTAAGCACCTCTACCGCTGCCACCCTTCCCTTGCCGTCTGCTCGTTTTAACAACTGCTGCGATACGACACCCTGTAGGGTTATGGAGAGCATGGTCTTTATCTGCTCCTGCTCCTCGTGGGGGAAGACATCGATTATCCTGTCAACCGTGCTGGCTGCGCCGGATGTGTGCAGGGTTGCAAATACAAGTATCCCGGTCTCTGCGCAGGTCAAGGCAAGGGATATGGTCTCCAGATCACGCATCTCGCCGACCAGAAGGACATCCGGTGCTTCTCGGACCGCAGCTCGCAACGCTGCCGCAAAGGAGTTGGAGTGCGTATGCACCTCGCGTTGTGTGATGATCGACCTCTTAGGCTTATAGACGAACTCGATCGGATCCTCGATGGTAAGGATATGGTAGTTCTTCTCGGAATTGATAAGGTCGATGATCGCAGCCAGGGTCGTGCTTTTACCGCTGCCAGTCGGTCCTGTAACCAGCACAAGCCCGCGGGTGAGCCGAGCAAAGCGCTTCAAGGTCAGGGGTAAGCCGAGTTCCTCTATGGATAAAATCCTGGCCGGGATGAGCCTGAACACGGCGCCGATCCCCTCGCGTTGATGGAACATATTGACCCTGAAGTGGGATATCCCCTCCAAGTGATAAGAAAAGTCCAGTTCCAGGTTCTCCTCGAACTTGCGCTTCTGCTCTTGGTTGAGTATCTCGTATAGAAATTGCTTGCCATCATGCGCGGTCAGGGTTCGAAAGTTTATGGGGAGAAGCTCGCCGTTATAGCGAATATAGGGAACCATCCCGGAGATGAAGTGCAGGTCCGATGCGCCCTGTTCATGGGCAAGCTCCAGGAATGCGTCTATACGAGCCATCAGCTTTCCCCCTCTCTTTGCGGGGGCTGTATCCTGATAGGAGCTTGATTTCTGGCTTGTTTTTGCTGATCGACCTCGAAGAGGTTTTCTATCTCTGCCTTGTCGTAAGCTCTTGCATAAGCCTCATCCTTATCGATCTCACCGCGTTGGGCTAGTTGGTAAAGATGTTGATCCATGGTTATCATCCCCTCCTCGGCGCTAGCCATCATCACCGAGTAGATCTGGTGTATTTTACGCTCTCGGATAAGGTTGGCGATCGGTGGAGTGCCTAGGAGCACCTCGAAGGCAGCGCGCCGACCGGAGCCATCTGCCCTGCGCACCAACTGCTGGGCGATCACCCCTTTCAGGTTCTCGGCGAGCATGATCCTTATCTGCCCCTGCTGTGATGGCGGAAAGGTGCTTATTATCCGATCAATAGCCTTGGCTGCGCTGAATGCGTGCAGCGTTCCCAAGACCAGGTGCCCGGTCTCGGCGGCGGTTACCGCAATCTGGATGCTTTCGGCATCGCGAAGCTCACCAATGCAGATAACATCGGGATCTTCACGCAACGCCGAACGCAGCGCCCGTATGAACGATTGAGTATGCACACCCACCTCACGCTGGGTTACCTGACATCTTATGTTGCGATGGATGTACTCGATAGGCTCCTCGATGGAGATGATGTTCTTCCTCTGCGTCTTGTTTATATAGTCGATAAGAGAAGCGAGCGTGGTGGTCTTTCCCACCCCGGTGCTACCAACGCACAGAACCAACCCCCGATGAAGATTACATAACTCCTTGACCGTCAGCGGCACATCCAGTTGATCAATGGTGGGAGGGAAATCAGGGATGATACGAAATACAGCCGATAGACCCTCCTTCTTATGAAAGACATTGACCCTGAAGCGCCCTTTTTTCTCTATGATATAGGAAAAGTCTAGCTCTTGAAGCCGTTCCAAGGCAGCTATCTGATCCTCGTTGAGCACCTTGTAGAGGATCTGTTTCATCCCATCAGGTGTCAAATCAAGGGGATAAAGATGCCTGACCTCTCCATGAACCTTTATATGCGGCTGCTCGCCGGCGAAAAGATAGACATCATTAGCGCCCTGCTTCTTGGCGGAGAGCAACAGCCCATCGAGCAGTGGAACCACCCTTTCCTCGGTAAGCTCCAGCCTTCCTATCTTAGCCTGTCCCCCCATGGTGAGCCGACTCCTCAGCTTCTTCAGGGCATTTGCTGCCTCGAAGCGAACCGCAACATCCGGGTCGTTCATCATCTTGGTGAGCGGTTCTATGACCCGATTGTCTCCCAGCCTCTCCAGCAGGCGAATCATGGAGATGCGCACCTCCTTGTGTCCCTTGTCGATGACCTCGAGCACTGCCTCGACCGCTGTCGGATCGCCAAGCTCATTAAGTGCATCAACAGTAACCCCGCGCAGGGTATCGTCCTTTAGAAATGGTAAAAGATGCTCGGTTACACTCCTGTCATGCAGCTCGCCAAGGGCGGCAATAGCGCGCTCCACAACCCACCAGTCCTCGTCTTTGAGCTTCTGTAGCAGGTATGGTTTTGCAGCCGGATCTTTGATCTTGGTCAGAACCTCGATGGCAAAACGGCGGATAAGTGCTAGCGGATGATCGAGCATCTTGATCATCGGCTCGGTGATATTGAACTCCTTCAGCTCTATAAGCGCCCTGGCGATGACCTCCCTTGTCCAGAAGTTCTCCTCTGCCAAGGAGAGGATGGTCTCATGGAGGATATTCTCGTTCCTTAGCACATCCATCATGTCCCGAAGCTTGCCTCTAACCGCCTGGTGGTCGGTTTTTAGCATATTAACGATGATCTTAGCCTGGTCGATCTTCCCTTCCTTTCCTAGGCTAGCCAGGGCGTCGAAGGCAGCGGTTTGTATGCTGGAATCCACATCCTTGAGGCGATTCACCAGTGGTTCAACCACCTTGTCAGTGCCTAGTTTTGCAAGGACATTTATGGTCTCGGCACGTATCCTTCGATCAGGATCCTCGAGCAAAAACAGCAGTCGCTCAACGAAGTCGCCCTCTTTGACCTTTGCCAGGCTGCGTATTGCCTGTATCTTTACCTGGAAGCTCCCCTGCTCGAATATCTCCAGTAGGGGATCGATTACCTCAGCAGTGCCCAGCTCACCCAGCGCCCATGCCAGCTTTATCTGCACATCGAGGACTGCATTTTTCGATTGTTCTTTGAATATCTGAATCATCTGGTTGGACTTATAGCTTGAGAGCAGCTCCACGGAGTACAGTTTCTCAGCCAGCGAACCAGATTTCAGGATCTCGAGTATTATCGGTATAGCCCGTTTATCGCCTATCTCTGCCAGGGCGAACATCCCGATCTTGCGCGAAGGCCAGCGATCATTGAGAAGAGAATCAGCTAGCATTCGAAAAAGCACATTCTGCCCGCGATCGATGATCACCTTAAAGGCGATCTTCTGGTAGATCTCGTTGCCGTTTCGCAGCGTATCGATCAGCTCAGTTGGATAGGCATGAACCAGCTTCTCCCCTATGATATTGATGATGGTCTTGGTGCGATCCACCGCGATCATGCGCAGGATCATCTCGAAGTTACCCTTGACCATCTCCGATGGCGCACCGGCAATCACTTCACCGATGACCTGGAGTTTCTTTTTTACTTTGGCTTTATCCTTATCCTCAAGGGTCAGCGAGACCAGCTCGGTCAGGGTTTTTATCGGGATCTTGCCTCCCAGCGCCAGCAGCGACTGTACAACGATTTTCCTCTCATCGTCGCTGCTCCAGGCTGCGTTATGCAAGATACTTACTAACTTGCTGGGATTTCTTATTAGTTCCATCGAGATACTTCCAGGTTAACTTTTTTAAGTTTAGCATTATCTCCGCCAATTCTCAAGCCTAAAACCGTTTACTTCAGCTCACCTTACCACCACAAGATTGCTTCATACGCCCCATTATCCGTCATTCCCGCCACGCACCAAGTGCGGGCAAAACTCCGACGGGAATCCATTAATCATGTGAATTGCTAGAGTTATAATGTGATAAAGTGATAGCGGAGAGAAAAGCCCCTCACCCCCGCCCTCTCCCTCTGGGAGAGGGTCTTGATCCCCTCTAAAAAGAGGGGTGGCAGCTGAAGGCAGACAGGTTGTGTATTAGCTAAATCACCACCTGAATAAATTCAGGTGATGAGGATAGCTCACCGACCTCTGAAGAGGTCTCAATGTGCTTAAGGTCGTGAGGGTCATTGAACCATAAAGTCACAGAAAGGAAAGTGATACCGTGATATTGCGTTAGAGTGATAAAGGCATATTGAACCACAAAGTCACAAAGGCACGAAGAAAGAAGGAAAGAATATTTGTGCCTTGGTGCCTTTATGGTTCAAAACCCATCACCCCTCAAGCCTAAAGGCTACTCGACGGCAGTTTGGGCGGAGTCCTTGTCCTTTAACTTCTCCTTTATGGCGTTGAAGATTCCCTTGAGCCTCCTCTGCGGGTAATCGGCGGAGAATGGTATCGGTCTCACCTCCCGCTGGGCTGCCAATCCAACCCTGGCGGTGAGCATCGCGGTGGTGAATCCCTGTCCAATCGGTCTTGCCAGAGAATGGAGGAAGCCACGGCTGGTGATGTCGGGCAGTATATTGAACAGCTCATGGGATAAATCTGCGAATATCACCGCTGATACCACCTTTCGCATCAGGCGCAGAGTGCCTAAGAATCCAGTTCGCACATGATATACCTCGGCAATGGAGCTAAGCAATCGGCTGCTTCGCCAAAGAGTGATCCCTGCATCAAGGATCGCATAGGGAGAAATCGCGGTCGCCAACGCAACATTGAGCGACTCGTGGAGGATACGCTCGCTGGCTCGGCGATCCAGGTCGGCAAGCAGTATGGACTCTATGTCCTTCTTCCATTCCACAGCGTCTTCCACCCAGGCGATCCGTTCCTTGAGAGCCTTGATCGATTGCCTGGTCTGCTCATCGCCGGCTGACTCCAGTATGGATAGATAGCTCTTAAACTCCCGGCGCACGCGGTCGTTGAGCCTTGGATCCTTGGGGTGTTGTTCGAGAGCTTGATACCCCTCTCGTAGATGCTCTATTTTAGCCAATCGCAGATAGCTGATCATGGAGCTGGCAACGAAGGCGAGCAGCGAGAGCACTAATAGAGCGAACATCGAGATAGTAAAATAACCAAGGTAGGGGTGAACCTTGCTGGAGTTCGCATAAAGCTGCACAGCCTCGCGATAAAGGAATAGCCCAACCAAAAGCGATAGGATCACTAGTATTAAGCTGCCCAGGGCTCGAAGTATGTACGAGCCTTTGTTTTGTTTGCGTTTCATCTCGCCAGGTGCAGTCTCACCAGCCTGAGATGATCGGTCGGTTATATCCCCACGAGGCAAAGTATCTCTGCTCTCATCATCCTGCTCTTTTACCGGCTTTGAGATCTCCGTGATATCCCCGATTTTTCTATTTGCAGTCATTTTAACAATTCCCTGAAAAGGTTGATTATGACCTCATCCATGTTGATATGAGGCAGGGTTACATCATGGCGGTCAGGCAGGCGCCGTGGCTCGAAGTCGGTGAACTCGAACTGGGATGTGTCCCAGGGCTCCCTAGGCCACTCGTAGGGTACCTCGCCAGGGAAGATGATCCTATGTCCAAGCTCCCGTTTGCCTTTAACTACTCCCTCCAAGGCAGATACCCTTTTGCCATCCAGTATTCGATGCGCATCCTTGGTTGCCCGGTTAGCAGCAACCACCAGGAAGGAGACATCCTTTTCCTTTACCTTGCCGTGCAGCTCATGGAGCGTATCCCTGACCAGGTTGCGCAGAAGGTCTTTTGTATGAGCGCGGCTGTATGCTGTCGCCTGATCCGCCTTGGGCGCGATGAAGAGAATGCGCTTTATCCAGGTCTGCTTGAAGATATTGGACATCAATCCAAAAGGACCACCTAGCAAATAGGCGAGCAAGATCTTCATGAATCCAGGCTTCCCGTAGCCGAAGGCAGCCAGTATCTCCTTGATGCAGGTATGTATGTCCTTGTATGAATCCTCCCCCTTGTTCAGGATGCGCATTATGTCAACCAGCACGACCTGGTGAGTCGCCTGGTGCATCTTGGCGAAGAAGGGCACGATGACCTTTTCCTTGTATCGCTCGAATCGGGCAGCCATAGCTTCGGCGAGCTGGGGATTCTTTTGCACCAAATCCTTGCTTAGCGGACAAAATGGCTCGTATTCGGGATTGGGGTGCCGGAGATTCATCACCATCATCGCGGGCTGCACCTTGTGCTCCAAGCCGGCTTCTCGACAGGCGAGAAGGTATTTACCGTATCCATCGATGAGCAACCTTTCATCGGACTGTTGTATTTGCGGCTTGGCGCTCAATACATCCATGTACTCAAGCCACTTAGCGGCAAGCGCTTGTCTCTGCTGGTTACCCTGCACCTTGTCAAGGATCGCCTGTGACCACTGTGTAAAGGTCTGAGCCATCATGGGCAGGTCGAGGAGCTGCTCCCCTGGATAATCGACCAGCTCAACAACATAGTTCCTGTATTCAGCGTTCGAGCTTGTATATATCCTAACATTCAGGCGAAGCTCTGTGATATCATCGGTGCGCTGCGGCCACTGAGGGGGATCCTGCTTGAGAAGCTCAAGGTAATCCTTATAGCGGAAGGGGTTATGTTCATTGGAGTCTGACTCGATGATGCTCGCCGAGATGCGTTTTCCCTTCACATAAGGATTGTTTTCAAAAAGCTGGTTCCTGCCACTGAGCAGGTGATTGAGCAAGGAGACCAGAAAGACGGTCTTGCCCGACTTGGACAAGCCAGTTACCGCAATGCGCATTCTTTTTGCCATGATTTACCTATTTTTAAGTCCTTCTGTGGTAATATAACCGCTGGCAGCCTTACAGGTCAATCTTTGATCGATGATGAAACAAAAGCGCAGCGTAAAACCAGGCTCATCGACCCTGCAACTGGAGGGAAGAAACCCGCTACTGGAAGCGATATATTGTGGTGCTACCGTGCATCGTGTGCTGCTGGACAAGGGTGCCAAGCAAAAGGGCAAGATCTCACAGATAATCAGCCTTTGCAGGCAACACAATGTTCCGATAAACAAGGTAGATCGCCGTGAGCTTGACCAAATGTCCCAGACGGGTGTCCATCAAGGGGTGATCGCCATTGCGCAGGCGCCGCGACCGGCATCGCTGAGCCAATATCTCGCCGAGCTAAGCGATGCTGAGATATCCCCCTGTTTCGTGATCCTGGACGAGGTTCAGTACGAGCACAATCTCGGCGCTGTATTGCGCACGGCTGCGGGAGCTGGCATTGATGGCTTGGTAATCCCCAAGGGGCGAAGTGCAGCAATTACCTCGACCGTGGCTCGGCTATCCATGGGAGCTTGCTTTTTAGTTCCTGTATTCCAGGAGAGCCTGATGAATGCGATTAAGATCCTAAAGGAGCATGGAATATGGTTATTTGCGCTCGATGTCGATGGTGAGATTCCCTATTTCAAGCAGGATCTGACAGGGGCAGTTGCTTTCATCCTTGGCGGCGAGGACAAGGGAGTCTCGTCGCCGCTCAAGGCAAAGTGCGATCTTGTCCTTAGCATCCCCATGCCAGGCAGGGTCCCATCGCTCAATGTGAGCGTTTGCGCTGCCATCATCATCTTCGAGCGCCTAAGGCAGCTTTCCTCTCCTGAATAGCGGTGGCTCAACGATGAGACCCGTTCTCCCCTGTTTGAGAGCCTCTACCATAACATGCGAAGCCCGTGCACCTGGTCTTGGATACATCATTCTGATGCGTTTTGGCTCCAGCTTATTCATTTTGAGCACCTCGAGAAGCTCGGACAAGCGCCACGGATTATAGATAAGCGCGAACCTTCCCTTGTTTTTCAGCAAGTAAGAAGCAGCGCTGACCAGATCCTCAAGCTGGCAAAGCAGCTCCCCGCGCGACTTTGCTTTATGCTCATCAGGACTGAGCTTACCAGTGCCAACGCGGTGATATGGCGGATTGCTGATCACCAGGTCGGAAGCGCCGCCTGTAAGTATCTCTCGAATTTGTCTTATATCCCCTTTTATGATCTCGAACTTTTCTTGAAGATCGTTGAGCTGCATGTTATGCTTAGCCATATCGGCAGGTTCAGCTTGGATCTCCACGCCATAGCCCTTTTCGATGTCCATTCTGTGGCTTAGCAACAAAAGCAGGATACCGTTTCCGCAGCCGAGATCGACTATTTGGCGATATTTGCCCTTGGTTACGAAGTCAGCCAGGAAGAACGAGTCCTCGTTGACCTTGTATCCTTTGCTGTATTGCAGGATCTTCAGGCTGGTGCCTGGGATCGAATGCTCTTTGGGATCGGTTTCCATGGTTAAATAGAAGTATCCTCTTTCCTTTGCGCCCTTGCCCAAGTAAAGTCGCGCCTAAAAGGACGCAGCTGCAAAAATAACTTTTCGCCTTTTCTCTCCTGTCTTTCTTTGCACTTGGCATCTTTGCGCCTTTGCGTGATCCTCCTTCTTTTCCTCTCCCGAGCCTCAAGCATTCTTCCCTCGCAGGCTGCGCAGTAGCTGTAGGTTCTTGATGTCCATATCATCTTCCTTGGGCGTCTCCAGCAGCATCGGCGTATGCTTGAACCTGTGGTGGTTGAGCAGATATTCAAACGCCTCCAAGCCGATGTTTCCCTGCCCGATGTGCGCATGGCGATCCACTCTCTTGCCCAGGGTCGATTTGGCATCGTTGAGATGAAAGACCTTCAGGGTATCGAGTCCGATCGTAGCATCGAAGCTTAAAAGCACCTGCTCGAAGCCCTTGCTGGTGGTGATATCGTATCCAGCGGAGAAGACATGGCATGTATCGAAGCAGGTACCGAGGCGCGGGTGTCTGCCGAGTTTGTCCAGGATATACGCCAAGTGCTCGAACTTGTAGCCTAGATTGCTCCCCTGCCCGGCAGTAGTTTCCAGCAGTATCATCACCTTGTAATCAGCGGTGCGCTCCAGGATGTCAGATAGGCTTTCCACCATTCGCTCTAGCCCGAATGCCTCGGACTCACCCTTCGGCGTACCCGGATGTGTAACCAGGTATGGTATGCCTAAAAACTCGCAACGACCAAGCTCATCTATGAATGCCTCAATCGACTTGTTCCAAAGTGCTTTGTCCGGTGAAGCGAGGTTGATCAGGTAGGAATCATGCGCCACCACCGGCTTGATGCCTGTGCGCGCTTGTTCGGCAATATACAGCTCCCGATCCTGTTCGGTAAGCGGTCTAGCCTTCCATTGGCTAGCGTTCTTGGTGAAGACCTGTATGGTGTTGCAGGTTACATCCACCCCGCGCTGGAAGGCGTTATGTATGCCACCTGCTATGGATATATGCGCTCCGAGGTTCATATTTTCGCCTCTATTCCGTAAGTTAGTTTATGGTTAATAATATAACAAGCAAGCAGAGCCAGAGATAAAAGCGATATGAAGGTTCCGATCCTATAAGAATATGGCTCGAAGCGAGCGGTAATAGTGCCTGATTTATTTTGTGTTCCTGCCGGGATAATCACCTGATTGTCGATTATATCGAGTTTAATGTCGCCAAGGTAAGCCCTCCACCCCGGATAATCATTCAAGGGCAATGATAATCGCTCCTGGCTGCCATCCAGCTCGGCGGTAATGCGGTTTCTTCTTAAGATTATATCCCTATTGCTTATGCTGCTTGCAGTCCTCGTCTTTTGATCTACCCATAATGGGATCTGATAAACATAGATTTGAAGTCGCCGGCTTTTCCTGGTTTCAGCCTGCATGACAGGAAGCGTTGCCTGATAGACAAGTTTTGCCCGCTCATCCTCGACCTGTTGAAAAGATACAAGGTATCGCACCCCGATCTTAGCCATAGCAGGCAGCGAATCGCCTAAGCTGCCCCCCGTATAAGGCTTGCCGATGCCCCAGACAACCCGCTCTCTCAGGTAGCGGTCATGCTCTGCCATGCGCAGAGTCGAGGTGGTCATTATGCTCTTGATGTTATGAATCATTGTCGTATCAGAGGTTATAAAAGCCCTGTAATGGGCTGGTTCGCTGCTTTTAGGCAAAAGCCTCTGAAGGTAATGAACGCGGGATAGATCGCCATCGGCCTGCAGGAATCTGATATAGCCAGGCTGGAGTTGAATGTCGCTATCGGGAACTGACGGGTTGTAGCCTCTGGCAAAAAGGCAAAGGTCGATGATGACAAGCAGCGAAAGCCCGTGAGGCAGCCATCTCGGATTGCGCCATAGAATGGCAAAGACCAGTATCAGCAATCCGCACAGTGCAATTGAAACCTGTGCAATATTGCGCAGATTACCTGGCGATGTGGAGTTGAATATCGCCTTGATTATCTTAGGGGAATCCGTGTTCTGGGTATATGTTCGCTGTTGCTGGTAGAGCTGTTGGATCTCGCCCTTATGGTTAGCTATTATCGACCCTGCAAAGTATATGAGCAGGCTTATAGCTGCAATAATCACTATAGCTTCTATTGTCCAGCGCGGAATAATTCGTCGAAGTAAAAGCTGTAACAGTTTCTCCAAGCCCGCCCCTGCCAGCAAAGCGCCGCACAAGCAAAAGACCATTGAAAATCGAGCCGGGATACGAAACAAGCTGAAGCCGGGCAGGTAGGCTAAGAGGCAGTGAATAAAGCCATACTTGCCGAGCATGAGCAATAATGACGCAATGAATGCGACCTTTATCGGCATAAGCCTCCTGTTTTTCTGCGAGATACCCAAGCCGATCAGCAAAATGCTCCAAAGCCCCAAGTAACACGCCTGCTCCCAGAAGAACGGCTTGCCCCAGTAATCCCCACCCGCGATAGGATTCGGCGCGCCGAAGAAATATGGATGGAGCAATGTGATCAGGTGCAAAGGATGGAAGCTGCCGCCGATCACCTCGCTGCCGCTCAATCCACCGGCACGGATGGAATGCATGGACAACTCCAGGGTTGGTATGGTCTGTGCAGCTCCTAGAAGCATGGCAATTACAAGCAATAATGGAACAGACCAGGCTTTGGCTCTATTTTCACCAGGTAGCCGTGCCCCATAATAAAAAGCCAGATAGATCACCATCAGCAGTGTATAAAATGTTACCTGAGGGTGGCTGCCCAGCAGTTGAAAGGCAAGAAAAAGCAGCAGCATTACAGCATATCTGGCAGTTAAACCCCTATGCCTCGATTCAATGTAACCGAGCAGGCTGTATAATACCCAGGGGAACAAGGCAGCGCCGATGATGATGTTGAGCTGGTGCAGGTGAGCGACCATGAAACCGCACAGCATATAGATCGCGCCGCACAAAAAAGCGCCATAAGAGGCGATATCGAATCTCCTTGCCAAAAGAAATGCACCCATGCCAGCGACAACATAATGGCTGGTAATTAACTGTTGCAAGGCTGCAACAGTAGAAAAAAGCAGGAACAACAGGAAGGTCGGCGGATACAGCATCCCGGTCTCGCCCTCGGCAAATAGGGGGAACCCACAGTATATCTCGTGGATCCAGAGGGGGATTACGCCCTGCTTGAGCGACTGGGCAAGCTCGAAGCGATAAGGGAGGTGCAGCGACTTCATATCGTAGAAATATGGGATCTCCCCGCGCAGGAAGGCAAAAAAGACCACCAGCACAAGCAATGTATAGATAACAAGAGCGCTAGCAATCGATTTGGCTTCGGGTTTCATTATTTTATGCAGCCTTTATTCAAGGCTATATTACATTCTTCACCCCTTACAGGGCAAATTTTATCCACAATAATTAAGGCACGACAGTTAGGGAGTGAGTAGATAGAAAGAGATCTCACGCAAAGATCGCAAAGAAAGAAGCGATAAAGTGATGGAGTGATGGAGGAAAGGAAAAGCCCCTCACCCCCCGCCCTCTCCCTGAGAGAGGGAGTCCAGATTTTATCGGGAGGAGAGGGTTAAGGAAAAAGTGAATATGTCATTGCCTGTGAGTCTGGCGCAAGCCAGTGAGGAGTTCGAGAGGACATGTTTTGGTGGTTTTGAGACAGAATAACAACATCCTTGAAATCCGCAGTTTTAATGGTATCTTATCACTGCTGACGCACTGTTGACGAACTAACCAAGGGAGCATATCTGATGAAGGCAATGATTCTTGCAGCCGGCTTTGGGACGAGGATGAAACCCTTCACTGACATTGTTGCGAAACCTGCGCTGCCGCTACTCAATGTACCGATAATCAGGCACAATATCGCCAAGATCGCACAGGTAGGTATCAAGGAACTGATCATCAATCTGCATCACCTACCACAGACGATAAAGGATGCTGTAGATGGATACGATGAGCTGGAGGTAAGTATAACCTTTGTTGAGGAAGAGCAGATTCTAGGCACTGGGGGCGGACTTAAAAACGCTCAGAAGATTATTGGGGATCAGACCCTGCTGCTTATCAATGCAGATATCTTTCATCAAGTGCCACTAGGTGATGTGATCAAGTTTCATATCGACCACGGTGGTCAAGCTACCATGGTTTTATTACGAGCCGAGGAAGCGGAGTTTCCGCTTCTTGGCGCAACAGAAAGGCTGAAGATAAATGACTTTCTAGGTCAGCGTTTCACGGACCATGAGATCGTGCACCGTGGAGTATTCACTGGCATCCACATTCTTGAGCCTATGATATTCGATTACATCCCCGAAGGTCGCTTTTACGAGATCAACCAGCGCGCCTATCCTGCCATGCTGCGCGAGTTCCCCAACTCGGTGAACGCCTTCATGTACCAGGGGTACTGGACAGAGCTGGGGGACCCGAAGCGATATTTGCAGGCGCACTATGACATACTGAAGAACCCGATGCTCATGTCGCCGACATACAATTACGCCCAGCCAAGGGGGGTGCACATCACCGAGATAATGAATCTGGACAATGGCTCGGTATTGTATCCACCCTCGTTCATAGGAGAGGAGCTTCAAATCGGCGCTTCTGCCAGGATCGGTCCCTATGCCTTCATTGGGGAAAAGGTCAATATAGAGGATGATGTTGTCATCAGCCACGCGGTAGTTATGGAGGGAGTAAAGACCGAGAAGAAAGGCTCCTATCGCAACGGCATATTCGCCTGGGATAAGGTAAACAACCGATTGGTCGAGCATCGTCTCGACTAGCTAATCGATAAGCGAGTGGATCTCCCGGGCTGCTGTAGCTGAGGCATCCGAGTTGCCCAGGATCGACCTTATCCCTCTTAATGCCTCTATTTTCTGCTTATAGGCATGCTGGTCTTGCAGTAAATCTAGGATTTGCGATGAGATAGCTTTTGGCTTGGCATCATCTTGTATCAGTTCAGCCACGACCTGCCTTCCAGCGATGAGGTTAGGCATGGCAATGAAGGGAACATCAACCAGCCAGCGGGCGATTCGGTAACTTGTAGCACTTACCTTATAGACCACCACCATCGGTGTTTCGCAGAGCGCAGCCTCCATGGTAGCGGTGCCGGATGCGACTATGGCACACTTTGCCAGCTTCAGGGTGGGGATCGAGTTGCCCCTGATCGCCTTTATGGGAAGACGGCTAGCTCCAATCGCTTGCTCCACTGGTTGGATATGTATGCTCGATGCCACTGGAAGCAGGAATTCCACCGCGGGTTCTGCTTGATGAATAAGGTGAGCACTTTGCAAGAATAGCTCCAACATGCGATCCAGCTCGCTCATTCTGCTTCCGGGGAGCAAGGCGACATAGGTCTTGTCGCCCCTGAGTTTGTACTGAGCCATGAACGAATTGCTGTCCTGTACCTGTGATACGCGCTTGACCAGGGGGTGTCCGACATAGCGAACCGGAATCCCAGCTTTCTTATATAGATCTTCCTCAAAGGGGAGGATCACCAGCATCTTTTTCACCATAGCCTTGAGAGTTGTGATCCTCCCTTTTCTCCATGCCCAGACTTGCGGACTTATGTAATAGGCTATGTCGATTCCCATCGCTTTCGCAGCCTTTCCGAGCCTGAGATTGAAGTCTGGATAGTCGATGAGTACCAGCAGATTCGGTCGGTACAGGGACAGGGTTTCCACCAGCATCCTGAATATTCGCCTGATGACAGCAAAGCGTCCGATGACCTCGGAGAATCCAACCACGGCGAGGTCATCGATGTTTGCTATTAGCTTGATGCCTGCTCTGCGCATTGCAGCACCGCCGACCCCGTGGATCTCGAGTGTGGGATCAATTTTTAGAAGCTCCAAGGCAAGCTCGGCGCCGTGTGCTTCGCCGCTGCTTTCTCCGCTGATGATGAAGATGCGTTTATCGCTCATTTATAGCTCTTGATTAGCACTTTAGGGTAGTAAAAATCAAGTATCTCGCTCCATGAATGCCCTTCCTTTGCCATCTGGTATGCGCCCCATTGGCTCATGCCGACCCCGTGTCCGAAGCCATTGCCCTTGAAGATGAACTTGTTCCCCTTTTTTCTCACCGAGAAAAGGGTGCTTTTAATATCCATCGCTCCCACCGTAAGGCGCAGCTTGTTCCCGTTTAATATCTCATTCCGCTCGCTGCCGATGATGCGAAGCGTGGCTGCCCTGCCACTCGGCGAGTATGTCTGTATCCTGACATCCTTTATCTTCCCGGTATCGTATCCGCCAGCCTTCAGCCTCTCTTCGAGGTCGGCGGCGGTTATCTCGAAGCTCCACGAGATGCCGGGGTTGCCAGAGGGGAGCTTGAGGCTGTAAGGATCTTTCTTCACCACTAGGTATGGCGATGGCTTTCCCCATACATACCGGGCATCCTCGCTTATCCCGCCGTTATTGGAGTGGAAGTAGGCGCTTATCGGAACCGAGTCATAGGTCAAGATGGTCTTGTCGGTCAGCTTTACTGCCTCCTTGCAGGCATCGCTGCCTGTTGCTGCGCCCTTATAGACCTGGGAGCAGATGTCGCTGGTCAGGTCATATCCCTTGTCCTGTCCCTGCATTACAGCCTGCCAGAGCCTTTCCACCAGGTAGGTGCGTGCCACCACTGCCTGAGCCTTGAGCACCTCCCGGTGCCAGTTGCAGGAGACCTCCTTGGATAAAACCCCAACGAGGTACTTATCCTGGCTCACATAGTTGATCACTATTATCCCCTTTGGCGTGCATCTAAGCAGCATCCAGCCCGGATAGTTATTCCCCTTGAAGTTAAGATAAGCCTGGGGGTTAGTCGTTATCTTGAGCCAAAGATAGTATCCATCGCCAACTCTCATTCCACGCGGGTGCTTCTCGATTTCAATAGATGTGAGATCCGAGCTTAGGACCGTACCGTTGATGTCCATAATGTTTATCAGCGTCGGCATTGACTTGGCTTTAGGATTTATGGCGCTTATTGTAACCTTATCCATATCATCTGCGAGCAGGATCCTCACATCTTTCTCTAGCAGCTCGACATTCAGCTCATCGAGCTTTTTTTGGCAGTATGCGATGTAGAAATCGAGGTTGCGATGGTCGAAGTCGTAGCTGGCGGATTCGGCTGCAAGCTCCCTGAATATGGGAAGACTTTGATGATAAAGCCCAACGCTCATCATCGCCTGTGCGAGGTTCAATTTGAGCCGTTCTGCCTGTTGAAAATCAGGACAACGGGCCAGGACCTGCTGATAGCACTCTATCGCCTCGGCTGGCTTGAAGAGATTCTCGAAGAGTATATTCCCGCGCATAAAAATCGCCTGGCAAGCGATGCTCTGGTTGGCATCACCTGCGTTGGCGATGTCGGCGAGCAGATCCGCGGCGAGCGCGTAGTCCCCCTTGGTTCTTGCTGCAATAGCCTGTTGCCAGGATAGAGTTTCGGCAGCCGCTTGAGCAGGGAGACTTGGCGCTAAAGCAAGGGTAATCGATGTAACCAACAAAACTAACCGACAAGGAAACATGACCAGTACCTCCTATTATAGAAACCAAGGGTATTGTAAAATATGCACCTCTTATTCACAAGCTGAAGTAAATCCCACTACTTGAACTGTGAGAAATAGCGGTTGATCTCCGGTGCTAGCTCAATGCCTGCCCTCTTTTCTATATCAAATTTCTGCCTGCTGTTTAATGACATTATTTTTCCTTAAGATGAAAGATCGTTTCAGAGTATGCCTTTGATCTATCTTTCTCGGCTCTGCAAAGCACTGGTCTTTTATATTCAATTACTATTTTCATTCCTGCCAACTGTGCTATGTCTATGTACAAGTTAAATTTAGCATTAGCCACAAGGAAAATATCATGGTCATCTTGAAGATACTTTTTGCAATTACTCAAAACTTTGGCAATATTTTTTATATAGCTTTCCTTTGCTTTTTTACCCTGACCCTCGAATCTTGGACCTATTTCCAGATTATCATTTCTTCATACGATTAGCCATCCCGCCAGATACCCTGAAGTTAGGCAAGTATTACGCTAACGGATCTATGTTAGCTTTGGCTCGTAGATGCAGAACGGCTCCTCATCAAGGTAATCGCCGGTTACGCCAAAGGCTCTAGCCCTGCATCCCAGGCAGAGACCACGATACTCGCATATACCGCATTTGCCCTTGAGTAAAGTAACATCTCTAAGCTGCTTGAATAAAAGTGAGTTGTTCCATATCTCCCTAAATGGCTTCTCAAGCACATTCCCCGCCTTTACCGGCAGGTAACCGCAGGGCTGAACATCACCCTGGTGGGATATGAAGCAGACGCCGGAGCCGGCGAGACAACCCTTTGTTATGGCATGGAATCCATGTTTCCCCTTGAAGGCTGATTTGCCTTCATGCTGATGTAAGATTCGATAGTAATGCGGTGCACAGGTCGCCTTCAGCTCCATGGAGACCTCCTTGGAGCGATGATAGAACCATTCCAGCGTCTCCTCGTATTGCTGGGGTGAGATCATCATCGATTCGCTGATCTCCATCCCGCAACCGACCGGAACCAACAGGAATATATGCAGCGCGACCGCTCCCATGTTCTCCGCCAGGTGCATTATCTCAGGAAGCTCATTGATATTAGCCTTAGTGATAGTGGTGTTTAATTGCACAGGAATGCCCGCCGATTTAAGATTCTCGAAGCCATCCATAGCCCCCTTGAAGCTCCCTGGCAGCCCGCGAAAGCTGTCATGGGTCTGAGCTGATGCGCCATCGATACTAAGTGAAACGCGAGCCACGCTAGCTTCTTTGATTTTAATGGCCATCTTTTTATTGATAAGAACGCCATTAGATGCCAGTGCGATGCGAAAGCCCTTTTGTACAGCGTAAGGGATGATATCGAACAGGTCCTTTCTGAGCAGTGGCTCTCCGCCGGTTAGCACCAGTATTGGCTTGCCGACTTGTTCGATATCATCTATGGTCTTAAGTATCTGTTCGGTGTTAAGGACACCCGGCTCTGCATCATGGGGACCGCCGGCTCTACAGTGTAAGCAATCGAGGTTGCACCTGGAGGTCAGCTCCCAGAAGACAAGGCGTGGAGCTGGATAGCTATCTCTATGACTGGGGTGCATGAGCCTTATTTACCTTATAAAAGTTTTATTTTGACACCATCAATATACCTAAAAGCCATTTATTGGGCAAGCACAGGGATAGCTATAATAAAAAGATTATTAAAATCTGCGGGAATAATTCTCAGATGATAATGGTTATCATTATCGATCATGACATACAAGTTAAACAGAAGCGGTTATGACAAGCTGCGAATGAGCAAGCAGAGAAAGGCGATCCTTAAAGCCTTGCGCAGCACGAAAAACCATCCTACAGCAGAGGAGATATACAACCGCCTTAAATCAGAGATCCCTCATATCAGCCTGGGAACCGTCTATCGCAACCTGGAGATGCTATGCGATCTCGGCATGGTAGTCAAACTGGAACAGGGAAGCGGACAAAGGCGATATGACTATAACACCAAGCCACATCACCACATCTTCTGTATCAACTGCAATCGGGTTGATGATATTGGCATTGAAACCCCTTTAGAGTTGATTGGTAAGATGAAAGTGCATAGCGATTATGATATAACTGGTTATAATCTATCATTTTATGGGCTCTGTCCCGATTGCCGTGAAGATATAAGACATAGCGATATGTCCGATGATCGAGAATAACTATCAATAGGAGGCTTATTATGGGCAATTGCAACTGCAATGACATTACAGATGAACAAAGGAAGGTTTTGAAAGCGCTGGCTGAAATAGAAAAGCCGGCTGCTAACAAAGAAATAGCAGCAACCAGCGGCTTGGATGTAAAGGTCGTGACCAAGGTGATCAAGCAACTCAAGGAACAGGGCTGTGTCGATAGCCCGGCAAGATGCAAATATGGAATCACCGAGCAGGGAATCAATTGCCTGTAATTGACAAGATAGGGGAGTTAACTAACAATGACACTGAAGGGAACAAAGACCGAGAAGAACCTTTTGACCGCATTCGCTGGCGAATCGCAAGCCAGAAATCGCTACACCTACGCTGCTGGAGTCGCCCGCAAGGAAGGCTTCGTGCAGATCGCCAAGATCTTCGAGGAAACCGCTGACCAGGAAAAGGAACATGCCAAGAGGCTATTTAAATTCCTTGAAGGCGGCGAGGTCGAGATACAAGCCGCATTCCCCGCTGGAGTTATCGGCAACACCGAGCAGAACCTCAAGGCTGCCGCCGAGGGTGAACACTACGAGTGGACCGATATGTATCCATCATTCGCCAAGGTGGCTAAAGAAGAGGGCTTCCACGAGATCGCCTTCGTGTTCGAGGCTATCGCAATCGCGGAGAAACAGCACGAGAAGCGCTACCTGGCATTGATGGCAAATGTTAAAAATGGCACCGTCTTTAAGAAGCCGCAGCGAGTAACCTGGCGCTGCCAGAACTGCGGTTACATACACGAAGGAAACGAGGCGCCAGAGAAATGCCCTGCCTGCGCACACCCACAGGCGCATTTCGAGCTGCTCGCCGAGAACTGGTAGGAAAATACCTACTTACAATTAACAACTAACACCGTTTCGACAGACAACGATAAACGGTAATTGAGAGCTGTACTGATGGAAGGAAAAGAGTTGCAGCAGAGGCTGATCGAGAACATGAAGAACTGGCAGAAGGTCGAACACGCTGCCATTGTGCAGACCGCTAAGATCATGGAGAAAACAGAATATCCACTGATCAAACTGGTCATGGAAGTGATACAACGCGACTCGCAGATGCACTATAGGACGCAGGAGTTCATCGTTGACTCATTGCAGAAGGCATCAATCGCAATGAGTCCTGATGACCTGGTCGAGATCTGGGATCTGATCGAGGAGCACATCAAGATCGAGAAAAAGACCATCGAGCTGGCAAAGCAAGCGCTTAATGAGCTTTCAGGCAAGAAAATGGTGATCCAGCAGTACCTGCTCGAATACCTGCTAGCCGACGAGGAGAAGCACGACAAGCTCCTCGAAAAACTCGAAAAGATCAAAAGCGGAATGTATCCCTACAGCGGGTACTAAGATCAACCGGGACGAGAGGTCATACATAAATCGCCTCTTGTCCGTATTCTCAAAATGTAAATCAACCCCCTTAAAGATAGGGAGCATATCATGGAAGATAAATTCGTGCTGATCGGGGATCAGTTCCCCAAGATGACAGTAGAGACCACGGATGGGACAAAGACTTTGCCTGATGATCACAGCGGGAAATGGTTTATCCTGTTCTCACACCCGGCTGATTTCACGCCAGTCTGCACCACGGAGTTCGTCGCTTTTCAGCGCAGATTCAAACAGTTCAAGGAGCTTGGAGTCGATCTTATCGGACTTTCAACCGACCAGGTCTTCTCACATATCAAGTGGCTGGATTGGATCGAAGATACCCTGGGAGAGGAGATCGAGTTCCCCGTTATAGCAGACCATAACGGCGCTGTAGCAAAAAAACTTGGACTGATCCACCCCGGCAAGGGAAGCACAACAGTTAGAGCCGTTTATATTGTTGACCCCAACAGTATCGTTCGTGCTATCCTTTACTACCCACAAGAACTGGGACGAAATATGGACGAGATCGTCCGAATGGTAAAGGGATTGCAGTTTGCTGATAACAATAAGGTCGCAATTCCAGCTGGCTGGCCTAACAACGAGCTGATCAAGGATGAGGTCATAATCCCGCCGGCTAAGGATAGAAAAACAGCAAAACAGAGAATGAAGCAGCATCAATGCTTCGATTGGTGGTTCTGCCACAAGAAGATGTAGATGAACAGAATGATTCAAATGCAAGGAGAACAAGGGATATGATTAGCGAAAAGATACAACAGGCTTTCAATGACCAGGTGAATGCAGAGCTTTTTTCTGCATACCTATACCTGTCCATGCACCATTACTTCCAGGCTGAGGGCTTACCCGGCTTTGCCAACTGGATGTATGTGCAGACCCTCGAGGAGATGACCCATGCACAGAAGTTCTTCGACTTTGTCAATGAACGCAACGGCAGGGTGATCCTGAAAGCAATCGAGACGCCACAGTCCGAATGGGAATCACCGCTCGATGCCTTCAAGGACGCCCTGAAACACGAGGAGTACATCACCGGGCAGATCAATGACCTGTTGAAGCTATCCAGGGATGAAAATGACTACGCTGCCGAGTCGTTCCTCAAGTGGTTCATCGATGAGCAGGTCGAGGAAGAGGCTTCGGTTCAGGAGATCATCGACAAACTCAAGCTTATGGCTGAGTCCGGGCACGGGCTTTACATCATCGACCGCGAGCTTGCCCAGAGGACCTTTGTGCCACCAGCAGCCGAAGGACAATAGACCAAACCTAAAATAAGGGCGGAATATGGAAGCTGCGGTTATACTTGCCCGTATAAAGTTCGCCTTTACAATAGGGTTCCACTTCATCTTTCCCGCCATTACCATCGGCATGGCCTGGATCATCCTGTACATGATAACCAGGTATTGGCGGGGAGGAGAAGAACTCTACGGGCAAATGGCGCGCTTCTGGGTCAAGATCTTCGGAGTTACATTTGCAATGGGGGTTGCCACCGGCATCACCATGGAGTTCCAGTTCGGGATGAACTGGTCTGAGTATTCGAGATTCGTCGGGGATATCTTCGGCGCTCCGCTGGCTGCCGAGGGCATCTTTTCATTTTTCCTGGAGTCAACATTTCTGGGGATTTTGCTCTTTGGCTGGAAACGATTCTCCAAGAAAACTCTCTGGTTAGCATCGCTAATGGTTGCGGTCGGTGCTACGCTTTCAGCATTCTGGATCCTGGCGGCAAACTCCTGGCAGCAAACCCCTGCTGGATATCACATAGTCAACAGCAGGGCGGAGCTGACCAGCTTCCTACAGGCGGTGTTCAATCCTTCGACCATTCCGCGTTTTTTTCACACGGTTGTAGGGGCGATGATTACCGGCGCATTCTTTATGATGGGAATGAGCGCCTGGTATCTGATCCGGGGAAAACACAAGGAATTAGCTGCCCGATCCTTAAAGATAACACTAACTGTCGCATTTTTCTTCTCAATACTACAGCTCTTCACCGGGCATTTGCACGGCGTCCAGGTGGCTCGCACGCAGCCGGAGAAGCTCGCAGTGCTCGAAGGGCACTTCGAGACGCATCGAAGAGCGCCGGCACTTCTATTCGGAATTCCATCACGCAGCGCTGAGAAGGTTTATCTGCCCATAAAGATACCGGGGCTACTCAGTGTATTCGCCTATGGCGATGCGAATGCGGTGGTCGCAGGCTTGAAGGACTACCCCAAAGAAGACTGGCCGCCATTCGTTCTGACCTTCTATCCGTTCCATATAATGGTCGCCCTCGGTGGGATTATGCTTCTATTCACCGCTTTTGGCATGTATCTGCTGATTAAAGAGAGACTCTATGATCATAAGAAGTTCCTCAAGTGGGCGCTATATGCCATACCGCTGCCCCATATAGCCAATCAACTAGGTTGGATGTCAGCCGAAGTGGGCAGGCAGCCCTGGGCGGTCTATCACCTGCTTCGCACCAAGGATGCGGTATCCATCTCGGTGCCGGCATTTCAGATATTCCTCGCCCTCGTATTTCTGGTCATAGTATATGCCATCCTGTTCTTGATCTGGGTTTATGTGCTAAGGTTGCTGCTGGAAAGGGGACCTGGTGATAGCAAACTAAACGCTGAAGCGGAGGGCAGCGGATGACATTCCTGCAGGTTATATGGTTTATACTTATAGGCGTTCTGCTGACCGGTTATGCGATCCTCGATGGCTTCGACCTCGGCGTCGGGATTTGGCATCTGTTCAGCAAGAAAGAAAAAGATCGTCAGCGGATGCTGGCAGCCATAGCCCCGGTCTGGGACGGCAACGAGGTTTGGCTTCTGACCGCTGGCGGAGCGCTATTCGCAGCCTTTCCGCATGTTTACGCCACCGCCTTCAGCAGCCTGTACCTGGCGCTGATGCTAGTGTTGATTGGGCTTATATTCCGCGCGGTAGCCATCGAGGTGCGCAGCAAGGATGAGAATCCGAGGTGGAAAAGCGCCTGGGACAAGGTCTTTGCCATCGCCAGCATGGTACCAGCTTTCCTATTCGGGGTGGCGATTGGCAATATGCTGCGCGGGATACCGCTTGATGAGAGGATGAACTTCACGGGGAGCTTTTTCTCGCTGCTCAATCCTTATGCGCTGCTTATTGGCTTGCTAGGCTTCATTGCCTTTGCTCATCACGGCGCGCTTTACCTGATCCTGAAGGTGGATGGAGAGCTTGGACAGCAGGCGATAAGGTGGGCAAAAAGCTCCTGGATAGCGCTTTTAGGCATGTATCTGCTAGTATCGGCTGTAACCTTGACCACGCAGGATGCCATTGTAAAGGCTGCTGCCGAGCGTGAGTTTATTGGCTTTTTCCCGGTGATCACATTGCTTGCGATGCTGGGCGTGCGCTATTATGTAAGGCGAGACGATTACAGCAAGGGCTTTATTGCATCGGCTCTGACCATTGCAGGCATGATGGGCATAGTGGGAGTTACTCTATTTCCGAGGCTGGTGCCGGCATCGAACGATCCATCATTGAGTTTGACTATTTATAATGCCTCATCCTCGTGGATGACCTTGCTGGTGATGCTTATTATGGTGATAATCGGCATGCCGATAGTGATAGGCTACACGCTCTGGGTTTACAATCAATTCAGCGGGAAGGTGGATGAGGAGGGGGGATATTGAAAAATGCAATCTACTTTATTGTTAATTTAAATATGTCCTTGAAATCTTTATCTCTAATAGTTCTTATTGTGTCAAGATATTTTGAGAAATATACACCATTTATTTTTGTTTCTTGTGTTTGCTTTAGATGGTTTCCAGCAATTTGCACATAAGATTCATCTAATTCAATACCGATATACTTGCGGAGCCAAGTCGCTTTGCAGCTATCGCAGTCGTGCCAGTGCCCACAAATGGATCAAGGACAATATCTGATACATCTGTGCACATAAGAATCAACCTCTCTAGTAATGGCAATGGTAGCTGGCAGGGATGAGCGTCCCTGCGTTTCTTATGTCTTATTCGATGTATATCAGTCCAAACATCTGAGAGTAAAGGTCCGAAATCATGGGCAAGATCCTTTTTCCCGCCATAATCCTTGAGAAACTCCTTGCAGAGTCTGCAACGCGGGTGAGGATATCTTATATCGTAAAACTTAAAATCCTTTAGTGATTTTGTGTAGTAGATTATTCCATAATGATTTGGTAATAACGTTTTTCCTAAGGGTGCACCACCTGAGTCCCATGATATCCAATGGCGAAAATAAGCTATTTTATTCAAATACGCAGCATAGTAGATTAACCATCGTGGAATATTATGTACAAAAATCGACCCGGTAGGTTTTGTAATTCTGACCATCTCGTCAAGCCAATTATAACACCATTCCAAATACTCATCTTTTTCTTTTTTATCTAAGTAATTATTATATTTTTTCTTTAGATTAAAAGGAGGATCAGCAAAAGTCATATCAACAGAATCATCTGGTATTTCTTTCATAATATTCAAGCTATCACCTTGTATTATTTTATTTTCGTATTTTTTAATAATTTCATTCATACTATTTATTCTATTTCAAGTGATCTGATTAATTTTTTAAAGCGATTTATTTCTTCGTTATGAAATGCTCTTTCTTTAACCCATCATTAAAAATTTTATTTTTTAAGACCAATAAAGTATCTTTTATTGAAGAGATATGCCCCTCATAGCTCTCTTCAAAATCAGGATCATAAAAATAAAAAGTATTTTTTTTGATTACTATGTTGTATTTTTCATCATCTGTTAGTTTCTTCATGTGTATTACTTCGCCTTCCTGAAAAAAAGGATAATTTCTTCTTCCAAATCAATATGATAGCTCCATACTGTCATGAAATACATCCACTAACATCGTTTATACAAATACTTGCTTTAATTACACTCTCTTCCAATGTCAATCCACGATTGCATATTTAATGCAATGAAGTTGATCTATACTTTTCGATTTGAGCGCCGTCGAGTAATAATTGCTCCAAGTAACACCTGATGGCATTCTTTGCCATTTCCCCGGCTCCCTGTAGAACTCTTTCTTCAGTTACAGGGTGCCACAGCCATTTATCGACCGGGGCATCATTGTAATGAATTACAAGATGATTGAATCACGCCTTGTCAATGGCTGGTGCATGGGCATATAATAAACTTGATGCGCCAAGATAAATCAATACCGATCATCCTCGCCTCCACATCGCCACGCCGTAAAGCCATCCTTGAAAACCTCAAGATCCCCTTTCTGGTCATGGCTCCTGGTTATGTGGAAGGCTGGCAGCCTACCGTCAATTCACCGAAGGATACGATAATAGAAGCCCTGGCAAAGGCGCATTCAGTTGCACAAAAAGTGCCTGGTACTTTTGTGATCGCTGCTGATACGGTTGTTTTTCATGGCAACAGACCTCTGGGGAAGCCCAAGGATCGCCAACAGGCGCAGGATTGGCTCAAGCTGCTCTCCGATAGTTGGCACCAGGTGGTAACCGCGGTTGCCCTGGTCAACATGAGGCTCGACTATAAAAAAGCACTGACCGCCACCACAGCGGTTCGCTTCAGAAAGCTCAGCGGTGAGCAGATCGACAGATACCTGGACACAGGGGAGTACCTCGACAAGGCAGGTGCCTATGGGATTCAAGGCATGGGAGGGCTTCTGGTCAGGGAGATCAGGGGCGATTACTTCAATGTGGTTGGCTTGCCACTTTACATTCTAGTGCGCCTATTCGAGGATGCCGGCATCGACTTACTAACGCTTGCCTACCCATCCCGTTAACAAGTGCTTTTGTGAGTAATTCACCTATCATAAATATGGATAGGCTTCGTTGGTCTTGATGGTTTACAATTGCACGAATAGATCGTATAATCTTTTTAACCAATTGAAAGGGGTCTATCAATGTATAACTCACAGGAGGAAATGGAATGAGGTCCAGTAGTTCCACCCACCGACGGCTAGGATTAGCCATCCCGCTGGCACTTATCATCATAGCGACACTTGCCACCGCTTCATGGGCGTTATCCGCAAAGGTAAGCGACCAGTGGCTCGTGCAACATTCAAGGCTAATCATCATCGGAAAGGTTACCCGGCAGTGGTTTGGCGATTGTCCCAACGGACATATATGCACCTACTCGAAGGTTAGCGTCCAATCTACCCTCAAGGGAGATACGCCTAACAGCGAGCTAACAGTCTGGTATTTCGGCGGCATCAAGGGAGATATCGGCTTAGCTGTGGAAGATATGCCTAAGCTAAGCACCGGCGAAACCGTACTGCTGTTCCTCAGCCCCAAGGGTGAGGGCTACTGGATAAATGGAGCCTTCCAGGGCAAGCTGACCATCAAGGATGACATGGTTCTCGAAAGGGGCATCCCCCTGGTCGAATTCATTGAGAACATCTACCGCATAATCGATAACAACTAGGGAGGTTGGATGATGATTAACCACAAACATGTTCTTTTTACGGTTTTTATTCTGCTTGTCGCCTCGGCAACCTCATACGGGTATATCGACTATGTCTGGGAGTCAGTTCGCAACGCCATGTACGATGATGATCGCTGTGGCTATGAAAGCCCTCATCTTTATTGGGAAGCTGGCGGTATGACTTATTTAATAGATATCGATGGCACTCCCGATGATGCTGGCGAGCATGCAGCAATATCCAGCGCCGGTGCCACCTGGAACGATGTCGATTACTGTACATTCACCTTCACCAATGGTGGAAGCCTTAACTTCGATACTGTAGATTTTGGAGTCAACGACGGGCAGAACATCATGATATGGTTCGAGTCCGACTGGCCTTATGATCCCTCTGTCATAGCAGTAAACTACCACTATTACACCATATCTAACGGTAGGCTACTCGATGCTGATATAGCCTTCAACGGCGAGGATTATAACTGGACGGTTGGGGATATCCTATATAAATGGGTCGATGTAGAGACGGTTGCACTGCACGAGATGGGGCACTCGTTGACCCTGGGGGATATCTACAATTCACCGCATTCAGGTTGGGCTTTATGCATGGGGGGAGGCAATGGTGAGCAGACGATGTACGGCGTACTCGATGTTAGCGGATATACGGTTATAGATACCACCCTGGCAACTGGAGATATGAGGGGCATCAGATACATCTACCCAGAGCCGATTCCGAGCCTTCAAACCTGGGGAATTATAGTTCTGGCGCTGTTGTTAGGTGGCATTTTGCTGCTAAAAACGCACCGACCCTCATGTCGAATTGATTAAGGAACAGACAAGATTGCAGGTTAAAGCATTTCGTTTTCAACCTGGTAAATGAAGATAAGGTCGGGCCACAGCAGGGAGCGATACTCCTCGTAGATAGCCTGAAGCCTCCTGAACCTCTCCTCATGGGACATTATGTGGATGATCGTGTCGTAGCAGTAGATCCGATCCCTGTTCTCTGGGCGAATGATATCCCAGTAGTGGTTGCCGAAGACGATATACTTGATATCAAAGGCTCGTACCTGTTCTTCGAGCAATGAAGGATCGGCTGGAAGCCCGATGATGTTGCGTCCGGTCTGATAGATAAGCTCTAGCGGATAGCCGGGTTGAGCCATTATATTGCCCGGGGGGAGGGTGTTTATGTAGGCAGCCGTGTTGGCGCTTTCCAGTTCAGCAGTCGATGCCAGCACTGGATAGCGATGCTCCTGGTACCAGATCAAAGCCAGAGCCAGTGATGCAAGTGCGATCACCCCTTGAAGGGACCTTGCCAGTTGCGGGCTGAAGCCATCATCGCTTTTGATCCTTTGTGCTAGATTGACTGCAAGCCTGGCCAATATAATCAGCCCACTACCCCAAATATAAGCTCCGGCGATCGCCGAGGGGAGGCTGTAGCGGGGACGAAAGCTCTGCATGGGGAGGGGAACGAGGAATACGACAAAAAGCATAAGGATACTGGTGCCTAGCAGCCAAAGCTTGGGATTAACCCTTCGGCTTTGATAAATGCTGTAGATAAAGGCAATCAGGCAGGCGATGAACAGGCAGAATAGGATATAGTTGCGCACCAGGAATAAGGCTCGCGGACCTTGTTGCGACAGCGGATTGAAGATGTAAAACAGGTTTGGCAATAGATGCGACAGCCAATCCTTGGTCAGGTGGAATTTCTGTAAAACGGCTGTCTGGGGCAGGAAATTGGGGTTGAATATCGCTGCCAGGCTTATTCTGCTTGTATCCTCCAGCAGCCCGTCCAATCCGCCAGGCTGCAATGGATACTTGCGATAATGAAAATACCGAGTCAAAAGCCACGAGATGTAAGCAGCCGCCGTGCTCGCCAGCGGGATGATATTCCTTGGTATTATTCGCTTATCTTTTATCGCTGTTGCAACCAGCATTCCTGTCATCACTAGCATCAAAAGCAAGACAAAATCAGAGGTATAAGCTGCTGCGATCCCAAGGAACGATGCCATGTACAGCGATCTCGCCTTGCCCAGTAGCCCTGAAAAATAAAAGTAAAGCACCGCAATGAAGATGGTCAGCATGAACGACTCCTTGTAGATGCTCTGCGAGTGTTGGATATGCAACGGGATAATCGAGCAGAATAACAAGGCGATGTTCTTTACCAGCCAATCGACCTTTGCCTTGGTCATCAAGGCATAAAACAAGTAGAATGTGGCAAGCGAGCTGACCAGCGATAGCAGCAATGCACCTTTGATATATCCGCCAATGAAGTGGAACAGCCAAATAAAATAAGGATAAAGCGGCGGGTGCAGGGTGTAGAAGAAGTCGAAATAGACCGTGTGGCTGGGGAAATTCCTCGCCAGGGTTAGATACGATGCCCCATCCCAGGCGATTAAAAAATGGGTTCTATCCCAGAAGATACGAATTACAGCGAACAGGACAAATACAGCAAGCAGCGTCAATCTCTCCAGGCGCGCGCCGCTTGAAAGATGCCTATCTGCATTCGATGGAAATAGGTGGCTGATCATCTAGTCTTGAGGATCATAATCCCCACTATAACAATAAGGGCGAAGACGAGCAGAAGGATTATGTTTCCGAGTGTCTTGCGCGCTTTGGCTCGTTCTTGCTCTTTTTTGGCTCTTCTGCTGATGCGGTCTGCTTTTCTCTCGAACCTGGGGGCAGGTGGTTTTTGCGCTGCCTTTGCCTTGGCAGCCTGCGGACTCTCGGTAGGCTCTGATTTTTCTTTTGTAGTTTCTGCTGGTTCCCCTGTACCAGGGCTGAGTCCGATGTCTCTCTCCACTTCCTCGTATTCGACACCAGCCAGCCTTGCGTACTTCTGCTTGGCTTCCTTTAGCTCCTTTTCTAGCTTCCTTAACGGGCTATAATATCCTATTTTATCTACCTCTCTGCTTTGTTTCAGTTGCTCCTCGTATCTCTTATGGCGAGCGATCTTCCTTTTGAGATCTTCGATCTTTACCCTGAGTGAATAAAGGTCATCCATGATTTATACCCCTATTTTAATAATATGCGCCTGAGAGGACTCGAACCTCCGGCACAGGGATTAGGAATCCCTTGCTCTATCCTACTGAGCTACAGGCGCAGTAGCTAAACTTATAGATACTATATACTCTGATTGTTCAATTTTCAACCCTTGACAGATGATGTATGAAACACCCCTCATTAAGCGGTAAAATACTTGGCTGTTATGGTATTTGACTTGGAAAGGGGTGTTTGGCTATACTCATAATAGTCGCTTAATTGTGGCATAATGGTCGCTTTGGAATATATGATCGCGAAGAATAATGAACTCGGGAAGAGAAAACCAGGGGGATAAAGATAATGAATAAAGACAGAGGCTGTATCATCCTTCTGTCATTGGTATCAATAGTATCGTTTTTTTCCATCGGCTATGCGCTAGATGAGCCTACACAGGTGCATATAAATTGCAAGGGTGATCCAAGCAACTCCATGACCGTCCTTTGGAAGACTGGCGGTACCACCCAGACCAGCACGGTAAAATGGGGAACAAACCCGTCGAACCTCAACAATACAGCCACCGGCACCCAGTTCCCATCACCCAACCAACTGAGCGGCACCATACACGAGGTGGAGCTAACCGGATTGGAGCCAAATACACTTTATTATTACAAGTGTGGGGACAACCTCGATGGCTGGAGCACGGTTTACTCATTCGTGACCGCCCAGACCGAGCTACATTACGAGGATTTTTCATTCGCAGCCTTCGGGGATACACACTACAACAACTCCAACACGCTCAACCTGGTGAACCGCCTTGCGCAGCAGCTCAATCCACCTTTTGAGTTCTTCGTCCACTGCGGGGATATCACCTACGCTGATGGCATCCAGGGTCGCTGGGATGATTTCTTCAATAACTGGTTGACGGTGATGCCTAATTTACCTGGTTTTTTAATACCCGGAGAACATGAGGACGAATACTTCATTATCGATATGGGTATCACTACTTACCTGGGGAGATTCGCCCTGCCGAACAACGAGGTCTTTTATTCATTTGACTGGGGCAGGGTACACTTCATCATGCTTTACAGCGACTGGGAGAACCCGGCAAAGCCCGAAGAGGAGGATATGCAGAAGATCTGGCTGGAGATGCACCTGCAGGAGATCGCCGAAGATCCCACCATAAAATGGAAGATAATAGTGCTCCATAGACCGCTTTATAGCTCTGGAGAGACCTATGGTAGTGACCTTGAGTGGCGGGATTACCTGGCTCCACTATGTGACCAGTATGGCATCGACCTGGTACTTTCGGCGCATGAGCGCAACTATGAGCGCACTTATCCGCTCAACAACAACGAGGTGGTTAATACGGATCCCAATCATTACATAGAGCCAGAGGGCACGATATATGTGGTAACCGGTGGCGGGGGAGCAGGCAAGGACACCAGTTTCGAGAATCCACCACCTTCATGGTCTGCCTTCAGACAAGCCGAGTACCACTACCTGCACATCAATGTATATCGTTACGGCAGGCTGGAGATTATAGCCAAGAAGTCCTCTGATGGAACCGAGATCGACTCTTTTACTATTGACAAGCTGGAGCCAACGCCAACGCCTACGCCGACCGAGACCTGGGAGCCGACCGATACCAAGACCCCGATGCCGACCGGCACTCCCACCCCATCGATCAGCGCCACGCCAACATTCACTGCCACTCCAACCAAGACAGCCATGCCGACCTGGACGCCGACCATTACGCCAAGCGGGGGACCGCAATATACCTCCACGCCGACAGCGACTGCCACGCCGTTACCCTCAGGACCAAAGGTGCTGGTCGGTGGTTATTGGGATACTTACCTGACTGCAACTGAAGGTGGAAACATGAGAATATCAGCCCTGGTTACCGAGCCGGAGATGAGAGCGGTCGAGCTTTACTACGGAGGGATGGCTACTGGCATATTGCTCTACGACGATGGTCAGCATGGCGATTTTGGCTTCGGAGACGGGCTTTATGGGAACCAGTTCACCTTCGCGCCGGGAGACTATGCACCGCGCTACCTGTTCGAGCTTCAGCCCTCGAATCGGCAGGGGATTTTTGGACCCCTATGGCCATATCTGCCTATGTACACCGGACCGACCTTCACGCCGACAATAGCTCCAGCGACCGCCACGCCAACGGCTACCAATACCCCTACGCCTAGCGGTCTCGCAGAGCTTTGCAAGGCTTATATCGACCCGGATCCGATGAGCAACTGCGATGAGATCGCCTATTACAACTGTTCCAATCCAGAGGTCTCTTGTGATTTCGATGCAGTTGCCTACATCGTTACCCACTATAGCGCGCAGTTGGAGGATTCTTATCGCTTCGAGTGGCGAAAAAATATGGAGGTTTATGAGTTCTACGAGGGAGTCGTCTCCGAGGAGTGCGATCCGCAGTTCTTTATCAGTGAGCTGATCATCGACACTGAGACCCGTAGTTACTGCAACGATGACTGGCGGGTGGAGTTCTACTACAACGATGAGCTGATCCACTTCATGGAGTTCGATATCACGGCGGACACGCACGACTGTCGCTGCCTGGAGCCGACCCCAAAGGCGCCCGAACTCTGATAACGGCAGGTTATCGGTCTTCTATCGCTGCGGATAACCCCCGATATTCTTTTTCCAATGTACCAAAGTCGGTAACCAGTGGGCAATCGGGAAGACTGTTTAAAAACATCCTGCCATACCCCTTGGTAAGAACCCGACTATCCAACAGGCAAAGTATCCCGGTGTCCTTGGCGCTTCTTAAAAGCCTGCCCATACCCTGCTTCAATAGTATCACCGCCTGTGGGATCTGGTACTCGTAAAAAGCGCTTTTGCCCTGTTGATTGATCTGCTCTATGCGTGCCTCGACTATCGGCTCCGAGGGGACTGCGAAGGGGAGCTTATCGATGATTACGCATCCCAGCGATTCACCTTGCACATCGATCCCCTGCCAGAAGCTGCTGGTGGCAAACAAGACCGAGGAGACATCGTCCCTGAACTGTTCCAGTAGTTCACCCTTCTGCTTCTGTCCCTGAAGGAGCAGCCTGAAGGGGAGCTTATTCTTCAGTTCGTTGTAGGCTCGGTTCATGTTGTGATAGCTGGTAAACAGCACCAGGGCTCTGCCATCGGTGAGCTTGATGATCTTCTCAATCAATTCGATAGCCCTTGATAAGTATTCATCGTTTCTCGGTTCGGGGATATCCTGGGGGACGAAGAGCAGCGCCTGGCTCTTGAAATCGAAGCTGGAGGGGAGGATGGCGGCAACTGCCTCTTGTACTCCGAGCCTGCTTTTTACAAAGTCGAAGTTACCTTGGGTAGCAAGGGTTGCCGAGGTCAGGATAACAGTCATTATCCGATCCAGGACTTCTGCCTTGAATGCCATTGCGATATTTATCGGCGAGGCACCGAGCCTGGTTCCACGGGTCAGCGGCTCCATCCAGTAAACATAACTCGGATCGGATCGGCTCATTATAAGATTGATTGCAGCAGCTAGCTCCCTTGCCCTGTTTCGTAATCTATCGTATATATCCGAGTCGTCCAAGACCGATAGCTCCTCTTCCATGAGCTGCACCTGGTTTAACAGGTTCATCATGGGCGTATAAGCGAGGCTGGTATATCTATCATCCTTTATGCGCACTCGATTCTCTATGCCGCTGAAGCATTCAAAGAAGCTTCGGCTTCCCATCTCCACGCCCGAAACAGCATTTAGCAAATCCTGGCAGTCCTTATTGCTATTCTTGATATCTCTTCGGATATCGCCAATAAGGTCTGTAAAGCTGTAATTGGAGACAGTGATACTGAAGAAATCGGTAGCGATATCCTCCAGTTGATGCGCCTCATCGAAGACAACTACCTGGTGTTCCGGTAACAGGTTGGTCTCTGATAGTCCGCGGATGGAGATATCAGCAAAGTAGAGATGATGATTAACCACCACGATATTGGCTTTGGCAGCCTTCCTGCGGGCTTTATTGACGAAACAGTTTCCGCTACAGTGGCACTTTGATGACCCGATACAGCTCTCCGATGTGGAGCAGATCTCCTTCCAGGTCGGAAAGTTCTCCGGCAATCCTTCAAGTTCCGATTTCTCCCCGCTCTCGGTTGTATTTACCCAGTCAAGTATCCTTTGATAATGTTTTATTTCCTCCTTTTCGAAGAAGGTGGGCTGTTGATTGAAAAGCTCCAATCTTCTCCTGCAGATATAGTTGGCTCTTCCTTTAAGGTATGTAAAGCTGAGATTCGGCTTTATTAGGTCGCGCACCAGTGGGATATCCTTGCGCATCAGTTGGTCTTGCAGGGTCTTGGTTCCAGTGGAAACGACCACTTTTCGGTTGCTAATCACTGCTGGTATGAGATAAGCGAGTGTTTTGCCGGTGCCGGTGCCTGCCTCGACAAGCAGGTGGTTTCCCCGGCTGGCAGCCTGCAAGACCAGCTTGCTCATCTCCAGTTGACTTGGGCGGTACTCGAAGAAGGGGAGCTTTTTTTCCAACAGACCCCCCTCACCGAAGATCTCCCTCATATCATAAGCTGCCCCGGGCATGGCTTTAGACGATTAGTTCATGGTTTATATAAGCTGAATTAAAGGATCTAGTTACTTTATTCTCTCAGCAATCTAAGCGATTCTGCCCAATCAAGGAACTCCTGGAAGTGATCTCCAAAGTCCTCTGGCGATGCCATATATCCAAGGACATATAGATTCTTCTTGCTGTGGTAACAAAGAAGTATTGCCTTTCTTTGTATGTCGAACCTGCCAAAGCTTCTCATCGGTATCAGGAAGCTGCCATCGATGCGCCTAAACCTTTGGAGGCTTGGGCTTATGCTCATATTGAGATCCAACTGACTCCAACTGGAGAGCTTCTGCTTTTTTCCTTTTAGTTTATCGGTAACCTCGATGAAGATATCCTTGGATTTCTTTAGTTTCGGGGAGATTGCTACCGAGAAGATCTGTGCACTTGATCCCTTGGTTATGAAGAGAAGGTCTAATGGATCCGCCTTGACATACTTCCATCGATAATAAGGGATATCAAGGAGATAGGCATGATACCTGTTTACATATTTCCCGTTGATATAGTTTTTTTTCGGTACCGGCGGCGCTTGTATTTCTTTTAGAACCTTGTCCTCGTAGCTGCAAGAGAAAAAAAGGCAGGGGAATGAGAACAAAAGGCTCAGCCCGAATACGAGCTTATACCTGCGATCTAGCGATAACAGCCTTGACATGGTATGCAGGCTTTTATCAGAATGGTTTGTAAGTGTCAATAATAGTGTTGTAGCATCTATTGACATTGGCTGAATAATATTTTAAGTATGAAGATGAAAGCAGGATCCAGCCTGGTTCAGCATTTTTTGCTCGAGGTTGCGATGCTGGCTCATCTAAAGATAGAATGAGTTCATGATATTCGAGATGGGAAAAATGAATTGGTATATAACTGAACACAATAAGGAGGAGTATAATTGATGCACCTTAGAGGTATTCACGGAAGTGCCCTTTTTTTGGGTATATGCCTGCTTTTGGCATTCGCCTTCACCGCTAACGCTGGAGATGTTGGTATCATCAAGGGTACCGTTACCGATGCTCAAAAGGAATGGCCTATGCCGGGGGTCTTTATCACTTTGGAAAGAGAGGGCGGGGATGTCTGGACGAAGGGTATCACCGCAGTAACCGATGTTGATGGTACTTTTTCCATGTTCAACATTCCCCCGGGTACTTATACCTTGGTTGCTGAATTCATGGGCTACGCCAAGACAAGAATTGAGGGCGTTGAGGTGTTCATGGATCAAACGACCGAGGTTAATTTCTCCATGAAAAAGGAGGCAGTCGGTAAGATCACCGAGGTGATCGAGGCTGAGGCGCCCCCGATAATAAAGAAAGAAAAGACACATGCATTCGATGAGATCACAACTGAGGAGCTTGAGGATTTCCCAATCCCCGGCAGATCTTTCCAGGCTGCTCTTGAGCTTTTGCCTGGCGTTACCCAGGGCGCTACCGACGGACAATCACATGTGCGCGGTGGCAGGGATAACGAGCTTGGATACTATGTTGACGGACATAGCGTCAACGATCCAGTAACCGGCACATTCGGAACCAATCTGAATATGAACTCCATCGAGAGCATGGAGGTTATAACCGGTGGCTTCAATGCTGAATATGGTAAGTACATGTCTGGGATGGTCAACGTGGTTACCAAAAGCGGTGGCAACGAGTTCCACGGCAATGTGGGCTTGTATTACCGAAACGATGCACTTGACTTCGTTGATGAGGAGATCGATCACTATCGATACCAGCCAGATTTCTCTCTTGAGGGATTTATCATACCTGATCGCCTAACCTTCTTTACCTCTGTAGAGTTCGCCAAGATAGAATATAACAGGGAATGGATGAGGTCAGATTACTGGTGGGATGGCTATGATGGTCAAGCCAAGCTGACCTACCGACTGACCCCGGATGATAAGTTTGTTATCAACTTCACCAAGAGCTATGCAGAGATCGGCAGACCCTACAAGTGGATCCCTGAGGGGCATAATCCGACCCAGCTTCAAGATACCGGTTCTGTGATGGCAAAGTACACCCACATCTTCACTCCAGAGACTTATTTCAACCTTCGTTATCAGCACATGAATATGCACCTTAAGGTGAGCGTTCATAATACTCCTGGCGATCATGAGCCTTACACCATGGCTCTTATCATCGCCAGGCCAGATGCAGATATCTGGGATGAACTCGCTGAGTACACCGATGGAGAGGTTACCAGTGCTGAAGACCTCGACGATGACGAGATATATATCAGCGGCGATCTGTATTACTGGTACCAGAGATATACCTTTGTCAACAGCTTGAAGGGAGAGTTCGTTACCCATCTGGGCAAGGATCACAACATCAAGGCTGGTTACGAGGTCATGCATGTGAATTACCTGGATCAGTTCCTCTGGACCGGCATCAACTGGTATGTCTATTACGGCGACCGTTGGTTCGGCAGGGGAGATCCCTTTGATGACTGGGCAGGTGATTTCCCTTACCAGCAGTACCGAAAGGAGGTACCCCCCGGAGAGGACTACAGCAACAACCACAAGGTGCAGACCGTTATGGGACAGTATGTCGGCTTCATCCAGGATACATGGAGCGCTTTCCCTACTCTTACCGTGAACATGGGACTGCGCTATGACTACGAGGGTATCTTCGGCTCAAAGGACTTCAGCCCCCGCATCGGAGTCAATTATGTGCCTAACGAGAAAACCAAGCTATATCTTAATTACGGTCATTTCTATAACAGCCTGAATCTTCATTATGCCCAGGTTACCGATGAATCAAAGAAGTTCCAGTATCGTAACTACGATCCCAGCTTCGACGATCCGAACCAGATCCCCTGGAGCACCCAGGACTATGTCCCTTCAAATCTTGAATCGGAGAAGACAAACTTCATCCAGATCGGTTTTGAGCGTGCCCTGTCAAAGAACACACTGCTCGAGATCATCGGCTCATTCAAGAAGGTCCATAACCTGTATGTGGTAGTTGACCTAGCCCCGGGACAGTACATGGGACCGCAGCAGGCACAGGCTATCGGATATGCCGACTACTGGGGACTTGACTTCAAGCTAACAAAAAGGCTAAGCAATAACTGGTCTGCGAGGTTCTCTTATTCCTACTCATCGATTATGGGAACCCTCGACTGGTACGACTACATCTCCAACCAGTACTATTCGCCGAACCGAGGCGAGCTGTACCCGCTCGATTGGGATGTGCCGCATGACATAAAGCTATCTGGACGCTATGAGCTGCCCTGGAAGATGGATTTCTCCATGATCTTCAGGTATCAGAGCGGTTATCCATATACAAAGTACCACTGGAACTTCCTTGGTGGAAGGCCGGATAAGGTCTGGGATACTGCGAAGAACTCCAAGAGAGTGCCTGATCTACACTCCATGGATGTTACTCTGGGCAAGGCGTTCGACTGGGGAACCAGGTACTCCCTAAAGCTGTACCTGAAGGTTTACAACCTGTACAACCAGCGCAATGTAGTGGAGGTCTTCCCCAATACTGGACATGCGATGACGGTCCAAGCCAGAAGGAGAGTGGAGCTAGGCTTTAACTTCAAGTTCTAGCCGCAAGAGCAAGACCGATAAACTTCAGGCGGCGTTTGCTGGACATACAGCAGGTGCCGCCTATTATTTTATACAAAAATTATATATAGAGACCCTCCCCTGATTTATTATGCGGCGGAAATCCAGTAATCACGGGCAGTGATAGAGTGATAAAGGCGTATTAACCACAAAGGCACAAAGAAGAAGTGATACGGTGATAAAGTGATAGGGGAAATAAAGACCCTCAGCCATTTTTCCTGGCTTTATCTGGTTGCGGCTACGCTGCCTTAGATAATTAGCCTAAGAAACCTGGCCTGGATTATTATTAAAGCTCCTCGCCGACCTGGTAGCGTGTAAAGCGCCTGATGACGATGTTCTCCCCGGTGGTCGCTATGGTCTCTTTGACCAGCTCCTCGATTGTCTTCTTGGGATCTTTTATATATTCCTGTTCCAGGAGGCAGTTTTCCTTATAGAATTTTGTGAGCCTTCCCTCTATAATCTTCTCGATTATTTCCGGCGGTTTCCTGGAGTCTTGTATCTGTGCGCGCAGGATCTCCTTTTCCTTGTCGAGCACATCCTCTGGTACATGGTCGCGACTCACATAGGTTGGATTGGCGGCTGCTATCTGCATGCAGATCTCCTTAGCCAGGCTAACGAACTGCTCGTTTTTAGCAACGAAATCGGTCTCGCAGTTGATCTCGAGCAGCACGCCAAGCTTGTCTCCGAAGTGTATGTACGAGGCTATCCTTCCCTCTGATGCTGCCCTGGTGGCTTTTTTCAGGGCACCAACGATCCCCTTTTTTCTGAGCAGTTCGGCTGCTTTTTCGATATCGCCATCGGTTTGGTTGAGTGCATTTTTGCAGTCGAGGATGCCGGCTTGTGTCTTTTCTCTCAGGATCTTGACCATTTCAGCGGTGATTTCCATCTTTAGTAACCTCCCAGGTTTTCTGGATGTTTATTGTTGAAGTTCCTCTTTTTCTTCCTCAATGGTTTCGTTTTGTGGTTTATCGGAGGCGATATCCTCTGCCGGTCTTTTCGTCTCTGCATCTTCATCATTCTTCTCGATCATCTTGGCTTCAGTCTTCTGCTCGAGCTTTGGCTTGTTATCATGGCTGGTTTCAATTTTTTCTGTTGTTTCTTCGGCTGGTTCCTCTTCTTGCTCGAAGGATTCTTCCCCCTCCTCGATGGCTCTCAGGATCTCCTTTCCGCGAATGACCGCCTCGGCGATCTTGCTGGTTATCAGCCTGATGGCTCTGATTGCATCATCGTTGCCCGGTATAGGGAAATCGACTATATCCGGATCGCAATTGGTATCGACTATGGCGACTATAGGAATATTCAGCTTTCTTGCCTCTTTTACTGCAATCTCCTCGCGTTTAGGGTCAACTATATAGACGATATCAGGCAATTCGGTCATCTCCTTGATACCGCTCAGGTTTCGATTCATTTTATTTATCAGTTTCTCCATCTTGACGCGTTCTTTCTTGACCATGCCCTCAATCTCGCCCTTGGAAAAGATCTCCTCCATCCTTTTTAGCTTTTGTATGCTTCTTCGGATGGTAGCGAAGTTAGTAAGCGTTCCGCCGAGCCAGCGGTGAGCCACGTAGTACATTTCGCATTTTCTTGCCTCATCGACGATTGCCGACTGCGCCTGTTTCTTTGTACCTACGAATAGTACCTTACCGTCCTGTGCTACGGTCTCGACCACGAAGTTGTATGCATCCTTGAACTTCTTGAGGGTCTTTTGCAGGTCTATGATGTAGATACCGTTTCTCTCCCCGAAGATGTAGTCTTCCATCTTGGGGTTCCAGCGTTTGGTCTGATGACCGAAGTGTACTCCTGCCTCCAGGAGTTGTCTCATGCTCATTACTGTCAATATTGATCTCCTTGTTTCACAGGAAAAGATTTTAGGATGAAACGCAAGGTTTATTATCTCTTGGAGTACTGGTATCTGGCTCTGGCTCCGCGTTGACCGTACTTTTTCCTTTCTTTCATTCGTGGGTCGCGAGTAACCAGACCAGCGTTCTTTAGTATCCCTTTAAGAGCCGGATTGTACTCGATCAAAGCCCTGGTAATGCCGTGCCGAATGGCACCTGCTTGACCAGCCAGCCCTCCGCCGGTTACATTCACATAGATATCGAATTTCCGCAGAGCATCGCAGAGCAATAGCGGTTGAAGCACCACCTTACGATAAGATTCTACCGGAAGATACTCCTCGAATTCTCGTTTATTGATGGTGATCTCGCCAGTGCCCCTTTTCAGCCATACCCTGGCTATGGCGGTCTTTCTGCGACCGGTCCCGTAGTATTTATCTTCTCTCACCTAAACCTCCTTAGGTTATATTCTTCTTTAGGTCAGGATGGTTGTATGGTATAGGCTTCTGTGCCTGGTGTTCGTGCTTGTCTCCAGCATATACCTTGAGCTTCTTGAACATCTTTCTTCCCAGCTTGCCTTTGGGCATCATTCCCCATACGGCATGTTTGATTATACGGGTGGGGTCTTTTTGCATCAACTTATTATAGCTGATCTCCTTAAGCCCGGACTGGTAGCCGCTGTGGTGGCGATATAGTTTCTGCTGCGCTTTCTTGCCGCTGATTGCTACCTTGTCAGCGTTTATGATAACTACATAGTCGCCGACATCAAGGTTACCCGTGTAATAAGGCTTGTGCTTGCCGATGAGCAGTTGCGCTGCCACCGAAGCAAGCCTTCCCAACACCATATTCTCTGCATCGAGCAGGTACCATTTTTGCTCGATATCCTTCTGTTTTGTCGTTGTAATTCGCATTTTTTCACCTATCAGTATTATCAATTATACTGCGAAATGGTTATTATAAAGATTCAAGGTCATCCTGTCAAGTGGATTTGGACCTGAGAAAGGACTGGGAAAATGATACCAGATTTCTTAGTATAACTTGAGCCATACCTGGTTTTGGTCTAATAAATAGCTGACATGAGCGAAAAGATCAGATTTGTAGCCGATGCTATGCTAGGGACCCTGGCAAAGAGGCTAAGGTGGCTGGGCTTTGATACGCTATATCAGCCTGGTATCGAGGATGAAAAACTGATCCAGCTTGCCTTACAGGATCGAATACTATTGACCAGGGACACTGAGCTAACCAGGCGAATAAACAGCATGAATCGGAAGCAAGACTCCCACATAAGATATATCTTCATAATCGGCGACAAGGTGAATGAACAGCTCGAGCACCTTAGCAGTGAACTTGGTGTAGCTATCAGGATGCAACGAAAAAGCAGATGCACGATATGCAATACGATGCTAAGACAAGTGAAGCCACACGAGGTTGCTGGACTTGTGCCTGAGTATATACTTAGTGTCCATCGTCAGTTCTATCTTTGCGATAATTGTAACAAGGCATACTGGAAGGGAAGCCACTTCGAGAGATTCATCGGGTCGCTACCTGATGAGGTTAAATAATGAAGGTAAAAGCAAATGAAAAATAACATAACAACCACCATCGCAATTGTTGGATTAGGTAACTGGGGCAAGAATCACCTCAGAACCTTCGATGCCATACCCTGGTGCCAAGTAAAGTATATCTTTGACAAGGATAATAAATGCCTCAGCGAGATTGGTAATCGTTATGCACGGATTCGATGCGCCACCCGGTTCGGGGATATAATCGAGGATGCTGATATCGAGGGCGTGGTGATTGCCACATCCTCCAATAGCCACTATTCGCTAACCAGAGATAGCCTTGTCGCCGGCAAGGATGTGCTGGTTGAAAAGCCGCTTGCCGGCACCAGCAGGGAGGCTTCCGAGCTATGCGAGCTGGCTCAAAGAAATGGCTGTATTCTCATGGTCGGACATCTACTATTATATCACCCGGCGCTGGCAAAGCTGATCGAGCTTATCCATGAGGGTCTGCTCGGTGATATCTATTACTTCTACTCCCAGCGAACCAATCTCGGCATCATACGAGATGATGAGAACTGCATGTATAGCCTTGCTGCGCACGATATATCGGCTGCGTTGCATATATTCAACGGTGAAATGCCTCGAAAGGTAAGCGCGGTAGGAAGCTGCTATGTTCGAAAGGATATCGAGGATGTGGTCTTTTTGAATTGCATTTATGACAACGGAAGCTTGGCTAATATTCACACCAGTTGGCTGGATCCTCATAAGGTCAGAAGAATTACCGTGGTCGGCTCAAGGAAGATGGCTGTCTTTGATGACATGGAGACAACCGAGAAGCTGCGAATCTATGACAAGGGTGTCGATATGGATCATGGCTATAACTCGTTCGGCGAGGCTATGAGCCTGCGGTTCGGGGATATCTACTCGCCAAGCATCAACATGCGCGAGCCGCTCAGGCTGGAAGCGGAACACTTCCTCGATTGCATCGTCAACCGAAAGCAGCCTCTCACCCCCGGCCAGGAAGGGCTTAAGGTGGTACAGATACTGGAGCAAGCACAACAAAGCCTGAAAGCAAAAAGATAGGTCATTAAATAGTGTCTGAACCCCATAAGAACATGGTCATTGAGACAAACTCCACCCAAGAGACCATCGAGCTTGGAGCCAGACTAGGCGCTAGACTCAAGGCAGAGGATGTAGTCTGCCTTATAGGGGATCTGGGCAGCGGGAAGACTCAACTGACCAAGGGAATAGCCAAGGGGTTGAAGATTAAAAGCCATCGATATGTTAACAGCCCCACCTTCATGATCTTGAATATCCATCATGGCGAAACTTCGACCCTATATCATCTCGATTTCTATCGCCTGAACAACAAGCAGGATGCGCTTGATGCCGGGTTGGATGAATATATCCCCTCTGATGGGGTTACGGTAATCGAGTGGGCGGATCGCATAGCGGACATTCTCCCTGATCATAGGTTGGATGTGTATCTTGAGATACTCTCCGAGCATCATCGAAGGATAACAATCAGTAAGGTTGGTAGGTTTGACATCGACCTCGACACCCTGGAGGTTTTATGAGGCTGCTAGCCGTTGAAACATCGACCCTTTACGGAAGCGTTGCTTTATTCGAGGGAGAAACCATGCTTGCTGAATTGACCTATCGGGCAGCTCAAACGCACTCTAAACAACTGATGGCAACAATAGATAAGGTCTTATCTCTCGGTGGCATCGAGGCGCATAAACTAGAGGCAATAGCGGTCTCACTGGGTCCGGGGAGCTTTACTGCCCTGCGTATAGGAGTGGCTACCGCAAAATCGCTTGCCCATATACTCGATATTCCGATGGTGGGGAGGCTCTCACTGGATATTCTAGCTGAGGGCTGCGGCGCTTATGATGGAAGAATTATCTGCCTGATCGAAGTGAAGAAAGGGGAGCTTTTTATAAGAAAATACGAGTCCAAGGCACTCGAAAAGAATGCAATGGATGATATTTCCATTATTGCTATCAAGGATCTACCCGGGGTATTAAAAACAGGAGACCTGGTAGTCGGCGAGTTTATACATCGACAGGCGCCCCTTGCTGAGGCAATTTGCTCGGCAAAAGCAATCATCGCACCAATCGAGTTAGCCTTGCCCAGAGCTTCCGTGTTGGCTCGAATGGCTATGGGGAATCTGAAGCGAGGCGAAGCTGACTCCTACCTAACCCTTGAGCCGGTGTATATCAAGATGCCGCCAATTAAAACCAAGAAGAGATGCTGATACTAGGTATTGATACATCCTGTGATGATACTTGCGCTGCCGTTGTCGAGGATGGATGCAAGATCCTATCTAATATAATTTCCTCCCAGGTAGAGTTCCACAGGGAATATGGTGGTGTAGTGCCCGAGATAGCCTCACGCAAACATATTCTTAACATTCAACCAGTCATTCAGCAGGCTCTTGAAAAAGCCTTAATAGACTTCAACCAACTCGATGCGGTTGCAGTTACCCAGGGTCCCGGGCTTATAGGTTCGCTCGTCATCGGTATCGCTGCTGCCAAGTCCCTAAGCTATCTTAAACGCATTCCGCTTATTCCAGTAAATCATGTACTCGCTCATGCATACTCCAATTTTCTAGTGGAAATCGATATCCATGACAGCTTCTCGCCACCTGCCTTTCCACTGCTTTCATTGGTCGTATCCGGCGGGCATACCGTCCTTCTAAAAGCATTGAGTCATCTTCAATACCAAGCCATCGGAACCACCCTGGATGATGCCGCTGGCGAGGCGTTCGACAAGGCAGCCAAAATGATGGGCTTGGGGTATCCTGGGGGGGCGATAGTCTCAAAATTAGCTATCGATGGTAATCCCGAGGCAGTTAGCTTTCCACGCCCAATGATGCACTCGGAGAGTTTTGATTTCAGCTTCAGCGGCTTAAAGACAGCCATATTGCATCATCTAAGGCGCTATTATGGGGATATAACCTCACCAAGCTCGCCTCCCCTGGATATCCCAAGACAAGACCTGGCAGATATATGTGCTTCGTTTCAGGAGGCTGTGGTCGATGTTCTTTGCAGTAAGACTATTAATGCCGCATCAGCCATGGATATTGATACGATTGCAATCAGCGGTGGGGTAGCTGCAAATGCTCGTCTCAGAGGGCTTATGGCACAAAGAGCATCACAGGCTGGTATAAAGGTTTATTTCCCATCGCGGGTACTATGCACCGACAATGCGGCGATGATTGCTGGATTGGGCTTTCATCTTATTAAACAGGGTCAAACAGCGGATATGAGCATGGATGGCATTGCTTCATTGTCCGAGATGATGTAACAATGATAGGGGTAGGAAAGACCGGTTGCCTGGTCTCCCCTCCCCCAAGTTTGGGTCTGTCTCAAAACGCCAAAAATATCACCAAAATGTCACTGCGAGCAAAGCGAAGCAATCTCTATCTTATCAAGACCGATGCGGAGGGCAACACTGGTCCCCCACCGGAATAGGCTTGAGACTTGAGGCTTGAGGGAGGAGAAAGGAAAAGAGAACCACAAAGCATGCCCTGAGCATAGTCGAAGGTGCACGAAGGCACAAAGAAAGAAGTGATAAGTGATACCGTGATATAATTGCTAGATGATCCCTAGCCAGTTGTGGATCAAGAAGTAGGTTCGCCCAATGAGTAGGGAGATTCGTGCCATCACCGTATAGCCGAACGATGCTCCGAATCCCACCATGATAAAGACAATTCCAACCCTTGCAATGCCGCCTAGTACCCCTTTATGTTCTCTGCTAAAGAAGAAGTATATGAGGGTTGCCAGTACGCCGGCAAAGATAAACCAATTATTGATAATATCCCAAGCCATCAGCTCATGACCATATAGTGGGATCATAGTCGCCTCTGCTTGCTTAATCAGCCTTTGTTCAACCATGCGAGGGATTGCGAAGCCGCTGGAGCCGCCGATCATAAAAGCGAGCGACCAACGCGATAACCAGCCGTACTTGGAGCTGAAACGAGTAAACATCAAAAGCCCTAGGATCAAAGGAATTATGGTGATGTACCTATGTTCCTTGAATAAAGGATCAATAAGATAAGGCTTCACCGCATTGTAGTAGAAGATGATCACATAGTATCCGGCGGTAACACCGACCACCAGGTGCTCAGCAAACTTGTAGAAAGGATTGTCCTTGATCAGGAAGGAGAAGATAGAGAGGGTCAGAATGGCTGCGACCCAAGTAAAGAATAGCTCCTGTGTCATAACCTTTCCCCTACCTCCTTCTCTTGTATTGTCCGGTAATAAAGTAGGCGAGATTACCCAGGATGATAAAAAATATGATAAGCAGATGTGATATGGACTGCGAGTCCATACCTGTATAAGCTCTCGCCTTGTGTTTGATTAACAGCTCATATTCAGCCGCTCCGCGCAATCCGCCTAACAATCCAACTAATTGATTCGACTGCAAAAATGGATATGCATCGCTCGCCATCACGGCAGTTACGCCAGCTCCGATGGTGGCATTGAACTTGGCTCTGGCATAGTAAATCCAGGTCTCGTAATAGGCTGCACCGCTGATGGTTACTACCAATCCTATATCATCGTAGTTCTCTATTCCGTTTAACATTGGTATTTCATCAGTACTGGTACCGTAGTAGTCATTTGGAAAAGCAGCCTTTATGCTTTCTCCAATCTTAAGAATCAATATTCCATATCCGACTCCGAAGCCAAGGAAACAGTAATCCTGACCATACACAGCACCTGTCTCCTCAGCAGTCTCTTTCACAGCCTGCTCAGCGATACCTGCTCCGGCTGGATGAAGTGTCATGACTGCTACTGGGATATCCTTGGATATGCAGTGTCTTAGTAATGCCTTTACCATCGGGAAAAGCTCCGGTTCCACCGCAGGATCAAAATCGCACGATATCAATACGATCTTGCCGCTGTCAGCCATACTCTCCACTGTTTCGTACAGCCCTTTAACTGCCGGGGTGATCTCTATCGGTAGATTTAATGGCATAAAAAATGGAACCAGAACAGCTAAAAATACACACAGAAAGATCCATCTCCTGTCCAAGTTATTGATATACTCGAATATTCTTTTAACCACATCCATATTTGTTTATCCAGCTCCGCCCAGATAAGTTTTTTCTATGCCAAGTATGATCTTAAGGGCAGTCGATATCATCCCCAAGCCGACTCCTATGACGATACCACGCTTGGAAGCCATGTTGGGTATGTTCAGAATCCATTCTTTAAGCCACTCGAACAGTGAGACAGAGGTTGCATCCGGGGCGATCATACCCATTGCTTTCATAAAGGCGATGGTCTTCTCGCCGCTTAGAACAATCATGTTTGCGCCTATCGGAACCTGACCCAGCATCACGATTATGGCAGCTAAAAGTAGCAATGTGGAGGAAACATTGCGCATCCTGAAAGCCCTGAAGGTCGCAGAAGCTATGTAGAAGGCAAGAAGGCTGAACATGGTAGCCTGAATCGGCATCTGCACATTGAAGTAAACATATTGAAACACCGTACCCTGCTCATGCCCGAAGAACCCACATATTATCATTCCCACCAATCCAACCAGGGTTACTATGCTGAATCCCCAGCCCTTTACCTTTCTCTTTATCTTGTTGTAGTGATGATTAATAAGGCTCCCGATACCCAAAACCAGGGCAAATACGGTTACGATTAGCATCCACTGGGTGAGGTACTCATAAACATAATCCAAGGCGGGAATAAAGTACTGGATTACCGCAAAAACTCCAACCGCGAAACAGATTATTATCGGTATCGTCCTTTTAGCCATAGAAAAATCCCATGCTAGACGGTCAACCAATCTTTAAGAAAGTCATATCCAAGGGTTACCAGCAATGTCCCCACCACGAACATTACCAAAAGTATGATCTTAGACCAGTCCTGCCCCTTGAGGCTTCCCAAGAGCAATGGATCTCTGCTTATGTAAGCGCTTGCCGCGTAAAGCTCCTCGCCGATTAGGGTGTAATCGCAGGCGGTGATGAAAAAGGGCAACTGTGTAACCGCATCGGTGCCAGCGATCTGGATGGCGCCGGTTGAAGCTCCGGTCTCTGCTAGAATAAGGGACTCAGCATAAAACATTCCCATATACAACATGGTTGCAGGCTTATCCCTTACCATGATACCGCTCACCGCTGCTACATAACCGAACTGGTCATCGGTCAGATAGAATACATCCTCTTTTCGATACGCATCCGGTCTGCCCACAGCAAGGTATGCCTCCTCGACCACTTCCTGCTGCACGGTCATTACCACCGCATCCCGACAGGGCACGATCAGTCTCGTATCGTACTGGGCGGTCTTCTTGGCTACTCCGCTGAGGATATTTATGGCAGCTATGGTGGCAACATCGCTAATGGTGCTCAATCCAGAAATATAAAGGATCGGTTTTCCCATCTCGGTTGCCCTGCCGACCGCCTCATCCATTGCATCGATAACCACCATCTTGCGGATGAAAAGATCCTTGCCTCGGCGAGCCTGTATGATGAAGTAGTAGATAAGCCCACAAAACAGGAAGGTAAATATGAAGGTCGGCACCTTGCTAGTATTAAAGTACTGGATCTTCGGTATCGCAGAGACGACTTTCGTCTCGGCCACCAAGCCGTCTTCGGTTATGAAGTTCAGCTTATAATAATAGCGTTCACCGTTCTTCAGCTTCGCTTCTGCGCCTCCCTCATCCTGGTAAAACTGCTTCCCATTCTCAATGATATTTATCACCTCGAAACCTGAGTCGGGATCATCAGAGCGGAGGATCTCCACTGTCTTGAGCCTTTTGGTCTCCGAGTCTGCATAGCTCCATTCTAGCGCAATTTTACCGCCATCATCATTGGGTTGATCCCTGGCGGCTAACTGGATATTGACCATGGGAGTTGCAGAGGCTGTATTGCTGGTTATTACCCTCCCATCAGCTAGCTCGGCTGAGACCATGTATTGATAGGTCCTAGTGTTATCGAGTCCCCTGCCGAATGTCCCCTGGTCCTTGAAGGTTTCGCTAGGTTCATGCATCTCGAAGATCTTATCATAGATTTCCTCGCCTTTTACTTTACGGTATATGGTAAAAGAAGATACAAGGCTTTTATTCAGATCTGCTGGCAGCTCCCATTTAAGGAAGATGGTTCCACCTTGGTCAAAGGGAAAATCCTCCGCGTAGAGAGTGATGTTCATATCAGCAAGCGAACCGTATCCTGGCGGAGCAATAGCGAAACAAAGCATGGGTATTATTATCGCCACCCCTAGCAAGGATCCGATAACCTTTATTCTATTTATGATAGCTACTACTCCCTAGTTACGAAGTATTCTTACATATTGACAGGCAATTGCTAACATATCGGTTATGCCATGTCAAGCATATTTTATTGATAAGATCCTCTTGGAAGGAGGCTATTGGGCTGAAGTCCCTGCTGTGTTGGTGTCTGCTACTCAAAGAGAGACATTCGAGGAACTTTTAGTAAGTATATATGAGGCTGTCGAAGGATGCCTATCGCTGGAGGTTATGAATGTTTAATTCAATCTATTTATATTCCTTAATCTCTACCTTTCGATCAATAGCCAGGAATCCGCCCTGTGCCATCGCCTCTAGCTCACCCTCGCCAGGCACAACCTCGATGGGGGCAATAAAGCTCACATATCCTTTGACACCATTAACTACATATTCGCTGTAAGCGATGCCACCGGTTAAAATGATGCGATCCACCTCGCCCCTCAGCACCGCTGCCAAGGCGCCGATATCCTTTGCTATGCGATAGATCATGGCATCGAGGATCAGCCTGGCTTTGTCATCTCCTGAGGCTATGCGTTGCTCCACCTCCTCGACCTTGGCTGTTCCCAGGTATCCCTTCAAGCCAGATTCCTTGGATAGTATCTTATAAAGCTTCGCCCGGTCGCAGTTCAGTTTATCAACGAAGTAGTCGATCAGCCCCTCGATGGGCAGTGTACCGGCGCGCTCTGGGGAAAAGGGTCCCTCGCCGAGCAGGGCGTTGTTGACATCGATCTGCCTTCCCTTGCGCAAGGGAGCGATCGAAATCCCTCCACCCATGTGAGCCACGATGAAATTGCAGTCCTCTATCGTTTTGCCGAGTTTGGCAGCGGTTTTCCTCGACACCGCCCGGATATTCAAGATGTGGGAGCGGGATTTTCGTTCGATCTCAGGATGTCCAGAGATGCGTGCTTCGGGGATGAACTCATCGATGGTAATGGGATCGACCACATACGAAGGAACCATGTAGTGATCTCCCACTGCCTTGGCTATCATGGCACCGAGGTTGCTGGCATGATTGGAGTAGCGACAGGAACGAAGATCCTCTAATAGTTTAGATCCTATCGCATAGACGCCGCCCTCGATAGGCTTTACCGGACCTCCCCGCCCAACCACGGCAACTACCTTGCTTTTTAGAGCATCCACCTGATTGAGGAACTCATTGACCTGTGCGAACCGAGTCTGGAATTGCTCGGTTACCAGCTCGAACTTTGCCAGCTCCTTCTCATCATGGACTATAGTACGATCAAGAACATTGCCATCTCTGTTAAAGGCAGCCAACTTTGTGGAAGTGCTGCCCGGATTGATCACGATCACCAGCTCATCAGCCATTGCAAAGACCTCCTACAATATTGATTCGTTTTCATAGTAAGCAATTATGTCAGTTTGTTATTGCCAAATACTATCAATGAAAGATACTATTTTCCACCTTGTTTTCAATCCTTTCATACCCTCGTGCCCTTATACCTCTGTGTAGTTGGATGATCTTTGGCATTAAAGCGCTAACTGCCAATAAATAACTGGATTCCCGCCTGCGCGGGAATGACAGAAGGGGGTTGCGGGAATGGCAAGAAGGAGAGCTAGTGAAAAAAACAAGTAGGGGGTGCAGAATTCTCATTAGACCCTGTCTCACCCAAGCATATTAAATTAGGGATAGACCTTTGTGTCTGCCCATTGAAGGGCGAACATATTGGTTCACCCCTACCTTCAATGTGATGACATGTTAGATATTGCTAACTATCAACAGTTTTGATATTTGCATGTCGGGGCGAATATGGTATATTCGAGATCAAGGAAAAGGTTATGGGCTATCAATACATACCGCTTATCATTATAGGTTTAGTCGCATTGTTCTGGGGCTTCTGGGCGGCACACGAGGCGAAGAAGCCGCTCGATATCATTGGCGCCATAGCTGCTCCGGTAGGGCTAATAGTGGCACTGTTGGGGGTACTGCTTCTTTGTGTCCCCGGATTCTTCTCAGGCTGAAGCGCCATTGTTTTATTACGATACACCAGTCGCTGCTGAACGATCACTCTGCCATTGAACTTTCCAGCATCCTGCTGAAAAAGACCCTGTCTTCAGCCACCGACTCGGCCTCTTCTCTGGTGATGAGTCCCCTTCTTACCAATGAAATAAGGGACTGATCCAGGGTCTGCATATTCGGCTGGGATTGCATTATCGAGGTAACCTGGATTATGTTGTTCTCCCTGATGCAGGTCATCACCGCATGGTTGACGAAGAGGAGTTCTACGGCGGCAATTCGACCTGCACCGTCAGCCCTGCGTAGCAGTTGTTGACTAACCACGCCCTTGAGTGAGATGGACAAAAGGATCCGTACCTGTTGCTGTTCCTCTTCGGGGAAGACATCGATTAGTCTATCGATTGTCTTGGGTGCATTATTGGTATGCAGTGTTCCAAAGACCAGCATCCCGGCATCGACAGCGGAGAGCGCTGACTTTATGGTCTCAAGGTCGCGTAACTCTCCGATAAGAAGCACATCGGTCGATTCCTTCTGGGCGAAATAGACCCCCTCGGCGAATGAGCGAACATGGGTGCCGACCTCAAGCTGTGTAACCGTGCTAAGCTTGCCGTAGTGCACGTATTCAATTGGGTCTTCTATGGTCAGTATATGCTTTCGTTTGGTCTCATTGATCTCGTCTATTATGGTGGCTAAGGTTGTACTCTTGCCGCAACCAGTGGGTCCGGTGCATAAGATCAACCCCTTGTCCATCAGGGTGAACTTAAGCAGTTCTTCGGGCAGAGCGAGTTGCTGGATCTTGGGTATCTCCTTGGGTATTAGCCTGAAGACAGCGCATATACCTCGCCGCTGCATATATACATTTACCCGGAATCGAGCCTTATCGCCAAGGCTATAGCCCAGGTCGAGATCCATCTTTTCCTCGAAGTGTTTCCTTTGTTTCTTATCCAGGATCTCGAAGATCATATCCTCCAGCTCGTAGTGGTGGAACGGTTTGATGCGCATCTGGTTTATCTCGCCATTTATACGAAATATTGGTGCTGAGCCGGAGTGCAAATGCAGATCTGATGCGCCGACACGAACCGCAAGCTCCAGTAAATCATCCAGTTTGTGCACCTATCAATCCCTTTCTTGATCAACGAAAAGCTCGTCCAGCTCCTCATCCTTTAGGTATGACTCGAAGTCAGCCTTGGCGACCGAGCGCAGGTATGCCTCACCTCCGGATATGATCCCTTTTTTATACAGTTCGAGAAGCGCCTGATCCATCGTCTGCATTCCAAGCTCGGTGCTGCTTTGGATAACCGAAGGGATCTGGTTTGCCTTATTGGAGCGTATAAGGTTAGCGATGGCAGGGGTTACCGACATCACCTCGCAGGCAGCGATCCTCCCCTTTCGATCCTTGCGCTTGACCAATTGCTGGCAGATCACACCTTTTATTAGATCCGAGAGTATGGTCCTTATCTGTCGTTGTTGGGCTCCGGGATAGAAGTTGACCAGTCTTTCCACCGTATTGGCTGCATCTACTGTGCTCAGGGTTGCCAGCACCAAGTGCCCGGTCTCGGCGGCGGTTATTGCCCAATAAGCGGTCTCGAAGTCCTTGATCTCACCGACTAGTATGACATCGGGGTCTTCCCTGAGCGCAGCTCGCAAGGCTCCGGCATAAGTGCTTGTATGCATACCGATCTGTCTTTGGCTTATAATAGATCTCCGATTGCGATGTATGATCTCGATAGGATTTTCCAGGATGATAATATTAGCCGACCGCGTGGTGTTGATGATATCGACCATAGCCGCCAGTGTGGTGGTTTTCCCGCTGCGTCCGCTACCAGCGACTATTACCATACCCCTCGGTAATGAGGCAAAGCGTTTTATCAAGGGAGGTAATCCGAGTTCCTCCAGTGATGGGATACGATCCTGAAGCCTCCTGAAGGTCAAGCTGGTGCCATGCAGATGCCTTAATCCGCTAATTAAATATCGCTCTCCCTTTCGGGATTCGTAAGCAAGCTCGATGAAATTGCGCTCCTTGAAGTTCGAAACCTGCTCTGGTGTAAGATTTTCCTCAAAAAATATATCCAAGAGCTTTCCACTGATGGTTGGACTTCCCATCTCGACCAGCTCCTCCTGGATGCGCATCTTGGGAACCTGCCCCTCAATGATGAAAACCTCGCTGGCGCCCTCCTTGTTAGCAGCGGTCAAGAGGCTGTCTATCCTTCCCATGCGCATTATAGTAGAGTCATGGGGATTGTTTTTATCATTAAGAAATTTCTCCGGGGTTATCTTTACTAGTATATCGAGGATCTCGGTCCTAAGCTCCTTATCTGGCGATTTGAGCGATGCCACCAGCGAAGGCGCAGCCTGCTCGGCGTGCTCCCACATCGCACCAATAGCCTTTACTATCTCCAGTTTCGTATGCCTTTTCTCGCTGATAAGGAATGTCTCCAGTAGCTTGACCGTCTCTGGCTCTCCGATCTGCCCCAGCGCCTTGGCAGCCACGCTTCTGAACTGCGGTTCATTTTTAAAAATATCCGAGAGCAACGCTATCGCATTACGATCTTTAAGCTTACCTAGCGCTTCTATTGCAAGCTCCCTGGTCAGCCAGTCGCCAGAATTGGCCAAGGGATACAACAGGTGTGAATATCGTTGACCATTAGCTGCCAGGATAAGCTCGATGCCGTATCGTTTAAGGATCGCATCATTTTCGTTGAGCATCTTGGCAGCCACCTTGCTAAACTTATCCGGGGCGATATCGATGATGGTATGAATGAATCGATCGAGCGTAAGATAATCGAGCCTTCGGAAGTGCTCCAGCAACCTGTCCTCGAACATGGGGGCTTCAATCGCTTCCTGGAACTCGTTGGTGAGTTTTCTGATCTTCTCCGAGCTATTTGCCAGTATCTTGATGTACAAGCCGACAGGATCGATGCACTGCTTGAATAATAGGTTTCTGATCGAAGCCTTGATGTCATTATGGAAGGTCTCATCATCCTCCCCCAGCTTGACCAGGAAATAAGGGATCACCGAGTCGTTGCCCACTACTCCCAGGGTTCTGATCGCCCGTTTTACAAGGTGTGGCTTGGGATCGTTCAGGTATCCGACCAGAAGCTCTACCGCGCCCGGTGCGCCCCAATATCCGAGCAGCTCCAGCGCTCTCTCTCTTATATTCACCTCGCGGTCGTTGATGACTTTTTTTAGCAGGGCGAATCCCTCGGGCAGGGCGATCTTGCCCAGAGCCATCACTGCTGCATAGCGGACACTCCAGTTTTCATCATCCAGGGCTTTTCCGACTATATTTGCCGTGATGATGCTCTTGCTATGGGCAGCCAGGTTTACGGCGTGTATCTTCTCGTTTGTGTTGCCATTTTTTATGTGCGACTCAAGATAAGGCATCGTCTTTAGCACATCGAGCTTGAACATCACCTCGAGCATCAGCCTTTTTCCGCTCTCGTTTTGCTTCTCATACTCGCGCAGTGCGTACTCAAAGATCTTTGGTGAGTTCATAAAGGCTAATAGCTTGCTAATCTCGGCAAGGTACTCTCCTTTGGTATGGAGTAGCAAGTTGATCAGGCTCAAGCATAGGTTGCGAAGCCTTGCTCTGCTTAAGATTCTTTTTATCAGTTGGTACTCTGTGCGAGAGCCTTCGCGCACCTGTTTGGTTAATTCCTTGGCAGCATAGCTAGCATCTAGTTTACTCAGAAATAATCTTAATTCCTCGACTAGATCCTCCATGAATGCAGGCTCGGTATCTTGCAACTTTTGAGCTAGTATTGATATTAGCTTGGAAAAAGGTGGATCCGGGAACCTGAAGAATAGCTTCCTGAAGGCGAGTTTGCTTTCCTTTTCGCTCCAGTTTACCTCCAGGCAAGCTTTCTCAAACTGTTCATCCTTAGGGGTGCTTTTGAACATGCCCTCTTACTTAGCCAACTATTTTATATTAAATATAATTTCTCATCTCGTTTCAATATAACATTAACTCAGGACAATTTTCAAATATCATAAGGAGCAATCGATTTGCTCCTATTGACCATCGGAAGTGATAATGTTAAATAAGCGAAGATGTAACTTAAATTGAGGATCTGTCTATGATACCCAGCAATAAACGCTATGCTATTTTAACAATACTTCTTGTTGTTCTCTTGCCAGGCTCGATACCAGGTGTTCCGCTAAAAACCTGGCAGGAGCAACCGCTCAATATGCCCGGCGGTTGGCCGGATCTTTACCTTGATCCTAACGGAGACCTTCATGTCATTTGCGCAGATGGTTTCGGATGGCTTTATTATAAGAAGCTACTCCTCACCCAATGGGACGGAGAGGGCGCCATCCCCTTCGATGGTTCCATACCGGTTACACCGCCTAACGCCAAGTGCGATGTGATCTTCGGCTTGCCTCATATAGTGGCTGATTCAAAGGGAAATCCCCATATAGTCTGGGCTGCCTATGGCAGACCGCGGGTAGGTCCGGTCTATTATCAAACCCTGGTCGATGGGCAGTGGCTACCCGAGGCGGAGATCGTATCCCGTGGAGAAACTGACTGGATAGGCTTTCCAGAGATCGGAATAGACGCAAATGATCAGCTTTATGTGGTCGCCGAGCAGGTCTATGATAAAGACTATGATGGTTTCGGTTTTAATCAGATCATCTTCAAGTACAAGGACAAGGAAAGCGGCGATTGGTTACCGCCCGATGATAATCCCGGTGGCTTACAGATCACCAGGTTTTACTGGAATCCGCAGATCCCTGATATCGCAATCGATCCCATGGGAAACCTGCATGTCTGCTGGGAGCAACCATCCAATGAATATACAGAAATAGGTTATATATATTTCAATGGCTTTAGCTGGGACCCAATATCACTGATCGCCGACTTTGACAAATGGTGCACAAGGTCGCGAATCCTTTGCGATGCTCATGGAGATCCTTATGTTGCTGCTACGGTGATGGAAAGACAGGGAGAGGATTATTGGTTCCTAAGCGGAATCGCTTACCTTGAGCGACATGATAACCAATGGGATGGAGTTATGTTCGGTAGAAATCACGGCAATACCAACGAGTTCCGAACCGGCTTTGCCATTAATGACAATGGTCTCTTGATCACCTGGCCTGACTATGGAGATGTGCAATACTGGTACAAGCGTTTCGATGAGCCTATCCATGAGAATATAGATAGCTTCAGTCCATCCTCGAAACAGGCTTTCACCCTAAATAGCGTGGCAGCTGCCGGGGATGGGGAGGTCTTTTATGTGGTCTGGGAGGATAGTCGCGGGGGGTTATTTTACAATATGCTTTCCGAGATATCGACCTCTGCTCCCCGAATTATCGCTGGTGGTTATATGCAGACGCGCATCAAGTACGAAAGCGGCGGCGCCCTTGAGTTGGCTTGCATAGTTGATGACGATGTTGGACCTTATAACATCCAGTCGGTGGAGATATTATACGATGGCATCCCTACCGGCTTGATGCTTACCGATAACACTCAATACGGCTTAGGCAAGGATTATCGCGATGGAATATGGCGATTCGAGATCCCGTTTATTCCCCCATGGACACCGTGGGGAGATTATCTTCTGGAGCTTCAGGCAACCAATCGCGATGGTCTAAAGAGCGAGATCTGGCCTTGGTGTCATATAGTCGCCGAGCAGAGTGCTCAACGGCAAGCCTTGAATCTATGGGATCTGCCTGGAATAAAGACCTTGATGGAGTTCAACTGGGAGGCTGAGTTTCTTAGATCGGTCAATGGCGCGGCGGATCTTAACTCGACCTACGATCGCTATGGACCTTTTGTGAGCCTGGCTGGCTACCTTACTGCAACCATTCCAGCAAGTGGTGGCGCTTTTTCGATGATCGCCGCCGCATCTGATGGAAATGGCGCTGAAAACTTGTCAGGGGTTGAGCTTTGCTACGCGGGGAATACAACTGGAATATTCATGGAGGAGCTGCCGGTCGGCTTGGACTCGATGAGCAAGATATATCGATTAGACTTGGAGTTAGGGCAAGCGCCAGCCGGCGATTACCTGCTCGAACTTATAGCATACGATGAAGATGGAAACCGAAGCCTCCTCTGGCCTTACCTGAACATCGCCTCAGAGGATACATTGGGATACTAAGACCTTGTAGATATATTTTTCTTTCTGACTCGGTCATTGATTCTGGTTAGATCTTCTTACAGTTATACTTTCGATGACAACGCTTGCGGTGGAGAAACGCGCCGAACGCACTCCATAACCACCATCCTCGATTATCCAATTATTTTCAGGGTCGTTGCATGCGATAAAAGCGTGGCTGCTGCGAAATAGGTCTTTGTGGGGCATTGCACTGCCCATTTCGACCATAAACTCGCACAGTTCGGCGCTAAGGTTCATGGTTGCCTCGTCTTTTATGGCACCGAGGATAAGAATGCCAGGGGGAGCTGTTCGCAGCGTTTGCAGCATCCTGTCCGCCTCGGCTGCATCCATGTAGATGTCAAAGGAGTAACTATCGAGCACCCGAAGATTCGCCGGGTCAAATAATATGATGTTATACCCACGCTTGTTTGGTGAGTAATCAGTTCCATCGATAGCAATAACACTGTAGTTCCCGCTGTTCATGCCAGCGCTCACTACTTGGATGTCGTGCCTGGCTGCTGCTTGCTCGATGAACATTTGCAGCAGGTTGTTGGCTCTTGTGCACAGTCTTGCTGGTACGGTGATATCAATGCTATTCGTGCCTGGTTCAAGCTCGATCTTATCATGGTTTCTACCGTTGACCTTGACCATCATGTTTGGTGGTTCGAGGATGCTTATGGTTTTCAAATGGATCTCCAGGCTGACCTCTTGCCATTTGGTGTCAGGAAGGATGATGCTGAGCAGGTCGCTCACAATAATCGCTTCATGTACCCTACCTCCAATACCAATACGGATCGGTTGATGATTCTTGTGAACAAGAAATAGCTTCCTTAAATCAGCATCGCCACTTATCTCAAGGGGATACTTCATACTTGAATAATTCAGGCGCGTCACAAGGTAGTCCTCATCGATGTAGATAACCCGCGCATCTGGATATGTTTTCTCCAGCAGATTAAAGACAAGACCCGCATTCTGCAAGAACCTGTGGTTCACGATCACATACTCCAAGCCCATGAATTCAGCCATCTTCTGCGCTGCATCGCTGATAATGCTCATATTGATATCGGGCGTATTATCCTTCACCTGAAGCTCAGCCAGAGTGCGCAAAAAGGGTATGGACTCGAAATAATCGAAGTGCTCCTCCGGGAGACGGGCAGAGAAACCACTCGGCATCCTATGCTCATGGAACGCCTGATCATATATCAGAAGCGCATCCTTAAGGGGCTGAGTCAAGCCGATGCCCCGATGTCCGTCCCTTACGGTGAACGGAATAGTTAAAACAGCACCCTCTCCGCCCAATTCACCGAGAGCGCTTATGAAACGCGGGGGGCGAATGGAGGTGACCGCGTTCTGGTGATCATCGATATCCGCTAGATGAAAATATGACACCAGGAGCATAACCACAGCGAAAAGAGCCGACTTTGCACGCCTTCCATTGCCTGAAACCACGCGCTCCTGGATACGCGATATCACCATCGATGCGAGAACGGCAATAGCAAGAAACACCATGACTATAAACCTGGAAGGACAGCGAAAATCCCCTAGAAGTGGGATATGATAATAGAGCATGTAAGGCAAGGGGAGGAATAACTTGTGTTCTCCAAGGCTGAATAGATGGGTATTATTAACCTTGAGCACCGGACCTAGCGATAGTATAAAAAAGATCAGCAAGATAACCCTCCAGTACCTCGCCTTAGAGTTACCTCTAAGCATAATTACTGACAGAATCAGGCTCATTATGGGAAAGACTCCCAGATATATCCCCGGACGCGCCCCCATCGGCTTAGTGTCGATAAGCTCTAAAAAAGGCATCCAAACCTGTCGATTGAGCCATTTCTGATGATTCCATGGACGCAGAAAATCGAGCAGGTCATTGCTATATAAGATCGCCTCCTCCATGCTGCCTCCAGCATGGTAATGAAACGACATTGCGCTTTGCTTATGCAGTTGATGTAAGGTCGGAAGCAACATAATAACCAGCAAAATCGCACCGGGAAGCATACCCTTGAAAAAGGCAACTATTGTCTCTTTTTTCAGTAATTTTTTGCAATCATGCAAGCTATAAATCAATGCGTAGGTTATCATGATAATAAAATAGTTATGGCTGCTGTAAAAATCGATTGCAAAAGTAATCATTGCATAAAAGATATACTTAGGCTTCTTGTATGCAACAAAGCTGTGTAAAAATAAAATGAACAACGGCAGCCAGCAAAGGTGCAGTAAATTATAGTGCCCCCGCGCAGTGCTTTGAATGAACGAAGATAGACCGTAAATCAATCCCCCCATAAAGGCTCCCCAGCGACTGGTGCATAATTGCTTGCACAATAAATAGGAGAAATAACAAGAAGCCAGCGATAAGATTATGATCAGAAGATTCAGAGTAGTTTCGATGCTAATAAAAAAACCAAGTAAAAGATAAAATAACGAATTAAGGAATGAGTTGGTGTTGAAGACCAGCGAAGCGCCCAGCGGATGAAACATGTAGCCGCAAAACAGCGGATTTGTGCCTAGTTCAGTCAGCGCATACTTGAACCACCACAGATTCCAGGCAAAATTAGGCGCATCGCCGTTAGTGAAGAAGATGCGACTGCCAAAATGGGGCAATAACGGATAATAAACCAGCAGACTGAAAAACAGGTAAGCAATCAGGACAAGCAAGTCTCTGGATATATTTTTGCTTCTCACCGCTTGCCTTGTTATCGCCTGGTTAATTTAGCTTCTCGGTCAGTATGGCAGCTATGCGTTGCGCAGCCTTCCCGTCGCCGTAGGGATTGCAGTGGCAGATCATAGAATCATAACGCTCCTTATCATCAAGCAACCTGAGCGATTCAGCGACTATCTTAGCTTTATCGGTTCCCACCAGCGTTGCCAGTCCTGCCTCGATGCCCTCCTGCCTCTCTGTCTTTTGGCGCATGACCAGAACCGGCTTCCTGAGGGTCGGGGCTTCCTCCTGGATGCCACCGCTATCGGTGAGGATAAAAATCGATGACCTCATAAGATTGACCATGGTGAGGTAATCGACCGGCTTGGGGAGAAAGACATTGTCGATACCGGCTAGTACCCGCCGTACCGGCTCATCGACTCGCGGATTGAGGTGCACCGGATAGATGAACTGAATGCCAGGCTTAGCCTGCGCAAGCTCCTTTATTGCCAGGCATAATTGCTCGAAAGGCTCGCCGAAGGACTCGCGGCGATGAGCGGTGATCAGAATATACGGCTGGCTGATATCGAAACCACCAAGCGCCTCTGCATCCGGCTGCCATGGAATGTTCAGTGCCATAAGTAGCGTATCAATGGCGGTATTGCCAGTTACCCAGACATTGCTCTTTATCCCTTCATTCTCCAGGTTTTTCTTTGCAAGCTCGGTCGGAGCAAAGTGATAATCGGCAAGTCCGCTGATAAGTCGCCGATTCATCTCCTCTGGATAAGGTGAATACTTGTCCCCGGTGCGTAGCCCCGCCTCGACATGAGCGACCGCTACCTGATTATAGTAGGCTGAGAGCGCTGCCGCAAAGCTGCTGGTAGTATCACCCTGTACGATAAGACATGTCGGCTTGGCAGCATTTAATATCCCCTTGAAGCGTTCCAAGACTAAGGTGGTAATCGACTCTAGGGTCTGATCGTGTCTCATCACCCTCAGGTCAAAGTCCGGCTTTATGTCAAAGATGCTGAGCACCTGCCTGAGCATGGTTATGTGCTGGGAGGTAATGCAGACCTTCGGTTTGATTCCCCGCTCGGCAAATGCCTTGATCACCGGGATGAGCTTGAGGGCATCCGGCCTGGTGCCGCAGGTAACCATTATTTCCATGCCCCAACATTATCACGCAAAGGCATATAGAGTAAAGAAAGGGGCGTGAGCTGCAAAGTGCAAGGTGCGAGGCAATTTAACCACAAAGGCACTTATACCTTTGTGGTTTTCAACGATCCTCCTTGCTCCTTAGGCATTCTTGTACTGCTTCTTTATCCGCGCAACCTGGGCATCGATCTCCTGCCAGTTCGCCACCGTGTATAGCGTGTCCAGCACGGTGCCATCGCGGTACTCGATGTAACCCATCGGCTTATCGAATTGGGGTGCTATAATATTCTCGCCGTAGGTATTGAGCCTCCTCTTAGCCATCTCGTGTAGCTCCTCGATGCTGCGCACCGTGATCCCTGCCTTGCGCAGGTGACTGCCCAGGTCAGGGTTTCTCCCCTTGGGATTGACCGCCACCCCTTCCTCGGTGATCACGCAATCGACGCTCCAGCCAGGGGTGGCACAGGTGGTAACCCGCTCGGTTATGGACATCACGCTCCCGCCGGCACTCATCAGCGGAGTAACCGCCATGGACATCTTGGCGCCGGCTGCGACCGGCTGGTGTCCGCCAATGCCGTGCTGCGTGTAGCCGGTGTTGCTGCGGGTGGTGATATTGATGTTGAAGTCGAGATCGACCTCAAGTGCACCGAGGGTAACCACATCTACCATGTTTGACACGCAAGCCATCCCGTAAGAGTTCGCTAGCATAGTCGAGATATCCTGGTGATCCGGATTGTCCCTGATGCTAGCCACCGCCTCGGCATCGAAGGTCTGGGTGTCCATGATGCGATCGACCAACCCCTCGTTTAGCATCTGTACCTGGAACTTGGTGATGCCGCCCATGATGAACGAGCCTTTGATACCATCCTTGATCATCCGCTCGCGCAGGTACTTGGTTGAAAGCAAGGCTGCTCCGCCGGCTCCGGTCTGAAACGAGAAGCGGTTTCGATAATATGGCGAGGCGCAGATAACATCGGTGATCAACTTGCCTAGAAGCGCTGGCATCCCCTCCTCCCTTATCTGAAGGCTGCCGGTGGCGATCCTGGTCGGGTTCCCTATCGGCTGCTCAATATGCACCACCTGATCGGCATTCAGCGAGCTTATCTGGCGTATGCGTACCGGGTAGTGCTTGAGGTTGTCGGTGATGATTATCACATGGTCTGCGAACATGGAGTCAACCTGGTTGTATCCAAAGGCGCCAAAGGCAGAAGGACCGTTCACACCGTTGGCATTGCCGTATTCATCAGCCTCGGAGGCGGCAATGAAGGCTACATTTATCCTCTTTCGACCAAAGGCTATCGCATTCACCCTTCCATCATGCGAGCGCAGCACTAGCGGACTTTTCAGGCTCACCTCTCCCCGCGAGATAGCGATGCCGACCTCGGAGTTGACGCTCCCCTCTATGCCAGTAATAACCCCTTTTTTCACATACTCGATAATTCGCTTGTGGACGCCGAAGTGAGCGCTGGCATAGATTGACAGATCCCTGAAGCCGAGGGCATCGATGCGCTCCAGCACCAGGTTGAGCACATTATCCCCCTCGCGCAGGTGATGATGGAAGCTGATGCAATCCCCGTTGCGCAGCCCGCTATTGATTATCGCCTCATCCAGGCTCTTTGCCAGCTTACTGCGCACACCGACCGGGCAGTATCGAACTGGCATCGGCGCATAGTACTTCGGCACCGGCACCTCCTTGCCGCTATACGGAAGCAAGGGCTTGCCGTTGAGCCGTGTCGGAACCTTCCTTCCAGCAGCATTGATGATGAAATCTTCAAGCACGAATCCTGTCATCTCATACTCCCTTTTATAGGCTTGAGGAAAAAGAGAGGATCACGCAAAGGCGCAAAGATGCAAAGAAATCCTTTTTCTTACTTTGTGCCTTCGTGTCTTGGCGGTTAACACACTCATTACCTCAAGCCTCAAGTCTCAAGCCTTTCTTCACATATTCGAGCAAGCCACCGCAGTCGATGATCTCCATCATCAGCAAAGGGATAGGCTCGAAATCGAACCGCCTATCGCCAAATCTAATGGATGAAGCGCAAAGATCAATCTCGATAATCTCGCCCGTATCGATGGTCTTGTCGGTTATGGAGGCGTTCTTTTTACGCAGGTGATCGATAAGCTCTGGGCACTCGATGCACAAGAAGCCGTTATTTATGGCATTCCTATAGTATGTATCGCTTATCGATTCGGCTACTATGGCAGCCACGCCGGCATGGATGAGCGCAGTTGCAGCCTGTTCCCTCGATGATCCACAGCCGAAGTTCTTCCCCGCTGCCAGGATGCATCCCTTGCGCACCAGATCCTTGAAGCCAGGATGGTAGTTCTCCATCGCAAGGCTCGCCATCTGTTCGGGCGAGTGCGATATGTAGGTGTGCTTGCCGGCGTAGATTCCATCGGTGTCGATATTGTCAGCAGTTAAGTAAATAAGCCTTCCGCTGATGATGCGATCCACCGATAAGCCCCGCCTGGCAAAAGCCGGCTTTGGTCGTTCAAGTACCTCGATGCCCGGTTGTTCGATCCTATCGGCGGTCTTGGCTTGTGGATTGTTGATATAGCCGCTGAGCGCCGAATAAGCGACTGTTTTGGGGCTTGCCAGGTAGATATTCGCCTCCCTGGAACCCATACGCCCGCGAAAGTTGCGATTTGTGGTCGAGATGGCGGACTCACCGGCGGCAAGCACTCCCTGATGCTGCCCCAGGCAGGGACCGCAGTTTGGATTGCATATCGTGGCGCCGGCTCCGATTAGATCAGCTATATATCCAGCCTTTATCGCCTCAAGGTAGATGCGCGAAGATGCGGGGATAACGATAAATCGCACTCCCTTGGCTATCTTGTTCCCCTTGACTATCTGGGCTGCTTCTGCGAGATCTTCCAGCCTTCCGTTTGTGCATGAACCTAGAACCGCCTGGTCGATGCTTATCTTGGTCCCTGCCAGATCTTTTATTAACCGGGTATTACCCGGGCTGTGAGGGGCAGCGACTAAGGGTCCCAGGTCATCAAGGTTCACCGAGACGATGGCTGCATACCGCGCATCATCATCCGGCGCTAGAGATTCAATGGAAGCATCTTCAAGCATCCCCATCTGCCCCAGGCTTCTAATATAGCGCTCAGCAGTCTCATCGTAGGGGAATATCCCCGCCATGCCTCCCATCTCCACGGTCATGTTGCTGATGGTCATGCGGTCGCTCATGCTAAGGTATTCTATCGCCTCGCCGTGGTACTCGACAACCCGGTTGAGCGCGAAGTCAACCCCCAAGCTGCCGATCAAGTAAAGTATGATGTCCTTGCCACAGATGCGGCTGGTATCGGGGATGCCTTGGAGCCTGATCTTTATGGTTTCAGGCACTTTTAGCCATGTCTCTCCGCTAGCCCACAATGCTGCTGCATCGGTGCGCACCACCGGGATGCCGGCTGCGCAAAGCGCACCGTGCATCGTGGTATGCGAATCCGAGCCGAGGATCAGGCTTCCCGGCAGAACGAAGCCCTCCTCGATGAGCACCTGGTGGCAGACACCTCGCTCGAGGTCATAAAAATAAGGCAGTGCTTGCTTCATGGCGAAATGGCGCACTGACTTCATCGCCTGGCTCGTCTTCTCGGTCGGAGCCGGCGAGGCGTGATCCAAGACTATGACCGGCTGTTTTGCATCCTTGACCCTATCCAAGCCAAGCGCCTTGAACTTGCTTATCACCGCGGAGCTGTTGTTGTGGGTGAGGATATGCCTCGGCTTGACAAGCACGAACTCGCCGGGAACAAGCTCGCCATCAGCTCCAGACAGCCTGCGGGTTTTATGTGTCCTTATTATCTTTTGTATAATTGTCTCTCCCATTTATACCCCCAGTAATCTTGTCTCAAATGTCTGCCAGGAAAGGCATCCTTCCGTGTTTGACTTAAAACCACCAAAACCTGTCATCCTGAGCGCAGTCCCGATTTTCCTGGAAATCGGGACGAAGTCGAAGGATCTCCGTAAGGCATTGATTTTAGTGAGATTCCTCGACTCACTCGCCAGTGCCATTCGACTACACTCAGGGCAGGCTTCGCTCGCTTGGAATGACATATTAGAGATTTTCCTTGATTTGTTGGGACAGACTCTTTCCGGGTGCGATGTCGCGCCCGGAATCCCGATATAATCGGGACTACATTTTAAGACAGATCCCATTAAGCCTCCTGGTTCTTGATCCTTCTTGCCAGGGAGAACAGCCCGCCAGCCTGGTATTTGAGCATGAAGTTCTCCGATAGACCTACGCCATCTTTAAGCTCGATGCCTTTTGCCTGATTGGAGATGCAACCCGTATTTAAGTCCAGGGTAATGATATCACCATCGTTGAGCTTGTCATAGCCGACCTGGCGGTTGATTATAAGCGGAAAGCCGAGCGCCTCTGCATTGCCGAGATAGATGGGTGCGAAGCTGCGAGCCACGATGGCGCCAACCCCCAGCGACATGAAGCACTTGACCGCATGTTCACGCGATGAGCCAGCCCCGAAGTTATCCCCGGCGATCACGATATCCCCCGGCTTGCAGAGCCTTGCAAATTCGCCATAGCGCGGGTATCTGGTGAAGCGCTCAAAGGTATATTGCCCCATCTTTGCAGGATCGGTCTCCTGGAGGCGCAGGTTGTGATAGATGGCATCGGTATCAACATCATCGAACAGCCTCTCGCCATCGCCGATGAGCCACACCCGTCCCCTAAGCAGACTCGGCTTCTCAAAGGGGATATCCACCTGCAGCGACGGTTGCACGGCAGTATCGAGATGATCTATCTTGAGAACATGATCTGCTTCTAGCGCACTCCCCTTCATCTCCCAAAGTGATGTATCCGGGCATTGTATCCCCTGCCCGATTGGGTCGGTTATGTGCCCAGCGATCGCCGAGGCGATGACCGTCTCCGGGCTGGCAAGGTACTTGACCCCGGGACCCTGCTTCTCGGCGAAGTTGCGGTTCCCGGTATCGATGGCTACCGTATTTTGTCCCAGTTTTCCCACCTGCTCCGAGGTGCACCCGGCGCATGAGGGTGGGTAAACGATAAACCCGGCATCCAGTAGCCTTTGCAGGATCCCCTCCTGTGCGATGCGCTGCATGGTCTCAATTGTACCGGGAACGATAAACGCCCGCACCGATGGGTGAACCGTGTGCTCGGAAAGCAAGGTTGCTACACGCTTTATGTCTTCGTAGGTCGAGTTGGTGCAGGAGCCGATCAACGCCTGGTTTATCCTGGTTCCCCTTACTTCATCCACTGCCACCACATCCCTGGGATCGCCGGGGAGAGAGACCAGTGGCTTCAAGTCGCTGACATCGATCTCGAAAATGTCGCTGTATTCGGCATCATCATCAGCGATCAACGCCTTGAGCTTACGCCCGGCTTTTGCCTCAAACTGAGCCATCTGCTGTGCATTGGGTGTCATAAGCACCGTAACTGCCGACATCTCGGCGCCCATGCTGGCAAGGGTGATGCGGGAGGGGGTATTCATCGCGATGACGCTCTCACCCGTGAATTCGATTGCTTTGCCGAGCGCACCTTTGGCGCCGAGCGTGCTCACCACCTTGAGGGTGATATCCTTGGCGGATACCGGGTATTCTATGCTTCCAGTGATGATGACCTTGATGCTCTGGGGGATGGTGAACTCGACCAAGCCGGTCTTTAGGGCAAAGGCAGTTTGTGTATCTCCAAGCGACAAGCCCAGGGCACCGACAGCTCCTAGTATGCCGAAGTGGCTGTCTGTGCCGGTGATTATTCGTCCAGGGAGCGCCACCTGGCGCTCGATCAGGCTTAGCGTACCTATGCCATGGTCGATCTCGTAGATATTACCGATCCGCTTGCCGGTGCAGAACTCACGCAAAAGGTCCTGGTTCTTTGTATATTCGAGGTCATGCCCGCAGTCGAAGGTGAAGTATATCCGTTCTGCGTCGAATACGGGCTCATCGGGGAATTCGGCATCGAACTTAAGTGCTGCGTTGGGACCGGCAAAATCCCGCGCGGTTACAGCGTCTGGCTTGAGCCAGACCGTCTCGCCCGCCTTGACCAGCCTTCCCTGGTTAAGCGATATGATCTTTTCAATTAGTGTCAATCCCATAGCCTACAAGTTAATTAAACACAAAGGCACAAAGGCACTAAGGGGAAGTTATACCGTGATACCGTGATCGCAATGGCAGAAAAACCTCCTTTTCTCCTCTCTTCTCTCTGTGTCTCTGTGGTTTTCCTTTCCTCCTTGCGTTCTTTGCGCCTTTGCGTGAGGTTTCTTTTCTTTCTTCCTTCCATCAAGGCTCAGACCTCAAAACGATTCCTTTATCGCCTCGTAGAAGGCGTAGTCGGCGTGGTAGATTATCCAGGTCTCCTTAGTCCTGGGGCGCTTGTCCCCCTCCGTTGAGTGATTGGCGATGATGTTGAGCACGCGGTTTGTAACGCCATGCTTGAAGGCTATTGCAGCGCCGAAGCCGGGGTGGCGCAGGCACTTGCCCCGCTCGCCTATTATATACCAGTCGCCAGATTTCTCGTATTCTATCGGCTTTCCCACATCGTGCAGCAGCGCCCCGGCTATCAGATGATCGTAGTTGACCGCGATGTAGTCGCTGCGATGCGAGTATGCCTCCTCTTCCGCTTTTGCCATTGCCAGGGCAGCGCCGGCTATCGCAAGGGTGTGCTCGAAGATGTTGATATCGGTTCTCCTGCCCCCTAGCGCCAGGGTAAAGGGCATCTTCTGTACCTCATCGATGCTCCATCCGCCTAGCTCTATAGCCTCCACCCAGGTGGAAACTACGCCCTTGCGAAGTTGCTCGTCGTTTATCATCAGCAGATAACTGCTGAATGTCCTCGTGATGAAGTCCCTGATTTTCGCTTTCTGATCCATATCAGACTCCAATGTATGTTCAATAGCAAGGAATGATCATTATATGAACCGCAGAAAAATTCAATATAGGCTGCTTATCTCTACTCCTTGACAAGATAATATGCTGATAATATGCTGCGCTGGTAGATGTTCTATAAATAGCGAGCATGGGAGGTGCTTTATGAAGAAATGGCTATCTAAATTCTGGAATCAACCCAACAAGCGTTTCCGCAACTTTCAGGTTGTCTATACATTCCTCACCCTTAATTTCCTGATTCCCAGCATCTTTTACTATGTAGCCCCGGAGAAAGCGATAGCCCAGTTCCGCTGGATGGGGAAGGTCTTGGGGGCTGAGTATCCGCTCACCGAGGAGAGCCTGGTCTGGTCAACCTTGGCAGCGACAAATGTTCTTACCCTTGCATTTATGTGTTTCCTGCAGCAGTTGAATGTATATAGGTTCCGCATGGTGCTAGTTCCCCTGGTGTTTATGAAGGGCACAACTGCACTGGCATTTCTCCACATCTACATCTGGGTACTCGGATTTCCACCATTTTTGGGCGTTTTTTTCATCGATAGCATCAGTGCGCTTGCGATGATAATATTTGCGATAAGTGCTCGGCGGTCGCTTGATGATCATCCAAGTGATCAACTGGTTCCCCGGTTGTTTTTTGATGGGAAAGAAGGCTAGGCAAGACTTCTATCTCTCATCCGCTTTCTCGAACACCTCTCGAAGAGCCAGGTTCAGCTCGTTGAATACATAGGGCTTTGAGACCATGGCATCAAAGCCGTACTTCCTGTAGTCCGACATTACTGGATCGGTCGAGTATCCGCTGGAGACGATAGCCTTGATATTGGGGGCGATGTCCCTCAGCTTCATGATTGCCTCTTTGCCACCCATGCCCCCAGGGACGGTAAGATCCATGATCACAGCCTTTATATCAACATTTTCATTAGAATATTGCAGGTATTTATCGATAGCCTCTTTTCCATCCCTAGCATAAATAGGCTCGAATCCCATCTCTTTCAGCATGGAGCCGGCTACCTCCAGGATCATGCGCTCATCATCCATGATGATGATCTTCCCCTTGCTCTTGAAGGTGGTGTCATCGGAATCCTGGTTCTTTTCTATATTTTTTCGTGATGCAGGCAGAAAGATGTGAAAGGTGGTTCCCTTGCTCACCTCGGAATCGACAGTTATATATCCATCATGGTTTTTTATAATCGAGTAAGTGGTTGCAAGCCCAAGCCCGGTGCCGTTCGGCTTGGTGGTGAAGTAGGGATCGAAGATCTTATGAAGTATGGCTTCGGGGATACCTTGACCTTGGTCTTTTATCGAGATCTTTACATATCTTCCTTTGGGTATTGGCAGACTGGTTGTCTCCAGTAGGGTTATATTCGAGGCTTGCACGGTCAGAGTGCCTCCATGGGGCATAGCTTGAACGGCATTTATTACTATGTTGTTTATTACCTGGTTGAATTGCCCTTCATCTATATCCACCGGCTGTAGGTCTTTTTCTATATCGAAGCTCGCTTTGACCTTGGAGCCAGATAGTGCGAATTGGGTAAAATCGCGCAGGAGATCTTGTATCGCGGTAGTTTTCTTTATCGGTGCACCCCCCTTGGAGAATATAAGCAGTTGTCTGGTAAGCTCTCTTGCATTTAATGAAGCCAGCTCAGCCTTTTGCAGCTTATCCTGGGGATCTTTGCCGGTGCGAAAATAAAGCCTTGCTATGGAGAGATTTCCTAAAATAGCGGTCAGAAAATTATTGAAGTCATGTGCTATTCCGCCGGCAAGTATTGCCAAGGAATCAAGCCGGCGCACCCTCTCCAGATCCTCTTGGATCCTTCGCCTTTCGCTAATATCCCTGAACACGATGACATTGCCTATAATAGCATTGTTAGGTTTGCGGATAGGGGCAACGGTTCCCTCTATATATAACCTGGCGTCATTTTTAGATATCAGAATGGTTTCCTGGTTTATCTGAGTGGTATCGAAAGTAAGGGAATTGGAAAATTTGCGACCTACCTCTTGCCCCATGGTTTCGACATTGAATACCTTGGAGAAGTGCTTTCCATAAGCCTCAGCCTGCTTCCAACCGGTCAGCTTTTCCGCCACCTCGTTAATCATAAATACCTTGCCCTCTTGATCGGTAGTGATGACTCCGTCTCCGATGCTTCTAAGAGTTACTACAAGACGCTCTTTCTCGGCAGCCAGCGCCTCCTCCATGATCTTTCGGTTGGTAATGTCTCGAAGCGATGCGATATATGCGAGTGCCCCTTCCCAGACGGTCTCGGCTGCTCGTATTTCCACTATTTTATACCTCCCCTTATCACCTTGTACCCTGATCTCTCGAGAGCCACCGACTATGAAGGGATGCTCGAACTTAAAGCCATGGTGGTATTGCTCATTTATATTGAGGATCTCCATAGCTGCCTTGTTGGCTAGCTTGACATTCTTCATGCGATCCAAGATGACTATTCCATCCAGATTGCTATCGATTATAGTGCGCAGACTAGCCTGGCTCGCCTCCAGTTCCCTCTTTTGCTGCTCCATCTCAAGTAACATGCGGTTTCTCTCCAAGGAGTAATGAATGGAGCGATTCAATTGTTGAGGATTGAGGCTCGCCTTGTCCAAAAAATCTTGGATGCCCTCCTTGAGTAGTTCTAAAGACAATTCCTTATCTGATGCACAGGTGATGATCACTATAGGGATATCCGGCGCGAACTTGCGGGTAGCCTTGGCGGTCTGGCGACCCGAACTATCGGGCAGATTGAGATCGAGTAGAACAACATCTATCTCCAGGTTTTCTAGGTGTTCCTTAGCTTTGGCCAGTGTATCTGCCTGGGTCAGATTATATCTCAGATCATCACACTGAGCCAAGTAATTACTTATTAAGTTCCTATGATCAGGATTATCCTCTACAAGAAGGATGTTGATCTCATTGAGTTGGTTGGCTCTCAATCGCTACCCCATGGATTACAATATCTACAGATTATCTCCTTTGAACTACCCATATTAAATAATATAAACCCTTAAAGCAAATGAGTCAACTTAAACACCAGCTTACGAATGCATAACTATTTTGAGAGCAATTGCGATCAAGACAATGCCCCCGATCAACTCAGCCCACCTTCCAAGCATGCTTTGTATTGCCCTTCCCAAGTAGATTCCAATCATGGTCATAATGAAGGTGACTATACCCATTAATATACAAGTTTGAAGAAGATTTGAGATAATCAAGCCTATGCCAAAGCCGACCACCAAGGCATCCATGCTGACCGCAAAGGAAAGCATTACTAGGGAGATTCCCCTGGTGGGATCCGAGTCCTTGCTGCTAAATGAACCATCTTTTTTAATAAATCCGATGATAAACTTTATCCCGATGCTTACCAGGACAACCAGGGCGATCCATTTGCCAAGGCTGCCTAAAATGCCTCCTAGACCTCTGCCGATTGCCCAACCGACAAATGGCATGGCGAACTGGAAGAAGGCAAAGTGCCAGGATAGTCTAAACGCCTGCCTCGGCAGATGATACCTAGCTCCCATCCCCAATGCAACCGAGAAGGCATCCATACCTAGCGATATGGCCAGCAACAGGCTCTCAATAAATCCCATGATCGATACGGAATTTATCAAGATCGATGTCGATCAGTCAACGATAATAAGATACGGCGCCGTATGCCCTAAATAGCCCTCCTTATCCAGCGCCCTGAATTCAAGCAAGTATAAGCCGGGCTTAATTCCTGGCTGAACGGTTAGTGGTGGAAAGATGAAGATACCTGAATCGGGGGGAACTTCACTCAATCGAAGCCCGGTATCGCTGCCTGCGTAGTATATTTGCACTTCCTCTGCTGGGGCAAGCTGCCAGTCCAAGGCATAAGCGAGCATGGTCAGTTCCCCCCCGCTGAAGGTAGTTAGCCTGGTCGTCATGTATCCGGCGATGAATACATCAGGCAGGTCGCCTGCTGGCAGCGTCGGTGTGGGCGTCATCGTATGAGTCATGGTAGCGGTCGGCGTATCGCTGGGGGGTGGTGATGCAGTCGGAGTGAAGCTAGGTAAAGGTGTTTCGGTAAGATACGGGGTGGGGGTGCTGGTGGGAGATTGGATGGGCGTTGGTGTGGGTGTGGGAGATGAGAACTTGCTTATGGTGAAGCGATCGATCTCGCTGCCATCATAACGGATAGCCTTTAGAGTCAAATAATTACCGCTGATATCGATGATGCAGTGATGCCGAACATCCTCCCTGGCAGCCACAAACCAGTCGTCTTCGGAGGTGGAAGGACCAACTCCGCCGCAGCCGGTAACCACATAGACCACGCCATCTTGATCAGTATATCCGCTAGGCTCGGTGCTGGTAGCCTCGGAGCCGGTCAATGGATAGCTGCGCTGATAGAAGTGATCGTGTCCGTTGAAGACGATATCCACATTATACTCATCGAACACGGGGCATAGATCGAGCCTGACCGTAAGGTCGCTGTCATGTGCGCCCTTTGCCCAGGGTGGCTGGTGGAAAAAAACAATGCGCCATGGCTTGCTGGTCCCCGCCAAGTCGCTGCGCAGCCAGCTCTTCTGCGCCAGGATACTAATCGCATCCCAGGGGTAACAGTTCACATCCAGGCAGACGAAGTGGCAGTTGCCCCAGTCGAAGGAGTACCATTGCTCCCTGCCCGAACTAGTGCCATTATGGGGTAGCGATAGAAAGTCGAACCACTCGTGGGGTAGTTTATCGTAGGGAAAAGCGTCCTCGTACTCGTGATTGCCGGGACTCGGAATGACCGGCAGCAGCCTAAATAGAGGCACTCCGGGGGTGAAGAACTGGTCATGCCACTGTTGCCGCTCCTCGCCGCTGGCAACGATATCGCCGGTTGATAGTATGAATAAAGGGAGCGGATCATGCTCTAGGATCGATTGGATCACGCTCTCGTGCCCGGAGGGACTGGAGCGATTGTCTCCATAAGCAGCAAAGCGCACACTCACATCTGCTCGATGCGATGGCGCTATGAAGCTGTATTCATCGGTGGTGGAGCCGTCGGAGATCACGCGATAGTAATACCGGTCTCCGGGGCTTAGGTTGGTGATATTCGCCTCGTGCTCGTTGGTAACCGTCGAGGTCTCGAACTGGTGCTGGTAGGGCGGACCCGGCTGCTTGCCGTATTGGACCATGCCGGTGGTATGATTGCGCGTGAACCAGCGCACAGTTATACAGCCCTGGTTGTAGTAGTTGCCGAGCTGAAGGTAGGGACCCTGCCAGATCTCGGCATATACCGTGCAAACAAGAGGGATCATTATTGATATGATCATTATGCAGCATCCCCTGATATCAATCGCTGTTACTTTTCCCCGCGCATCGATCATGGCATAGACCTCCCATCAGGCAGCGTTGATTAGCTCCTTGAGTTTATCGTAGCGACCTTGATTTTATCTAATTTAATCATAGCATATAATTGTTGTAAAAGTAAAACCTTAAGGAGGTTGTATCTGATGGCTTTATGGTTTTTCATCATCTGCTGCATCCTGTGGAGCGTTTCCGTTGCGTTGGTCGATGGCATGTTCAATCGTCTGATCTTCAGGGAACACCGCAGGCTATCGTACTTCAGCGAGCAGAAGCAAGCGATATACAAGCGCAACGAGTGGGTATTCATCACCATCTTCTATCTGATCCTGATCAGTTACATCTTTCCATCAATAGCGAGCCTTGCCATTGGCGGGGTTAAGTACTGGCTCATCTTTAGCATCATATTTGCCCTGGTCGATTGGGATATAATCTTCGGCAGGGTCGTGTTCGATGACTGGTTGGGGGATCTGCCGAGCATGAAGCTGCCCAAGCTAGGCTGGCTTCACACGCCGCTTTGGCTCTCGATAGTGATAAGACTGGTCATCGCTGCCGTGCTAGTGCTCATCCTAGTAGCATTTTATAATTGATTGCCCGGCGCAAGCGATAATTATTTATTGGGTGATATCCAAAGAATGGTGTAACCTTATTATCGCTTATCTGGCAAATGTCTCCTTGACCAGTTTGATGAACTCCCGGCGCCGCTGGTCGATCACACGCTCGAAGAACAGGACGCCGTTTAGATGATCTATCTCATGGGCAATCGCCCTGGCAGCCAGGTTCTCGCAGGTGAAGCGCATAGTCTTGCCGCTTAAAAGCATTGCTCTCACCTCCACTTTAGATGCCCTTGCCACCGGCGCAGTCAAGCCCGGTAAACTCAGGCATCCCTCCTCGGCGATCTCTTCCCCTTCTGAGGAGATTATCTGGGGATTGAGCAGCGCCACTCCTACTTTCCCTTTATCGAAAAGCTCGCCGCTAAGGATAACCAATCTCTTGGAGACGCCGACCTGTGGGGCTGCCAAGCCGACACCGTTGCCGGTATCGAACATGGTCTCGGTCATATCAGCGGCGAGTTTCCTTATATCATCGGTGATCTGCTCGATCTCATCGGCAGTGGCAAGTAAAACCTCAGCCGGATAAACCCTTATATTCATCAATGACATGCTTAATCATCCTTAATTTGCTTGTCGAGAGGCGATATTGCCATGAAAACCTGCCAACATAGCCTCAGCCCTAGGCATCAGTCTGATCGCCTCCTCGAGCTGATTGTCATCCTCCAAGAGAACCTTGTAGCCTGCCTCAGAATTATATTTGACCGAGGCGATCTCCTTTTTGATCCACTTGGTGATCGCCTTGGTTCCATTGTTGAACTCCCTGGCGGTGAAATCGATATCCTTTTCGAGAGCGAAAGCCCTGAAATCTTCGATAATAGCTGCGGTTACATTGAGATCTTGCGGGATCTGCTCGTGGGTATTGACATATCTTACTGCATAGTCGAAGAATGCAGTTTTGTTGCGTAGTTTATCGATAATAACCGGATCAGAGGATTTATACTTCACGGTTACATGCGGCACGATACCGCCGGTATGTTCTTCTATCTTGGGTGGTGCGGTCAGATTGGCATCCGGGCTAGATTTTATTGTATCCATCTGTTTGAAGAGATCCTTAAGGATGCCTTCTATTTGGGATTCGTTATCCTCATCCTGGTTCATCGATGGCGGGGGCTGATATTGCAGCTTCAGTTGGTAGAGATCTTCATCGAACGGCTTTTGAATGAACTTTCCATCAGGGGTGAAGTACTGTGCGGTGGTTACCTGCAAGGCTGTATCCCCTATGGGAAAGACGCGCTGCACCAAGCCCTTGCCAAAGGTTGTGGTGCCGACTATCAGCCCGCGATTATGGCTTTGAATTGCGCCAGCGACGATCTCGGAGGCGCTGGCACTGAAGTCATTGACCAAGACCACCAGCGGCTGCTTGATCTTAAAGGCATCTCGCCCGGCTCTGAATTCCATGTTGCTGCCCGGTATGCGTCCACGCGTATAGACGATCATCATATTTGGCTCCAGGAAAAGCTCGGCTACCTCCTTCGATGCGGAAAGAAGCCCCCCGGGGTTGTTACGCAGGTCAAGGATCAAGCGCTTCATCCCCTTTCCCTTCAACTCATTATACTTGTTCAGCAGCTCCCTGGCGGTGGTGGAAGCGAAGTTGCTGATATGGATATAGCCGATGTCTTCGGTAAGCATGAACGCATAGGGGACGCTGTAAAGCGGTATCTCATCCCTTTTTATGGTAAATTCGAGCAGCTCATCTACACCCTCACGCTGGATGGTGATATGTACAATGGTTCCCTTTTCCCCGCGTAACTTGGCGATAACCTCGCTATTGGTGATTCCCTTGGTCGATTCACCCTCGATCTTGACGATGCGGTCGCCGGCTCTTATGCCTTGTCTGTGCGCCGGCGTCCCCTCTATGGGAGAGATCACGGTCAGCTCACCACTTTGGATGCTGAAGCGAATGCCGATGCCATAGAAGCTCCCCTGTTGCTCCTCGCGCATGTATTTATAGACCTGTTCATTGAGAAAGTGCGTGTGGGGATCGAGCGTATCGAGCATTCCGTCCAGGGCATTGTATATCAAAGCCTTTGGCGGCGGGTAATCCTTGCTCACCTCCAGTGGATAGTAGTTTTCCATGAGGTAGTATGCGGATGACAGTAGCCTGAAGTTCTCCCGCTCCGAGGCGCTTAAAAGAGCAGTGGTAAACATGGCAAGTGTGCAGAATATGACCAGGCTTAACCGGTATGGGCGCGCAAATGTTCCTCTTGGTTTGGTCGTTTTTTTAGGTATTGTGTTTTGCTTCCTCATCAGACCTTTTTACCTGTCTTATAGTTGGGCTTTATGCAAAATCCATAGTAAACCTTATTAGCTCATTTTTTCCCTTGTAGATCTATTACAACCCTAGGAATTAGTCAAGGAGGTGGATCATCTAATATGGTCATTTGTGCAAAGTCGGGCTTAATGATAAAATATTCTTATGTGTGTTGATAAACCACTTGTTCATTGCTGCCTTATTATAACAGTTGTTTGCACCGCGTTCAGCCAGGATGTTGAATGCGCCACCTACCCCTTTCGTCAGTGGATACTCACCAACGATGATCAGGCTTACAACGAGTCATTGATCGCCATGCTCCCTGATTTCAATATCAACTACATCCAGCTTTCCCACCAACTGATCATGAACATAGATGAGCTAAACGATGATCCTGCAAGGCGAGATAGGCTTCGAGGACTGGCAGAGCTTGCGCACCAGCAGGGCGCAAAGGCTCTGGTCTGGGCGCATGAGCTTAACATCGAGGGGATGACCTTTTGCTTCGATCTCAACCATAGCGACATGCTAGCGCGCCAGGATGCCTATCGCCAGGCGCTTCTCGCCGCCCCTGAGATCGATGGCGTCATGCTCATGTTCGGAAGCTCCCCAGTAGAGATATGGCAAGCTGTCCCGAGCTGTACAGGACCATGGTCTTACGATATGTCGGTGCGCATATACAATCTGATCCAAGCTATTGCACGGGTAGTTATCGGCGAGCTTGACAAGGAGCTGTGGGTGCGCACATTCATCCACTTTCCCATTGAGCTTGAATGGCTAACCGAGGCGCTAATGGCTTGCGATCACATCCCGCTTATGGTGATGAGCAAGGCGGTACCCAACGACTTTGAGCCATATTACCCGCCAAATCCTGCACTGGGGAGGGTGGGAAATCATCAGCAGATACTGGAATTGGACTCTGCTGGCGAGTACTGGGGCAAGAGTAATATTCCATTTTGTGAAGCAGGATATTTCAGGCAGCGATTCAATGAAGCCGCCGACCGGGCACCCCTTTTCGCCGGCGCTGCCTGCCGGGTAGATCGCTACCACCGCCATGCCTTTGGCACACCCAACCAGATGAATATCTTTTTCATGAGTCAATTATGCCTTGACAGCCGTATCACCGAAGGTGAGCTGCTTGATGCCTGGATTGCCGATCATTACGGCTTGCAGCCCGGCTCCTGGGCGGCGGGGAAACTGGCGAGTATTCTCCAGGCGACCTTCGATGTGGGCAGAAAGATGTACTATGTCAAGGGAGAATGGGCATTCACCAAGGGGAGCGAGCTGCCCGAATCGATCTTTGATACCGACCTGGCGAGGGTGAGAAGCATCAGCAAGTGGGATCCCGACTACCAGGAGATATCCGACCGCTTGCTTGCACCGGATGTCCAAACATTGCTTCAGGTGATGCAGGAGAAGCAGGAGGCGATTGACCTTGCACGGCGAAACCTAGATGCGCTGCCATCGCTTGGAGAGTATCTTGATGCGAACGATTACCTGCTGCTGGAGACACAGCTTCGCCGCCAGTGGTTCGCTGCCAGAGCCTGGGCGCTGATGGCAAATGTAGTATTCGGATATCGCTGCCGGCTGGCTACCGGCGACCCACGCTGCAATCCCTGGATAAAGTGGAGCCTGCTTGAGATGGAGGATCTCGAAGGAGAGATAAGAGGCTCAGGGATAAGCGACCCATTCCCTGCCGACCCCGATGACATAAGGACATTCGTAGATAATACCTGGAAGATCTACTGGTTCAGCGGTGAACCAGTTCAGCCGAGCTGGCTTTATATATATAGCATCAATATGGAGTCGATCTTTTCAGATAAGGCAGTGATCTCGTTTTATACCATCAGCCCTTGTCGTTCTCGTTTGCACTATGGCATAGAGCTGCCCGATTACGGAAGCACCACTGAATATAGCTTTAATCCCAGCACCTTCCACCGCCATACCATAAGTCAACTAGAGCCTGATAGCAGGTATGTTTTCTGCATCGAGGCCAACACATTGTCTGGCGAGAAGATGCTCTCCGGTGATTTCATTTTCTGGACAAAGCCCTCTACTACTCAGCCGACGGCTACACCGACAGCCACCTATACAATGACACCGACCATGCCCCTGCCGCCGACTAGCACGCCAACCTCGACTCCATCGCCGACCAGTCCACCACCGCTGCCTATTATCTATGCTGCCGGCTACTTGGATACGAGGCTCGATGCACAAAGTGGAGGGATGCTCAGGATAGCAGCCATAGCAAAACATGCCCAAGAGGTACATGTTTACTACAATAGCGGGGATACCAGCTTAAGGCTTGAGCTGGTTGAGAGCATTGAAGATATGGGCTTTTTCAGCCTGGATACGGCTATACCACCTCCAATCAGCCAGGTTGTGGTTCTGATCGAGCTGGTCGGCTTTCAGGATTCGGCTGGTTTCAGCCACCCTTATCCTTATTTAAATGTTGGTGATTGATATCACTGGCAGATTTTCATTCCAGATTATACTTCTTCATCTTGCGCCACAGGGTAGATCGACCGATGCCAAGAAGTTCGGCTGCCTTTGACTTATTGCCTTCGCACTTTGCCAGCGCTTGCTGAATTGCTTCTCTCTCCTGGGCTTCCAGGCTGCCTTCAATAGAATACGAACTATTCTTTCCATTCAGCTTTGATTCCCTAGATATAAAACCAAAATCTTCGATCTTGAGGATATCGCTGTTGCTCAACACCATTGCCCGCTCTATGGCATTCTCCAGTTCCCTTACATTGCCGGGCCAGCTATGGTTTGATAGCAATTCCATGGCGCTTTCTTCAATACCTTTGATCACCTTTTTCGTTTCCTGGGCATATTTTTCAATAAAAAACTTCACCAGCATCGGTATGTCCGAGCTTCTATCCCTAAGTGGCGGCACCTCTAGCTCAATGACGCTAAGTCGATAGTACAGGTCCTCCCTGAACCTGCCTTTTTGTATCTCTGCCTTGAGGTCTTTGTTGGTTGCAGCGATTACGCGCACATCAACCTTGATGGTCTCCTGTCCACCGAGCCTCTCGAAGCTCTCATCTTGCAGCACTCTCAACAGCTTGGCTTGGGTCGAGGGAGCCAGCTCGCCGATCTCGTCCAGGAAAATAGTTCCCTTGTCTGCCAGCTCGAACCTTCCCGGCTTCTGCTTGTCTGCCCCGCTGAATGCACCCTTTTCGTAGCCGAAAAGCTCACTCTCGATAAGGGTTTCCGGCAGGGCAGCGCAGTTTACCTTGACAAAGGGTGCTTCCCGCCTGATACCGCCATAATGTATCCCACGTGCGACCAGTTCTTTCCCTACCCCGCTTTCACCCCTGATTAGCACCGTGCTCTTGTGGTCAGCGGACTTCGCCATGAGTTGCTTGATCTGCTCCATCTTCGGATGGCTGCCGATCATCGGATTTTCCATGATGAAGCTGGTCAACTCGCTCTTGAGCGCCATGACCTGTCTTTGCAGCACATTGGATCTTCGCTTTATATCTCTTTGTTGCACCAGGCGAAGGATACGCAGCTTCATCTCATCCATGTTGAACGGCTTGGTTAGGTAATCGATAGCGCCCAGCTTCATCGCCTCCACTGCGTTCTCAATGGCGCCATGAGCGGTCATAACTATCACCGGGATATCAATAGATCTAGACTTAAGCTCCCTTAGAAGTTGAATGCCATCCATCTGCGGCATCATCATGTCGGTTATAATCAGCTCGTAAGGCGAAGATGCTAGCTTTTTCAGTGCTTCAATGCCGCTGGAGGCTGTATCGAGCTGGTAGCCTTCGAGTTTGAGTACCGCAGCCAGGGTTTTTCTCATGTTCAACTCGTCATCGACGATCAGTATCCTGAAGTCCTTTTTTTCCATTTTAGGCATTATATCGAGATGTCCCCGGTCGGTTTTACCGGTTCTTTTAATGGAAGTCGCACGGTGAATACCGCTCCCCCTTGCAGCCCATTCTTAGCCTCGATGGAGCCCCCGTGTCCCTCTATTATCGAGTGGCAGATGGCTAATCCCAGCCCGGTTCCCTTCTTGCCCTGCTTGGTGGTGAAGAAGGGATCGAAGATGCGAGAGATGTTATCTTTGGGAATACCGGGTCCGGTGTCTGAAATGGTGGCGATGATCGTCTCATCGCTCCCCAAGGCGGTCTCGATGCGAAGCCTGCCTTTATGGTTCATCGCCTCAACTGCATTGTTTATGATGTTCAGAAGAACCTGGCGCAGCTTGGCGTGATCCCCATGCATAGTGGGCAGGGAGGGATGGAGATCTAGCTCGACCTCGATGGCTTCACTTGCGGTCGAGAATCTCCTTTGCAAGGTCTCTTTGATCAACCCATTGAGATCAAGAGGCTGGTATTTAATCTCAAGCTGGCGAGAGAACAGCAACAGGTTGTCTATAATATCGTTGGCTTGCTTGATCTCCTGCGTGATGATCTCGTATTGTTCCTCCCTATCTGGGGTAATCTTTTCATCCGTATTCAGGAGGAAGTAGTGTGCATTGCTGATTATCCCAAGTGGATTGCGGATCTCGTGCGCGATGCTGGCAGCCATTCTACCCAGCGCTGCCAGGCGCTCGGACTGCTCCTGGGCCAGCTTGCGGTATTTCAAATCTTCGTAAAGCCTGGCGTTCTCTATCGAAATAGCTGCGTGGCTGGCAAGCGTCTCGAAGATATAGCGATCCTCGGCGGTGAAGTCCCTTGCCATGATGGTCGAATCTACATAGATAACCCCGATGACCTCTCCTTTTGCGACCAGTGGAGCGCACATAACCGATTCGAGGTCGAGCTTTACGATGCTCGTCTTGTCGCTGTAGCTCTTTGTACGGGAGATGTCGGAAAGATATACCGGCTTGCCGCTTTGCGCTACCTGTTGGAGAACGCTTCTGCTGATGCTGAAGGAATCCCCCTCAAGATCCTCGCGGTTTCGGCTCCTTGCCACCTTGAATTCGAGCTTTCCCGATTCGCCCTTAAGCATAAGGAATCCGCGCTGTGCGCCGGTTACCTCGATAGCAGTGTCCATTACCTTGACCAAAAGTTCCCTTAAGTCCAGAATGGAGCTTAGCGATTTACTTATATCGTATAGGATAGTCAGGTTTCGCAGCCGAACTTCTTGATCTTTGTACCGCTTGAGTCTTTTTTCGTACAGCTCTAGCAGCTCCAGCAGCTCCTTGCCCATTGGCGAGCTTTTGAGCCTTTCTTTGAGTTGATT
>CAYUVA010000014.1:0-86750 GCA_964448115.1 uncultured bacterium
AGAGGACACAATTCAGGTCATTATCACCCAGCCGATGGTCATCAGTGCTAGCAGTGATGCGGATGATCCCAAGTGCTTCAATGAGGATGTCCACTTCGAGGGATATGCATCAGGTGGAAGCGGTTTTTACTCCTACCAGTGGGACTTTACCGATGACGGCACCTGGGATAGCACCGAACAGAACCCGGATTGGAATTACCTGATCGATGGACCCGGCGTCTATGCTCCGCAATATACCGCAAGATTCAGGGCTACAGATGACATTTACGGCTTTTACCTGGAGACGACAACCACGGTCAACCTGATTGCCATACCTGATATTGAAATCCAGGTGAACAAGGTAAGTGAGTGCCTGAATGATGATGTAACTTTCATCGGCAATGCCTCTGGCGGAACCGGTCCTTACACCTACGAGTGGGACTTCACCAATGATGGCACTATTGATGATAGCGGACAAACCGTGGTTCATAACTTCATGGCTGATGGGCAGGGACCGCACACGGTACGCCTGGTAGTTAACGATAGCGGCACCGGCTGCGTGGTGGAGACGACCACCAGCGTCTCCTTCGACCCCGGCTTCGATGTTAATAGCTGGTGGACAGCAAGATACAAGTGCATAGGAAAGCGTTACCAATTCTATGCATATCCAACACAGGGTAATTATAGGCAATATAATTTCTACTGGGACTTTGACATGGACGATGTCATTGATAGTACATACTATCGTCCATCCTGGTACCCGGATACTAACGGGATTTTCACGGTAAGGCTATGGATGGAGAAAAAGACCACTGGATGTTTCATCTACCGGGAGCACATAGTTCCAGTCTATGAGATGCCCAGCGGTGGTTTCATCTCTCCCGATCTACCTGCCTGCTTAGTAGGCGGCAGTGTAACCGTTGATTTCGAGGGATACTGCGATAATTGTGTTTACGAGCTGGTTTACTACTATTGGGACTTCGGCATGGATGGCAGTTGGGAGTATTGGCAGCGACAGAATGTATCCTACACATACTATACCGAGGATATGCACGACCTCGCTATGTATATCTATGATTTCTATGGCTCTGGTTGTTACTCATATATCCAGTTCCCAGACAGCATCAACATAGCTGAACCCCCGGAACCGACCATACAGCATGATGATAGCGTTTGCGCCTCGGCGCCGATACAGTTCTCAGCCACCATCCAGCATGGCTCTGGCAGCTATACTTATGAGTGGGACTTTACAAATGACGGGATAGTTGACTCCTACGAGGAAACGCCGACCACCTCTTACCCAAGCGCAGGCACCTATACAGTTGCTCTGCATCTGATCGACGATAATGGCTGTGAGGGATGGGATACCTCGACAGTCGATGTGGTTCCGGGATTGCCTGTAACCCTGGATTCGGATAGTCCGGCATGCTTTGGCACCGAATCGATCAACTTCGAGGGTCAGGTTGTGGGCATGAGCGGCAACTTCATCTATCGTTGGGACTTCACCGATGATGGTACCTGGGACTCCAATGAGAACATCGTCTCTTATGACTATGCAGCCGAGGGTCCAGGCACCTATACAGCCAGGTTCTGGGCATTCGATGTCGATTCCTTCTGCGGCGGTGAGGATACCATCGAGGTCACCCTTTATGATCCACCGACAGTAAGCGCTTCCAATGATAGCCCGGTCTGCGCTGGTGAGCCAATACAATACGACAGCAATATCAGCGGGCAGGTGGGAACTATTGATATCGCTTGGGACTTCGATGATGATGGCACCTGGGATCTGTTCGATGATCCATCGCCGACCTTCAACTTCTACCAGCAGTCAGGCGTATTCAACTCCAGGCTGCGGGTTACCGATAACGGCTCCGGCTGCGTGGTATATGACACAACTACTACCACAGTTTATGAGCTGCCCACTGTCTCCTTCACCAGCAATGCGCCGGTCTGCGAGGGAGAAGATATCGACTTTGTCTCCAGTGTCAGCGGTGGCGGTGGCGGATATAGCTATGCTTGGGACTTCGACGGCGATGCGAGCAGGATCTCCGGATACTGGAAGTGGGAGCGCGGCGCCAGGCTGGAAGATGACTCGCTTTATGATCATAGCGCAGAGTGGCGTTCGCGAACCGGCGGCGCTGCCAGCGGAAGCTATGATGGTGGAAAACTCGGTGAGGCGGCTATGTTCACCTGGAGCGGCGACCATGTAAGGGTGCCGGATCATTCCGCGCTAGACCTGACAAACGAGGGATCCATCGAGGCTTGGATCTATATCGATGCCCACCATTCTTATGCTGGCTTGGTTCACAAGGGCGATCGGTCCAACTGGAATGATGAGGCTTACTCATTCCAGTTCAATAGCAACCGTAGATTGATGTTGTATATTCTGGGGAATTCCTCCGCCTGGTCCTTGACATCAGCGAGCCAGCTCAATACCGGTCAATGGTATCATGTAGTCGGCACCTGGGGACCGGCCGGAATGCGCATATATATAAATGGCGCTCAAAATGCCTCCAACGGCAGTATTGCAACTGCCAGGACTACTGGCGGCGGTCTCAACATCGGCGCACAGCTCAACGAAGAGTACAACAGCACCTATCGCAACTTCCCATTCGAGGGATTGATAGACAATGTAGCCATCTGGAACAGGCAACTGGAAGCGACCGAGGTTACCCAGCATTACAACAACGGCGATGGCTATGTCTGGCCGGTCTATGAGTCTGATGGCAGCATCGAGAGCACCGATCCCAATCCGACCTGGAGTTACAGCGGTCCGGTGCCAGCAGTCTATACTACCACGCTGACCGTTACCGATGCCAATGGCTGCTCAGCCTCCTATTCCGATTTCACCTATATTTACGATGCACCGGTGGCAAGCGCCTCCAATAATGGACCGGTCTGCGATGGAGAGCAGGTTCGCTTGATAGCAACTGCAAGTGGAGGCTCTGGATCTTATAGCTACGAGTGGGACTTCACAACCGATGGAAGTATCGATAGCACCGAGAGACGCCCCTATGTAACCTATCCATCTGCCGGCTACTACACGGCGACGGTCTATGTAACCGATACCCAGACCGGCTGCGAGTCTGACGATTATACTACGGTTACCGTTTATGAGAATCCGCTGGCAGATGCAGATAACGATGGACCCAAGTGCTACGGCGAGACCTTCAACTTCACCGGCTCAGCAAGTGGGGGCAGCGGGACTTATGTCTCCTGGCAGTGGGACTTCGACAATGATGGCGACTACGAGGCTAGCGGTCAGAATGTCAACTTCACCTATCCGGAGCCGGCTTACGGACCGGGGACTTACACGGCTAGGCTGCGGGTTACCGACTCCAACGGCTGCTATGATGATGCCTACACCACGGTGACAGTATGGGAGAATCCAGTTGCTGTGGCGAGCAACGATGGTCCACTGTGCTACTTGGCAGAGGTGCACTTGTACGGTAGCGCCAGCGGCGGCACCCCGCCCTACAGTTGGGCATGGGATGTTGATGGCGATGGCACAGATGACTACTTCGTGCAGAATCCGCCCCATACATACAGCACCTGGGGCACCTACACGGCGAGGCTGACGGTTACCGATGCCAATGGCTGTGTTGATGTCGATTACACCACGGTGGTTATCTGGGAAGAGCTGGCGGTTGACTTCTTTTCTAACCAGCCGGTCTGTTATGGCGAGACGGTCAACTTCAACGGCATGGCTGATGGTGGTACTCCGCCTTATGACTGGTACTGGGACTTCACCAATGATGGCACTTACGATGCCTTTACTCAGAACACCTCTTATGACTATTCGTCAGAGGGACCAGGCACATACACCGTGCATCTGCATGTCGAGGATCCGGATACAGGTTGCGTAGGAGATAGATATAGAAACGTAAAAATATATCCGGCGCCGACTGGATACTTCACCAGCAACAGCCCGGTCTGCGAGGGGGAGAGCATCCAGTTCAACTCGTTTGTCTCTGGCGGCTCCGGAAGCTATAACTATCAGTGGGACTTCACGAATAATGGAAGCATCGACTCCACGGTAGCCAATCCATCCTATAATTACGCTGCAGAGGGACCTGGGACTTACACGGTGCGCCTGGTGGTAACCGACCAGAGTTATCCCTGCGGGTTCACTTATTACGATACTGTAACCATCTACGATGCGCCGGATGTATCGGTTACCAATCAGTCCGATATCTGCGTTGGCGAGTCGGTGCAATTCTACGCCACCATAACCGAGGGCACTGGCAGCTATACCATCGAGTGGGACTTCGAGAATGACGGCACTGTTGACAGCACCGAGGAAGATCCGAGCTATGACTATGGTGGTGTCCCCGGCGATTATACCGCGCATCTGCATGTGGTGGATGATGGCAATGGCTGCGAGGTCGATGTTTATCGCGATATCCAGGTATGGGCTCGACCGACGCTGAGCGCAACCAACGACAGCCCCGCTTGCGAAGGCTCAGAGGTGAGCTTCGTGGGCACGGTTAGTGGCTCCGTGGAAGGTGTATATTACTTCAGTTGGGACTTCGATGGAGACTGGAGCTGGGATCTCTCCAGCGATTATAGGCATCCAGAGGATCTAACACCGACCTGGGAGTACGATGATGACGGCACTTATACCGCTATCTTCGGCGTTTGGGATCAGCATTCAGATCCGGAATGGAGTGGCTGTTGGCAGTCGGTAACTACTCAAGTTACCATCTGGGATAAGCCAAATGCCAATGCGACAAATGGCGGTGCGGTCTGCGAGGGACAAGCCACCCAGCTCTTCGGCAGCGCAAGCACTGGAACACCGCCATATACCTACGAGTGGGATTTCACCGATGATGGCTCCTACGATGCTGTCGGACAGAACCAGACCTACACATATCCTTATGGTAGTCATAGGGCAAGGCTGCGCGTAACCGATAGCAATGGCTGCCAGGATACTGACACCACCAACATTACGGTGCGCCGAGTCGTTGCATCTGCCTCCAGCGACTCGCCGGCTTGCCTGGGCGATCCGATCTGCTTCAACGGCAGCGGCTCGCAAGGTTCGGGTAACTACTCTTACTTGTGGAACTTCGGAGATGGTTCTCCGAACTCTACACAGAGGAATCCGTGCCATACTTATAGCTCGGTCAATACCTTCACGGTTACATTGACGGTAACCGATAACAGTTGGGGTTGCGTGGATACAGATCAGATCCAGGTTCAGGTTGTACCCAATCCATCAGCCAACCCGACCAATGATGGACCCAAGTGCTATGGCGCAACTTTCAACTTCACTGCCAATCCATCCGGTGGCACCCCGCCCTACTCCTACGCATGGGACTTCACCGATGATGGCAGCACGGACAGCACGCAGCAGAATCCAAGCTATAATTACCTTGCCGAGGGCTATGGCACCGGCTCCTACACCGCGCGGGTAACCATCACCGACAGCAACGGTTGCAGCGATACTGATACGACTACGGTGCAGTTCGCCGATACCTTCAATGTCTCTGCCAGCAACGATGGACCGGTCTGCGATGGTGAATCGGTACAGCTAACCTCAACGGTGAGCGGCGGTTCGGGCAACTACAGCTATCAGTGGGACTTTGACGGCGATGGAAATTGGGATAGCACTGAGGATGATCCTACATATACCTATCCGGCTGCCGGCTCTTACCAGACAAGGCTGCGGGTAACCGATACCATAGATGGCTGTCTTGGCGAGGCTACTACATCGGTGATTGTGCGCGGTATCCCGATTGCCAATCCGACCAGCAACTCGCCGGTCTGCTATGGTAACAGCGTCAACTTCTCGATGAATCCATCCGGCGGCACCGGCAGCTACACCTATCGCTGGGACTTCACCGATAATGGCTCCTGGGATTCGACCCAGCAGAATCCGAGCTACAGCTACATCGCAGAGGGTCCGGGCACTTATACAGTGCGCTATCGTTTGACCGATGCTGCCCAGCCGCACTGTTACACTGAGGATACGATGCAGGTTACGGTTAACCCGGCTATAAGCGCAACCGCGAGCAACGACAGCCCGGAGTGCTTTGGCAAGTTGATCAACTTCAGCGGCTCTGCCAGCGGCGGCTCCGGTAACTACACCTATCGCTGGGACTTCACCGATAATGGCTCCTGGGATGCGACTGGTCAGAATGTAAGCTATGGTTATGGACCTTATGGACCTGGCACATACACCTGCCGTATGCGAGCGAGCGATAACTCCACTGGATGTTATGCTGAGGACACGACCACTGTCGAGGTGCTCAATGCCCTGGTTGCCACTATCATCCACAATGCCCCCATATGCTACGGACAAAGTGTCAACTTCAGCGGCTCTGCCAGCGGCGGCTCTGGCAATTATAGCTACCAGTGGGACTTCACCGATGACGGCAGCATCGATGCCAGCGGTCAGAATGTGAGCTACGATTACGGCTCCGAGGGACCGGGTACATATATTGCCAGGCTCTATGCGCATGATAACGATACTGGCTGCGATAACGAGACCACCGTTCAGGTCAAAGTCGAGGAGAATGTCGAGGTTATAGCCTCCAATAACAGTCCAAAGTGTCATGGGGACAATGTAACCTTCGAGGCTGACATTACCGGTGGCTCTGGCGACTACAGCTACGAGTGGGATTTCACTAATGACGGCAGCATCGACTCAACGCAGAGCAGACCAAAATATAACTACAGCTCAGAGGGTCCGGGCACTTATACCTGCTATGTGAAGGTTACCGATAACGAGACAACCTGCTGGGGCGAATCGACCACCGATGTAACCATCAAGGTCTTGCCCGAGGTCGATGCTACGGTTGCAGATAACGAGAAATGTTATGGAGAGGTCTTCGAGTTCTTCGGTCAAGGCTCCGGTGGCGCCGGCGGACCTTACCTGTATGCCTGGGATTTCCAGGATGACGGATCCTGGGATTCGACCGCACAGAATCCGACCTATAACTACGCCTCAGACGGACCGGGTAACTACACTGCTAGACTGCGTGTAACCGATACGGCGAATAGCTGCGCAAATTACGACACGGTTCAGGTCAATGTGCTCACCCTGCCGACTCCGCAGCCGAGCAACGACTCGCCAACCTGTGTAGGATTGCCAGTGCATTTCACCGGCAATGCAAGCGGCGGCAGCGGAAACTATGCATGGGAATGGGACTTCGAGGGAGATGGAGTCTATGACTCGACAGATCGCAATCCAACCCATACCTACAGCACTGCTAACAACTACACAGCGGTGCTGAGAGTTACTGACAACGACTCTGGATGTGTAAATACCGGCACCACAGTGGTTACCGTTAACGAAGGCGTAACTGTTAGTGCAACAAATAACTCTCCTAAGTGCGAGGGAGTGCCGATCAACTTCGTTGGCATCGCCTCCGGACAGACTGGTCCATATACCTTCGAGTGGGACTTCACCGACGATGGGACAGTTGACTCTACGCAGCAGAATCCGAGCTATGACTATGCTGGATACCCGGCGGGGGTTTATACTGCCCGGCTGACGGTTACTGACAACCCGACCGGCTGCCAGGGATTCGATACCACAACGGTTACCGTAGCCGAGAAGCCAGTTCCTTCAGCGAGCAGCAACTCGCCACAGTGTTACGGCAAGTCGATCCAGTTCACTGGGTCAGCGACCGGCGGCAGCGGCAACTACAACTGGAGATGGGACTTCACCGATGATGGCATCTTCGACTCCACGCAGCAGAATCCGAGCTACAACTACCTGACACAGGGACCGGGCACATACACGGTACGGTTCAGGGCAATAGACCAGGTAGCTCCCAACTGCCATGGCGAGACGACTATCCAGGTTCAGGTAACCACCGCGCTGACCGTAGAGGTCATCTCCGACTCGCCGGGCTGCGTGGGGCTGCCGATAAACTTCCAGGCATCGATAACAGGAGGCAGCGGCGACTTTAGTTACCAGTGGGACTTCGAGAGCGATGGTGTCTGGGATTCGACGGAGCCGGAGGACAGCCATATCTATCCATCTACCGGCATGTACACGGCGACACTTCGGGTTATCGATAATTTTGATGGCTGCATCGGTCAGGATACGAGCGTAGTCGAGGTTACCAGTGAGCTGTCGGTGGTCGGCATCAGTGATTCGCCCAAGTGTATCGGTGAGCAGATCAACTTCAATGCGCTGCCTAGCGGAGGATACGAGGACTACTCCTATCGTTGGGACTTCACCACTGACGGCACCTGGGATGCGAGCGTGAAGCAGCCGAGCTATGGATATGAGGCTGAGGGCGCGGGGACCTATACGGCTACGGTTGAGCTTACTGATAATGTAACTGGCTGCGTAGATACTGACACGGTTGAGGTTGTCATGCACCCAGCGCTTAATGTGGGAGCATCCAACGACTCACCAACCTGCTTCGGTGATTATGTGAACTTCACTGGAACTGCCTCTAATGGTTCGGGCAACTACTCCTGGGCATGGGACTTCACCGACGACGGGTACTTCGATTCCAGTCAACAGAATCCGAGCTATAACTATAGTAGCTATAGCGCAGGGAATTACACTGCTAGACTGAGAGTGATCGACAATGAAACCGGCTGCGAGAAGGATGCGACCACTTCAGTAACGCTTATCGCCTCACCGAGCATTGTGATGGATAACGACTCACCGGTCTGCAACGGTCTGGATGTCCACTTCACCTGCACTCCATCTGGTGGTTCTGGCGACTACAGCTATCAATGGGACTTCACCGATGATGGCACCTGGGATAGCACGGCGCAGAATCCTAGCTATGACTATCAAGGTGAGGGCGAGGGAATAGGCAATTACACCGCCCGGGTGCGCGTAACCGACAATGTAACCGGCTGCTACCGGGAGAAGACTGATACGGTAGATATTGCTGCTGCCCTGAATCTGCAAGCCACCAATGACTCCCCTGCCTGTGATGGCGAATCAGTCAGCTTCGTGGGCGTGGCTAGCGGTGGCAGTGGCAACTATAGCTACAGATGGGACTTCACCGATGACGGGACTTGGGACAGCAGCAGCCAGAATCCGAGCTACACCTATTCGACTTATGGCAGCTACACTGCCCGCTTCCAGGCGACCGATGAAGACTGGGGATGCGTGCAGGATAAGACAACATCGGTAACTATCTACCAGAAACCGATCGCCAATCCGACTAATGACTCACCGGTCACTTACGGAACTCCGGTCAACTTCCAGGCAAATGTAAGTGGCGGCTCCGGCTCCTACACAATTCAGTGGGACTTCACCAACAACGGCGACTATGAGACCAGCGGAGCCAATGTCTCTTATGACTACAGTACAGAGGGACCGGGAAGCTATACTGCTAGGGTCTATGTATTGGACAATGTCTATAACTGTATAACCGAGGCTTTGACCCAGGTAACCATAAACCCGGCAATGGCAGCAGCCATGATGGCATCGATCACTGGCTCGGTTACAGACCAGGTGGTCTCAGAGCGCATGGAGGCTTACAATACGCTCCATCTAGCTGTGAATGCCATATCCTGGCTATCGACTATGGTTAACCTTGAGCCTGGCGAGATAGTCTTCTTGAACCATAGAAAGGGTTACTACTATGACATTAATCCTTATGACTTCACGCCCTTCAGGCTGCTGGCTTCCAGTCTCGAAAACTTCGGATACAAGGTGCGTGTGCTTGCTGCCAACCATACCAAGGGTTCGAGATTCCATGATTGGTTGACCTACGAGATGATCCAGGATGCTGATGTTCTGATAATCGCCTCGCCGATGCTGAATTGGAGTCCGTCCGAGCTTGAGGTGCTCTATGAGTATGTGCATCAGGGCGGTGCAATATTCCTAATGGTCTCGCTGGACGAGGATATTGCGCCGGAGACCGGCATCAACAAGGCGATCATCGACTCTGCGAACCAGGTCGCTAGGATGTTCGGCTTTGCTTATGGGTACGACTATATCGCCGACAATGTAGCCAACCTGAAGGGGAACGAGGAGAATCCGATAATCTACTATCCGAATATGAATATGGATTACCCGATCTTCTGGAACTTGCCTGGCTTGGGAGATTACGATCGAGCGTTCAGCCTGCTGACCAGGTCTCCTTCGATAACACTACTGGATGAGAACGGGATCGAGCTTGCCTGGGGTGGTGATAGTGCATATCGAGTACTCAAGGGAGTCGCACAACAGCCGGATTATCCGCTGGTGATTGGGCTTTATATCTCCAAGATCGCACACTCAATACCGAGCGTAACCGAGCCGACTGCTCAGGATAGGGTCGATTAACCCTGGCAAGATCAATTTTATTCGCTCTTGCATGGCTTGACTAGAAGTGGAGACTTTTCGCCGCTGTCTTGTGCCGATGGCTATCTGGACAGGGTCGGGATTCCTTGGGGGCTAGAAGCGGAGCCTTGCCCTCGCATCTTGTTTCCTCTATCTGTCTGGAAAATTTATCCAATGATAAAATAGCCTTGACATTCAAAGCACTCTTATATATAGTTAACAAAGTTCTTTGTAGGACTATAAAAGATGAGCCAATAAGTTTGCAGGAGGTCATTTTGGACATGCACAAGCAGTTATCGATAGCGATAATCAGCCTATTAACGGTGTTTGCCATTTCAGCAAGCGCCTTTGAGTTGCCGGGTAAATATGGTATTCGCTTTGGTCAAGTTTCCTTTATGGGAGGCAACGACTGGTGGGCTCAAGGATATCTTGAGGAGAAATTCGAGGCTAACAATAAGGATTTTACCAACTACTCCTTTGGGGTTGAGGGGAATCTTCCTCTGACCGGGAACCTTGAATACAACTTTGGGGTTGACTACTTCCAGGTCTCCTTTGATGCCAAGCACCGAAATCCCGAAGCCTTTGATTACCTGAATCCGGGTCCGGATCCCAAGAATGAGATAGAATTCACCATGATCCCAATAAATGTATGCACCCTAAAGATAAGTCCCTTTGGAAGGGAGGGCTTCTTCCATCCTTATGGTGGTGTCGGATTTACCTTGCTCGTCTGGCGCTATCGGGAGAGTGGATATTTTTATGACAAGGATGTGCACGATTATAATCACAACGGGGTCGTTGATGAGATCCTCGCTTTTGAGGACAGCATTGAGGATACCAGCGCCAATCTAGCATTAACAGTCAATGTCGGTGTTGAACTATCAGTAACCGAGTGGATGTTCTTTAACCTGGACGCCAAGATGGCTATGGCTGAATCGCAGCTTCATTACCAGCACGACTATCTGTATGTAAGACCCAACACAAATCCGATCCAGATGAAGGATGTGCGAGTGCACCACATGGATATCTTCTATCCGATGCTGCTCGATGACCTACAGGTGAACTTCAGCGTTTTATTCAAACTCGGATAATCATTATTATCTGATAGAACATTATCAGCGCCCTTTTCTTTGCTATGACAGCAAGGGGTGTTTTTCTATTGACATAAGTAATTTATATCCAAGTATTGATCTCCTTAAAAATCAAGAAGATGTTTCATTTGACAATCCCCAATTATATGGGCTATTAAAGAGTGTTCTTGAACAGCCCTTTGTCGAAAGGAATCATTAAGCCAAGATGCCGCCAATAAACAAGGCTATCAGGTGTGGTCGCATCCTGCCTAGCCTGTTCATCACGCTAGTAATCATCAGCGCTCCAAGCCAGTGCGCTGCCTACATCGGTCCCGGTGCGGGCTTTGCTTTCTTGACCAGCTTCTTCTTTTTCTTCATCGCCTTTGCGCTTGCCTTCTTTTTCCTGCTCTCCTGGCCTATCCGCTACCTATTCAAGATGATAAAGATGCGCAAGGTCTATGGTAAAAGCAAGCTCGATCGAGTGATAGTGCTCGGCATGGATGGCTTGGATCCTGACCTGGTGCAAAAGTTCATCGATGCTGACAAGCTACCCAATTTCAAGCGGCTAGGCGAGCAAGGCAGCTTCCATCGCCTGAGCACAACATGTCCAGCGGTCTCGCCGGTCGCCTGGAGTTCTTTTATGACCGGGGTCAACCCGGGCAAACACAATATCTTCGATTTCCTGAGCCGCGAGCCCAAGACCTACCTGCCGGATCTCTCCTCTGCACGAGTCGGCAAGCAAAAAAGAACCATCAGGCTAGGGAGATATCGCATCCCGCTGGGTAAGCCGATCTCGCGGCTGCTGCGCAAAAGCAAGCCCTTCTGGGTAATACTCGGCGAGAACGGTATCTTCAGCAACATCATCCGCGTGCCCATAACCTTTCCACCTGAGAGATTCCATGGAGTGCTCCTCTCGGCAATGTGTGCGCCTGACCTCAAAGGCTCCCAGGGAACATTTACACACTACAGCGACAACTTGAATCCGAGCCATAAGACTACCGGCGGCGTGCAGATCCGGGTTCAGCGCGATGATGGAATCATTCACACATACATTCCCGGTCCCATAAATACACTGAGTGAAAAGCAAGAGGAGCTGCGCATCCCGATGACCATAAGACCACTGCCCGAGCTGGAAAAAATAATTATCAACCTACAGGACCAGCACCTCGAACTAACTAAGGGGAATTATACATCCTGGATCAGGCTCAGATTCTCCGCCGGCATGGGGATCAAGGTGCAGGGTATAGCTCGCTTCTTTCTGAATAGCATCGAGCCACATTTCTCGCTATATCTGTCCCCGATCAATATCGATCCCGAAAAGCCTGCATTGCCTATCTCTCACCCATTCAGCTATGCGGTTTACCTTTCCAAGTTGATCGGCTCTTATGCCACGCTCGGCTTAGCCGAGGACACCTGGGCACTGAACGAGGGGGTTATAGATGAGGATGCCTTCCTGGAGCAGGTCTATCTGAACCACCAGGAGAGAGAGAAGATGTTCTTCAATGCCCTGAGGGTTACGCCAAAGGGCGTGGTAGCCTGTGTATTTGATACCACGGATCGGGTGCAGCACGGGTTCCTTCGCTTCTTGGAGCCGGATCACCCGGCAGTCTCGCAATCGAAGTATGAGAAGTATCATGGCGTAATCGAGGAACTATATGCTGAGATGGATGAACTGCTCGGTGAGACCATGCAGCTCCTGGGGAAAAAGGATCTGCTGCTTGTCATGTCGGACCACGGCTTCAAGCAGTTCAGGCGGGGAGTAAACCTCAATGCCTGGCTTAGAGAAAACGGTTACCTGGCGATCAAGGATAGGGAACAGGCCGGCGAGTGGTTCAAGGGAGTGGATTGGGGAAATACCAGGGCTTACTCCTTTGGAATGAATGGGATCTATCTAAACCTAAAAGGGCGAGAGGGTAAAGGGATCGTCAATCCAGGGAAGGAGGCTGATGCCCTCTGTGCCGAGATCATCGAGAAGCTAAGCGGAACCATCGACCCTGCCACCAATCGACCGGCTATCAATAAGGTCTATCACCGAAGTGAGGTATATTTCGGTCCTTACACGGAAAATGCTCCCGAGCTTACCGTCGGCTATGTAGATGGATATCGCTCCTCCTGGGAAGGGGTTACCGGCGTGGTATCAGGGAATGTCTTCGAGGATAACCGCAAAGCATGGGGTGCGGATCACTGCATCGATCCCAAGCTGGTGCCCGGGGTTTTGTTTAGCAACTATAAGATATCGGACGCCGAGCCACAAATAATCGATATTGCACCGACCATACTAGCGCTATTCGGTGTGCAGCCACCAAGGCATATCGATGGAAAACCTCTTAAAATTAAGAACTTGCTAGGGGATAGCTAGAGAATGAACATGATTGAAAAGTTGAAAAAACATATATTCCTGTTACTATTCCTCCCCCTGCTAATCTTCGCCCAGGCATCATATCCAGCGCCTAAGACCATCATACTTGGGGTCGATGGCATGGACTATTATCTGCTGAAGGACTGGATGGAACAGGGATACCTGCCTAACTTCAAGCGCCTGGCTGACATGGGTACATTCAAGCCGTTATGGAGCAGCATCCCGCCGCAGAGTCCGGTCGCCTGGTCGAATTTTATTACCGGCATGGATCCAGGGAGCCACGGGATCTTCGACTTCATCCACCGCAAGCCGGGGACCTTCACCCCCTACTTGAGCACCTCGGAGGCTTTGGATCCTGAAAAAAAGATGCAGCTCGGCAAATGGATCATTCCCCTAGGCAAGGGTGATGTCTTGCTACTTCGCAAAGGCAAGGCATTCTGGGAGTACCTCGATGAAGAGGGGATTCCAGCCACCATCTTCAAGATACCCTCCAACTTCCCGCCAGTGGAGACAAGGTGCAGAACCATTAGCGGCATGGGAACTCCAGACTTGCGCGGTGGGTACGGCACTTTCTCATTTTTTACGGATAATCCCCCGGATAATGCGGACGATATCTCGGGAGGCAAGGTTTACTTCGTTTACCCAGAGGATAACATGGTCAAGGCGGAGCTTATAGGTCCCAAGAATACCTTTATCGAGGGAAGTCCCGATGCTGCCATTCCCTTCAAGGTCTATATCGATCCCATCTATCCAGTGGCAAAGATAGTTATTCAAGACAAGGAGATAATCCTCAATGTCGGCGATTGGAGCGACTGGATACAGGTAAAATTCGAGATGGTAGCACACCTGGTGAGCACCTATGGGATCGTTCGCTTCTATTTACAGGAGCTAAAGCCCGACTTCAAGCTTTACGCCAGTCCGGTGAACATAGACCCCACAAAGCCCGCCTTGCCGATCTGTACACCGGATGGTTATAGCAGGGAGTTATACGATAACATCGGCTTTTTCTATACTCAAGGTATGCCCGAAGATACCAAGGCATTGACCAATGACATCTTTACTTATGGAGAATACCTAAAACAGGCGATGATAGTTCTCGATGAGCGCATCAGGGCTTTCAACTACGAGTTCGGGCGCTTCAAGGAGGGCTTGTTGTTCTTCTACTTCTCAAGCACCGACCTTAATACCCATGTCTTCTATCGCTGCATGGATCCACTCAATCCATTCTATTCAGAAGAGGATGCCAATAAATATGGCACGGTGATACGAGATATCTACGCCCGCATTGATAAGCTAGTCGGTAGAGTACTGGACAAGCTGGACAGCGAGACCTACCTGTTCATTATGTCAGATCACGGCTTTGCACCCTTTAGATACTCTTTCAACCTCAACACCTGGTTGCTTGAAAACGGCTACATTGAGCTTGTAGATCCCCAAAAACAAACTGAAATAGAGTTCTTCAGCCATGTTGACTGGCGGCGAACCAAGGCTTACGGGCTGGGACTCAATAGTCTCTATATAAACCTGCGGGGAAGGGAAGCCAATGGCATAGTCCCCGCCTCGCAAAAGGATGTGCTGGTGGATGAGATAGCCAATAGGTTGCTTGAGGTGGTCGATCCCAACAGCGGCGAGCATCCTATCAAAGAGGTGTATAAGCCGAGCGAGGTATATGACGGCATATATGTGAAAAATGCCCCGGATCTTATTATCGGTTATGCCAGGGGTTATCGAAGCTCCTGGGAGACGGTGCTCGGCGAGTTTCCAAAGGATATCATCACCCCCAATGACGATGAGTGGAGCGGGGATCACTGCGCAGCCACCTCAGAGGTGCCGGGAATCCTTCTATCCAACAAGAAAATCAACCGCGGGAACCCACACCTGTACGACTTCGCACCAACCATACTCGATATATACAACATAAAACCTGAGCAAAAGATGACCGGAAAGTCATTATTTTGATTCTTGCCGAAACCTAAGATAACATGGAGAATAAAGACCATGCCCAAGCTAAAGATACCAAAGGAGCTTTACCAGAGAATAAAGGATCATGCCCAAGAGGCGGGATACAGCTCGGTCGATGAGTTCATCGTCCATCTAGTTGAAAAGGAGCTGGAAAACCTTGAGAGCGCCGAATCCGAGGAGGAGATCAAAAACAAGCTCAAAGGGCTTGGATACCTGGGATGAGCAAGCCCCAAGAGCCTTGATATTAGTATATTTGCCTCTTTGACCCCGTATCCTTCCTTTATCACATTGCAGCTTGCTTCTTGTCTGAGACCCTACCAGCGGTGCCGGTGGAAAGCAGCACCACGCCGGTTACGATTATGAGTATGATAATCACATTCAAAGTCCTTGGAATGATGCCATAGATAGCATACTCCAGGATTACCGGCGTCAATATCATAAAGGAGTTGATAGCCGGTACCACCTCCAGCGCTCTACCACGAAGGAAACCTAGCTGGGTGGTAACAAGCGCTATCATTCCGATGCCCAATGCTATGTATGGATATGGATTGCTGAACTGCCCGAAGAATGACCCTCCAGCCCGCACCAGTGCCACATCACCCAGAAATATCGACCAGCCCAGTATCATCCCTGCCAGGGTGCCGAAAGCTATGCCGTGAATCCGCTGATAAAAAAGGGCTACAATGCACAATAGACCTGCTATCGCAATCATCACACCAAAGGTGGCAGCCAATAGACCGAAGGTGAAAGGTGCCTTTGACAAGCTATTCGATGCGCTCCTGTATCCGAGCCAGGAGGTGCCGATGATGACAAGAATAACGCCCAATATATCGACCCGGTTAATACGCTCCCCGATGACCAGGATGGCGTAGATCACCAAGCCGACCAGCCCTATACCGGTTAAAGACGAAATTATCGAAGGGGACTGTGAGAACTTAAGACCCAGTGAATAGGGCAGCGAGGCAAAGGCGGTCATGCCCCAGCCCATAAACCATATCGCTAGATCCCTGCGATTCTCCCTGTCGAGTATCCGTCTTCCAGCGAGGAAGACATGTACCTTCTGTTTTTGTATGCCCTTGCCGATGTTCAGTGATAAAGCAGCAACCGCACCGAGAAACATGCCGAGCAGAAATTCAACATTCATGGTTTGTGAATCTTTATGCTAATACCCTTCACTTAAGGTATTTTGGATAAAAACTTCTGGGTTCCAGCCTGCACGGCAATGACAGGACTATGGACATGGCCACCCTCCTTGTCATGCCCGCGAAGGCGGGCATCCAGTATTTCTTGCACAAATTGAACAGCATTAGACTTTATACTTAAGGGTTTTAGGTTATGGTCATCGATGGTCAATAACTTCCATTACTCAGTTGCGCCCATATTTTCAATATACGATATCATGCTAACTTCCATCTTCATATCACAAACACCGCCGAAGAAGTACTCCTTCTGCCGTTGTGTAACCTGGAAGAATGCTGCCTCGTCCATCCAGTGTATCATCCTCTGGTCTTGATAATAGCGGTCTCGCTCCTCGCTGATGGCTGCCTGCACCTCGTAGAAGTTGACGCCGAGGTTGCATAAGCATCGAAACTCGACAGCACAGATATCCCCCTTGTTGAATTCTCTATCCCAGAATACCTCACCTTGTTTCAGTCCCGCCCAGATCTGCATATCCTGGTTTAGCGTGCCCCAAGAGTACACCTTTACGCCCTGCTTGTTACGAATCCGCAAGCCGATATTGGTATGGGTAAGATCCCTGTCAAAAAAGAACTTTACCCTAATCCTCATAAGCTCACCCGGATAGAATATTGTACACTCCTCTTGTTTTTCATTCAGTATGATGACCTCCATTATCTTAGCGTCCATATCCCCGAAGGATAGCTTATCGGTGCGCCTGCCTTTTGTTGGTTTTGCAGCAGCCTCGGTAGCAAGCTGATCTTGTTTTTTCTGTTGCTGATGCTTGATATATGTATCAAAGTATCTTTTCTCCTCCTCGTGCAACAGCGCCCGATACTCAAGGACGACCTCGGCGGAAGGAGCAAGCATCAACTGCTCCCCCTTTTCCAACAGTAACGCCCGCCTGGTCAATGTGCGCACGCTCTCGATGTCGTGGCTTACGAAAACCAGGGTAACCCCCTTGGCAATGAGCGCCTCCATGCGCTGGAAGCAGCGCTTCTGAAACAGCGCATCGCCTACCGCCAGCGCTTCATCGATGATCAGGATATCCGGCTCAACCTGCACCTGCACCGCGAAGGCAAGTCGGACGATCATCCCCGAAGAATAGGTCTTGATCGGCTGATCAATATATTCACCGATGTCTGCAAAGGCGGCGATCTCATCGAAGCGATCATCTATCTCCTGCTCGGTCAACCCGAGAATAGTTCCATTTAAGTAAACATTCTCCCGTCCGGTGAACTCGAAGTTGAACCCGGCACCCAGCTCCAGCAAGGCTGCCACGCGCCCGGCGCTCTCCACAATACCCCTGGTAGGATGAAGCGTGCCGGCTATAATCTGCAAAAGCGTACTTTTGCCAGCTCCGTTTCTTCCGATGATCCCCAGTGAGTCCCCCGGCTCAAGCTCAAAGCTGATGCCCCTTAGTGCCCAGAATTCCTCGAAGAGCCTCTTGCGGCTGCCATAGATGAACTGCTTGAGCCTATGTCTAGGATTGGCATAGATCTCGTAGCGTTTGCCGATATCTTTTACCCTTATACTTCCCTTGGCTAGTGAGCTTTTCTCATAGGACATCGGCAAATCCCTTCTTTGTGATCATAAAGAATGTATAGCCGAGCTGCATGATAACAAACGAGATCAACACGACCTCCAAGAACCAGTACCACTCGAAATTCTTGCCCCAGATAAGGCTTCGGCGAGCGCTATCAACCAAGATAGCCAGCGGATTGATCTTCATAAAGACCTGATATCGCTGTGGAATGGCTGTGATCGGATAAAAGATGGGAGTCAAAAAAAATAACACCTTGACGATCACTCCCACCGACTGGTTGATATCAGGGGCATAAACCCCGATGGCTGCCAAGAACCATGAGAAGCCGAGCGTAAGCATGCTCAGAGGGATAAGGATCAACGGAAACAAGTACATGGTAGAGCTAAGGGAGGGCATGGCAAGGAAAAGCCCGATAAGCAGAATGATCAGGCTCACCGCGCCATGGATCAAGATGTCGATATAGCAAACCACCGGCAGCACCTGGATGGGAAAGACAACCTTCTTTACATAATTGGTGTTGACCCTGATTAGATTAGGCGCTGTACCAATCCCCTCGCTGAAGACATTGAACACGATCAGCCCGGCGAAGAGAGTCAGGGCGAACTCCGCCTTGGAATCGGTTATGCTCCCCCCACGCAGCTTGAAGACATATCCGAAAATAAAGGTGTAGATGGCAAGCATTGCCAGGGGAACAATAAAAGCCCAGATAAAACCGAGTGCAGACCCCTTGTATCTTTGTTGAATCTGCCGCTTAGCCAGTTGCTTGATAAGACCGCGGTAATCAAATAGCTCCCCAATATAGCCTAGAGAGAAGAAATATTTAATAATCAGCCTAAAGCGACTCATGTCACAAGGTTAACTGGCAATTAGTGGTGTATCGCGTTTTTTCCACAAAGGCACGAAGAATAGGTGGTACCGTGATACCATAGCGTGAAGGAATATCTTAACTTTCTTTCCTCTTTGCGTTCTTTGCGTCTGTCTTTGCGTGATCCTCTTTCCTCTCTGTGTCCTTAGTGACTCAGTGGTTATTTATTTTATCTCATTGGGTGAGATTCTTTCATCTCACATCGAGGTATGGCCACATGAAGCTGCGGTTGTCATCCACATCAGTGGCCATTAGTCCCAGTAAAAAGTAGCTCGGTTGCAGGTCCTTGTCGCCGAACAAGTAATCCCAGCCAAAGATACAATCCCCTCGCTCGAAGTCATCATGGAATCCATCATCGTAAAGCTCGATGCCTAAGCTGAATCCCCCGTAGTAAACCTCCACCATCTCCACGGATTCACAGCCGCCCTGGTCGCTAAGCAGAGCCATGAAACGAAGCAGACTCGGCTTGCCAGCCTGAAGGTCGCTGTTCCAGTAGCCGGCGAGGAGAATGACCGGTCTCCCCCCGGGATCGATGGTGGGGCTTGGCGATGGTGTAAATGTGGGCGTAACCGTTGGGGTGAAGGTGGGGGGTCCCTGCTGCGTCCAGGTGGCGGTGGGCGTGAAGGTCGGCAATGGCGTCGGGGTTGGCGTTGGCGGCAGGTTGGTCCACGGCTCGTAGTCAACATAGTCGCTCACCTTGTCCCCCAAGCCATCCGGGTTGGTGCTCTCATGGTAAGGACCGCTTGGGTCCCCCCAGTAGTTGTGCTCTGCGTTTATTATCGCTGGCTGCTTGCGCTCCTGGCCTTGATTGAAGACACCATACTCGCTATTTCCGCTTACATTGCCGTTGTTGAGCACCACTGAGTCGCCGGTAGTCTGCGAGTAAAGACCGTACTGGTTGTCATAAAGGCTTAAGCCATCTGCATCCAGGTCGGTTCCATTCAGGTTTATGCCCCTGGTACATCCCTTGATTACCCCTCCCCTTATCACAACCGGCGAAGATGAGGCAGCGGTTATGCCGTTGTTGGGATTGTTTATTATGTTGCAGTTATCCAACTGAAGCCTTCCGCTACCGAATGCTGCCACCGCCGCCTCTACACCGCAGGCGGTGAAATTGCAATCGGTCAATTGCGCCATTGCGCTATCGTGCACCGATAGGGCGGCTCCACCATGCTCCGAGTTGAAGCCTCCACCATAAAACTGCGTATAATATATTATGGCGCTTCCGTTACCCTTAACCGAGATTCCACCGAAGCGCTTATAGACATTGTTACCTCGGAAGGTTACATTATAGTCGGTATTGCCGTTCACCCGCAGGTTGCCATTCACTATCATGGCATCCGATTCCTGGTCAAAGAAGATATTGTTGCCTCCCCAGATAGTAAGCGTCTTGCCCTCTTGGAGGCTGACCTGCCCGAAGAGATAGGGCAGGGCGCTATTTGCCAGTGAGTTGTTGCGCTCTATCTCGGGACCCTGTATATAGATGCCATCAAAGCGAGAGTGCCCCACCGCATAGTTGTTCATGCACTGGGGAAAAACATTGCGCGAGTTGACCAGTATAGGTTGCTCTCCACCATGCAGGAAGCGATTGCCGGTGATCTCGGTCGTGCTGTTTGTCTGTACCCTTATGGTGCCGAAACAGTAGGTAAACTGGCAATCCTGGACGACTCCCCCGCTCGAATCCTTGTAGCTAATGGTCGTATTTTCCCGCTCGTGAAACCTGCCCCCCTTCTCGAAGATGCAATTGTAGAACTCCATAGTTCCATTTTCATAGGCGGTAAAAGCCCCCCATCCCTCGTCGGGACGCAGCGGGAAGAATCGCACCTTGCCAGCCTTTGCCTGTCCAACAACCAGGTTACCCCTGACATCGATGCGGCTCGGTCCCTGCTCGAAGTATATGGTAACACCGGGATCGATCTGAAGCGTAGCCCCGTCGCTGATATCAAAGCCGGGAACCTCGAAGCCAAGATTGCCCATGATGGTGCTGTCATGGGTAACATTGCCAAATATCACCTTTACCCTATTGCTGGTTGCGTTGCGCTGGGCAGTGTTGTTGAACAAGGCGGGGAAACGCCCAGCAGCGTTTATCTGCATCGGGTAGTCGTGCCCGTCGCTGAAGCTACAGTTGTTCACGCTGCTGGTCTCCGAAGAGTCGAAGTAAACCGCTCCCTTGCAGCGTATAAAATCGCAGTGATCCAGGTTTATCCTGGCAGCCTCCTCCACCGTGATGCAGCGATAGCCGGTTACCGAGAACTTGCCGCCATCAGATACCTGCGTATAGGCGAAGTTGCCAGTCCCGTTCCCCTTGAAGTGGATGCCAGACCAGTCGTTTTGTGGCGAGGCAGCCGATAGATATACCGGGGACATCGAGGTTCCCATCGTATTCATCGTGCCCTCGACCTGGATGCGCGAGTCGTACTCCATGAAACGGACATAGCAGTTCGGCTCAATCGTTAAGGTCAATCCTGGCGGAATGCGTAACAGGTGAAAGACGCGCAGGATCTCATCGGTATGCCAGGTCAGATTGTCTGCCAGGAAATCTCCGCTTATCTCGCCAGCAACCCCGCTGTCCTCGATAGGTTGACCAATATTCTGCCATTGTCCGCCCTGGAACTTCTGGAACTGCAAGCGATAGGTATAGCTTGCATTATATGTCAATCCACCATCTCTCAGGTAGCGATCGCCATTGGTGTACCAGGTCCACTCGCTGGGATGATCGCTATTTCGTATCAATATATAGCGCTCCGTCTCCGGGGTGAGGATATTATCGATCACCAGGTGTATATCGATAGTGTCATTGCTCACCACTGCAATCTCCAGGCTCGCTTTAGCGCAATAGCCGCTTGCCGGCAAGCCAAGAACCGCGATAAAACATAGCATCAACGCAAAGCTCATCTTCGCTTTGTATATCAACATCGCTCTTCTCCTTAGCAATTCTTCACCATGAGTATTCTCTATTCAAGCGCCCAAAGATAAGGCCAGAGCTTGCTTTGCAGCCCAGCATCATCGGTTGCCATAAGCTCGAGCAGGAAACGCTGAGCTGGATATCCGCGATTTATATAAAGATTGGGTATCGCAAAAACACCGCCGCCAAGGTCATCCAGGCTAAGCCCAATAGGGATTCCCTTATAACAAATTTCCATCGAGACCACCGATTTGCCCTGCTGACCAACACCATAGCCCAAGATGAACATTATTCCGCCTTGTTGGGTGGTGATGCGCGTGTTCATGTAGCCGGCAGCGGCTATCTTGGGGGCTGCCGGGGTCGGTGTTGCTGTCGGAGTAGCGGTGATGGTCGGCGTGGGAGTCGGTGTATCGGGGATGGAATGAGCATAGTAGATCTCACCACTTGGTTGTTGTTCATTTGCCCGCTCAATCCAGACCAGCCCGAGGTAATCCTCCTGCTCGAATAGCAGCGGATCGAGCTGTGCGCAAAGAGCGCGCTGGGGAGTAACCTTTTTAGGCTCAACGCTGAATGACTCTCCATAGTCCTTACTACATGCGTACTTGAGCATCGGCTTTAGAAATCCGCCCTGGTAGTCATTCCATACTACATTGATCACATCCTCATCATCGATGAGCATATCGCACTGGTAATGATCATAAAGCTGCACGCCATTTAGCCTCTTAAAGCCATGCCAGCTCTGTCCATAATCGGATGAACGCATGAAGAAGATATGATTATAAAGCTCATCGCTTAGCAATCCGCTCCAGGCGATGTTCACCCCGCCGCGGCTATCGGTTGCGATAGCCGGCCTTAGCTGTTCAACATCCGAGCCTTGAGGTCGAACCTGGCTGTATGAAAAACCAGACTCCAAGGATGGCGACCTGCCGACCCAAACCATCTGGTCATGGACATAAGCCAGGTAGATGATGCCGCTGGGTTGATCGATGACAAGATCAGCATCATTCACCCTTCCCGGCGTCTCGATGAGCGTCTGTCGCTCCCAGTACCTTCCATCGCTCTGCGAACGGGCATAGACAAGGCGATCCTCAGCCTCGCCCAGATGGCTATACTCCCAGAGACACAGCAGGCTACTGCCCCCCAGGTGGCGTAATATTGGACTTTGATTGATAACATTGTTGCCCGTGTTGGAACTGACCACGAAGGGGATTTCATTAAAGGTTGACCCTCCATCGAGCGAGCGCAGCATATAAAGGTCGGAGCGAACCTGGCTCGCCTGGGGCTTGCTAACATAGACGAAATATATGCCCATACCTTGAGCTGACAGGGTAACATCAGTGGAAACTAGTTCAACCGGGCTGCCTGCCTCGGTACTAAGGATGGTTGCCGGTTCACTCCAGCTTTTTCCATTATCCAGGGATATGCTAGATTCAATAAAATAGATTCCATCACTCGATCGCTCCACCCAGGCGACTGCGATCACACCTGTATCCGCCGATATAGCCACCGAAGGCGCTCCTCGATAGGCAATACCATTGGTGGATCCGCTGACCAGCACCGGCTCGCTGAAACTTAAAGGGAAACAGATAACGGGGAGTGAGAGCACAAGACAGCAGACCATCATGGCTGTAACGATTCGGCAACTATTGCTATTTCCCATCGATGCAATCATCCCTGTATCGTAATGTCTAAAACTACATTATACAAGATTCTCAGGTAAATTTCATTTTGGTGATTGACCTGGCTGGAATGATAAGAATCAGGGCTTAAAAGGAGCTATAGACGATGCTAGTTCTCATTTATCAAAGAAAGCTCGAAGGCTTGATTTATGTTATTTATGTATTTTATCTCCAAGCCCTTGATAATATGCTTCGGTATCCCGGAGACCTCCGGTTTATTCTTGGATGGCAAAAGCACCACCTTCATACCAGCTCTCTTGGCAGCTACCAGCTTCTCCTTCAGTCCACCTACCGGCAGTATCTTTCCTCGCAGGGTTATCTCGCCGGTCATGGCTACATCGCAGCGCACCTTTTTTTGTCCAAGCACCGAATATAGTGCTACTGCAAGCGGCACCCCCGCCGAGGGACCGTCCTTTGGAACCGCTCCTTCAGGGATATGTATATGTATATCGAGATCCTCGAAGAATGCCGCATCCAGCTTCAGGCTATCGCACTGGCTTCTTATGTAACTCAGCGCAGCCTGTGCCGATTCCTTCATCACATCCCCCATCTGCCCGGTCAGAGAAAGCCCCTTTTTGCCTTTCATCTTGATAGCCTCCACGAAGATGATCTCGCCTCCGGCGACAGTCCAGGCGAGCCCGGCAGCTACGCCTATTTCAGGCACCTTTTCCGCTTTTTCCATGTAGAATTTAGGCGGACCAAGGTATTCCTCAACTAATGCCCTGGTCAAAGAAACCTTGACCTGCTTACCCTTAGCAGCCTCCACGGCGACTTTTCGGCATATCTTTGCTATCTCTCTTTCAAGGTTTCGCACCCCGGCTTCGTCAGTATAATTCTCAATAATTGCCATGATGGCTGCTTTTGAGAAGCGCAGGTTATCAGCCTTGATGCCATGCTCCTTAAGCTGTCGCGGAATAAGGTACTTGCGGGCGATGATATATTTCTCCTCATCGACATATCCAGGCAGTCGGATAACCTCCATTCGATCCATTAGTGCTCCCGGTATCGTATCCAGGACATTTGCCGTGGTGATGAACATGACTTGCGATAGATCAAAGGGGTGCTCTATGTAGTGATCGCTGAACTGGTTGTTCTGCTCCGGGTCGAGCACTTCGAGTAAAGCAGAAGATGGATCGCCCCGAAAGTCTATGCCGAGCTTGTCAATCTCATCCAGCATGAAGACCGGATTCTTGGCACCAGCTCTTTTAATCCCTTGTATAATCCTGCCCGGCATTGCGCCGACATAGGTTCGCCTGTGCCCTCTTATCTCAGCCTCATCCCTGATCCCGCCAAGTGATATGCGATAGAACCTTCTTTTCGTTGCCCTGGCTATCGATTTCCCAAGCGATGTCTTGCCGACTCCAGGCGGTCCCACCAGGCAGAGGATTGGGCTTTTCATATCATCCTTGAGTTTTCTTACCGCAAGATATTCGAGAATCCTATCCTTAGCTTGCTCCAGGTTGTAGTGGTCTGCCTTGAGGATCCTTTGTGCACGCTCGATATCAATATTTTCCTTGGTCTGTTTTGACCAGGGAAGCGCAACCAACCAATCCAGGTAGTTTCTGATTACGATATACTCGGCAGCCATGGGAGGCAAAGAGACCAGCCTTTCCAACTCGGCAACCGCCTCGACCTCGACCTGCTCGGGCATCTTGGCTTTTTTTATCTTGCGCATGTACTCGCGATACTCGACCTCTTCCTCGTCCTCTTCGCCTAGCTCCTCTCTTATCGCCTTTAGCTGCTGTCGAAGAAAAATCTCCCGCTGCGAGTCCCGGATCTCATCCATAGCCTGATCTTGAAGTTTGCTGCTTAGCTCAGCGATCTTTATCTGGTTATTAAGATGCTGGAGGATGCGCTTTATCCTCTTGCTCAGATTGAGCGTTTCGAGCAGCGATTGGGCTTCACGCGTCCTGAGCGAAAGGTTCATTGCCACCAGGTCGGCTAGTTTGGCTGGATCCTCGAGGTTAAGCGCCATGATATTCAGCTCCTCTGGAAGATTCTCCGATAATGAGATCAGCTTCTGGAATTGGTTCAAGAGCTTTTGTTCCAGCGCTTTTTGATGGTTGTTCTCCGCTACAATATCCGGCACCACCTCGACCTTGGCGATCGGATATGGATTCTCTCGCAGGATATCAAGCAGTTTTATTCGATTAATCCCCTGGATAATAACCCGGTAGGTGTTATCTGGCATGACAAGTTTTTTAAGCACCAGGGCAGCAACACCGTAGTCATATAGCTTGATCTTCTTAGGATCTTTTATTCGTTCATCCTTTTGGGATACGAACCCAACTATGCGATCCCCCTCAAGTGCCTTCTCGATGATCCTTACATCGTTCTCATCTTCGAGCATCAGAGGGATGATAGCGCTTGGGAACATGACCACCCCCCTCAAGGTTATCAAGGGGAGCTTTTCTGGTATCTTGATTTCTGGGGATTCGCTGAAATCCTGAAACATCAAGTGTCTCCGTATATTCAAATTCTTTCAACAATGCAAGCATCTATAATGAACTGTTGAACCATTGTCAAGGTGCTTTTATCTTGCTTATGATTAAAGATTATATTGCCTTTAGCTCAAGGGAAATTGCCTTGAATATTGTATTATGTGGAAGAACTCGCATAAGCAAAAAAGTCTTAATCGATCTGAAAATCTGTTGAATTCAAACTCTAGCGCCAGTAGCTCAGTTGGATAGAGCAACGGACTTCTAATCCGTAGGGCGCGGGCTTTGCCATAGAACCTGTAAAGGATTTTCGACAAATGATGCTTGCAGAGCCTTATTTCAAACGCCCCCTCATGGTTGATCTCTTCGGGGATGTGGAGAGGGTATTTTGCTTTACATCATATCCTTCAACAGATGCTCCGGGTTGCATAATATCCGTTAAATTCAGGGAAATCCCTCACTATGGGCACCTGGAGCTGCTTTATAGTCCACGGCTTGCGATAGAATCCAATTATTATGCCACTGAGGATACTATCGAGATAACCGGCTCTGATGGGATCATCTTTCTTAACGGTTACTTTGCCCGCATGACCAATTCGCCGCTGCTTATGATGAAGCATCACGATCGCGTGTTAATTCCAGGTGGTCTCATCCTCACCTCTTATAACGATGCCATAAGGCATTGCACTGATAGCATAATCGCCAAGGTGATAAAGCCTGGTAAATACGCCTATCGCAGCTTGGAGCGCGCCATAGGTTATCTCAAGGTCATCGAGGCGGCTTTAACATCGATTGCTACCGGGAGCAAGCAGATTATTTAAGCCGGTTCGTTTCTCTGAGCATAAAAAGTGCTGCCCCATTGTCGAAATATCTGATCGGCTGGTAATTTTGCTGAAAGCGATAGCCATTCACCAACTCGATATAGCCAGGATATGGTAAGCCGAAGTAGGTATTCTTTATGTATGGCGATAGGTATATCCACTCGATGGGGATGTAATCCTTATTGCAGCGCCATATATCATGTGCGGGGATTATTGGGCGCATACATCGCCTCCGCGCATCGGTTGCCACTATCCATGAGATATCTGACAAGACCATGTCATTTGGGGGGATCAAGCCCTTTAATACCAGCATATTACGGCGATCAGCCTCAAGATAATAGTATCCATGTTCACTTGTGATTTCTCGAAATAAAGGGATACTGATCACGACCAGCAAGCCTGCGGAGATAGCATGAAAAGCTATTGAGTAAGAATTATTCCTAGCGGTTATCCCCTCCAGCGCCCTTTTTACTCCAAAAAATGCCAGTGGAATCATCAAAGGAACCAGGTGGAAATAGTAGCGCGGGGTCTGGAGGATAAAGTTGTATGCCAGGATCTGGCTAATCAAAACCAGGAGCAATGCCTTGTAAAATAACCGACGACGCTTATCCCCAAGTCCAAAATAGCCCCATATCGCCAATGGAAAAAAGACCATGTATTCCTTGAAGATAAAATCAGCATCCAACAACCTCGCCATCTCATTGAGCCATTTGCTGATATACCTGCTTGGATATTGGGCATATAACGCCGGGATGGATAGAGCCTGTAGCCGACATCCGAGATCGACCCATGCGCGATCAGGCGAGAAGTATATTGCAAGGTTTCTAACCAGGCTGAAATTGAAAAAGGGCTTGCCAGAGTAATGTATATTATGCGCCAGCAAGGGTGATGCTACGGCTAAAAATAAGGCAAACAATATGGTTAAGCCCCGCGCTCGAAGACGCCTGCTTCCAAGTATGAATAAAAACGCTATTGCTGGAATCGATAACAGGATGTTGCTCCTTTGCAGATATCCAAGCCCCAAAAAAATCCCTGATAGAGCTGCATGTATCGGCTTTCGATCCCGAAGATATAAATATAAAAAAATGAACAAAGCGGTATAAAGAAAGGCAAACCCAGACTCGGTCATGCCGTTTATGCTATAGGTTAATATGGAGTTGCATAGAAGATATCCTAATGAAGATAAAAAGCCTATTCGATAATCGAACAATAAAGACCCCAAAATATAAATCAGAGCCACGGTTGCAATAAAAAAGAAGCCGGAAACGGCAGCGGCGATGACCTGGTAATTTGCTGCCCCAAACATGGACATAAGAAAAGCTAATAACAACGGATGCAGCCAAAAGCGGTGCAGGTTGGGGATATTATCATCGAATAATCCATTTTGCGCATAAAATGGCACCTGGTGAGGGAATACCTGTAATGTCGAGTTGCCCTTGCCAGCCTCAATCTGCATAGCGATCTGAGCATAGTCGTAGGCATCTGGTATCATAAGCCCGCGATACACCAATGAGAAATAGACACTCCAAACCGCAACTGCCAGAAAGATGATTAGAACCAAGCCCCTATTTTCCATTATTGATATAATAACACCCCTACCAGCTAATTGGAATCACCATCTGGCTGTTTGTGGCGCGCCACAGGGCTATTCCATTGAATCCGTTGAGCTTTATTATGCCAATGGGACTACTCCGCTGGGGATCTTCCTCGAGAAGGTTCTATAATTGGTATATCGGAATATCAAAAGAACTATTGAGAATTATTAAACCTGGTGGCTTTTTTTTCTCATTCTCCTGTCCAAGACTTTATCATCATATGGCGCTTGCAGTCGAGGATGCTGGATTTTTAATCAGAGACTGTTTTATTTGGCTATATGCGAGTATTTAATCGCCTTAACGACCTTTTCAGAAGCTGCCATCGTACTTGATCCTTTTGTTGGAAGTGGAACTGTCGCAATCGCTGCAAAGAATCTAGGCAGAAACTTTATAGGTATAGAAATAAATCAAGAGTATGTTGAGATTGCAAACAGACGCCTAAAAGAAACGACAAAAAAATCTATAAACAAACAAGATGAATGTTTTAATCCATTGATCAATTTATAAGATTTGCTCCCTCACCTACATGTCACCTGCAGGGTATAAGATGCTGGCGTTTCTTGCTCGCCATCGACTACGATGTAGTAAGTCCCGCCTATTATAATCGGCAAGGTAACCTCATAGTCCCCCCATGCCCAGCAATACTCCTCGCTGCAGCCTAGCATCTCGTTGCCGTAGATAATGAATACATCGACATCTGCGCCACCTGCGGTCAGGGTTACCGTGATCTCCTCGACTGATCCCTGCTCGATCTCAAGCGCATGAACCATCTCAGGTCCGCTCATTAGGGCAGAGTCGGTGCAATGTCCACCGTACTGCTCAACATTCGCATTTCCATTAGCCGTGTTGCCGCTGTAAACGCCACCGCATGAAAGATTGACTGGGTTGCTGCAATCAAGCTCTCCCGGCATCGGTGTCATGGTGATGGTTACAGTAATTGCCGGCGTCGGAGTCGGTGTATCTGCTCCACCGGTAGGGGTTGCTGTCGGTGTGCGGAATGGCTGGCAGGATGTCTTGAGCGTATAAGCTCCATAATCGCTATCCCTGTAGCCGTCAACCACGATGAAATATCGCCCGGCAACAGCATCCTCAACGGTCAGGGTTCGCTTGTACGCGGAGGCGACCTCTCCTTGCGCGTAGCAGTGGTTCTCGCTGCAAGAGCTTAGCAAGAAGAAATTTAGGCTCTTGGGATGGTACCCGCTCAGCTCGATGCCTAGATCTCCATCCGAGATCCAAAGCTCGTGCACCACCTCCCTGCCAAAGAACTGGTCGAACTCCTCGCAGCTATAACTATCGATATCGCTGCTCCCTAAGCTGCTGTCCCCGGTGTATGGAGAGTTGCACTGTATGATCACCGCGTCGCTGCAATCGAGATCTCCCGGCGGATTGGTCGGCGAAGGGGTTGCTGTCGGCGTCGGAGTCGGCGTTGCGGTGCCCCCAGCGGTGATTGTCAGATATGGCCATAGGTAGCTCTCGTTACCTGCCTGGTCTCTTGCCAGGATCTCAAGCAGGTAGGAACCAGGAGCGGCTCCTGGATTGATGCTGGTCGCTAGCGTATAGAGACTATCATTCGCTGTCGCATCGCCCTGGCTGCCGTCATCCTTCAGAAAGACGCCGGTCGGTGCGCTATCATAGAATATCTCCACATTCTGGACATCCTCATCCGGGTCGGTTACCCAGGCGATTAGGTTGAACTTGCCCCCGCTGGCAGTGGTTATGTGCGTATCCATATATCCAGCCAGATTAACGAAGGGGCGGCTACCTCCCTTGCAAGGAACCCCCTTCCGTTCACGGGGGGGATTGAGGGGGGGGATTTGACTATAACATTCAACATTATCCATGCCGCTAACGGTGGCTAGATAATGCTGCTGCCAGGAGTCGATGGGCAGCCTGAATTGCGATGCGAAAAGGTTCTCTGGGGTGGCTGCATTCCCCGATTTATCCGGATAAGGCTCGCTATCGAAGCTCTTTATCTTAAGATATGGAAAAAGGTTGCTTACATAGCCTTGTTTGTTGGTAGCTACCGCTTCAAGGAGATACAGCCCTTGCGGTGGCTTATCCGAGGGGGAGAAATTAGCTGTGAAACCGAACACGCCATCGGATGCTGCAAAATCCCCGCTCTGCCCGTCATCGCGGAACAATGCTCCAGTAGGCTTGCCGTCAAAGTACATCTCGACTGTGGCGATATTATCCGCACCGCGCACATCGCTTACCACGAGCAAGAATTTAAGCTCTCCGCCGCTGTAATGGGTAACAATAGTATCCATATATCCGCCGGCGAGGATGGTTGGGGGACCGGATGCCTGTGGCTGTCCTTTGAGCGTGCGCATGAATATACCGCCGATGGAGTCCTCCCAGATTATATAGAATGTATCCTTGTATCCAGCCACAGCGGGGAACTCCAGGCATTTCTCGACCACGGGCACGATAAATGCCTCATCGGGAAGATTAGTTCCCTGGGTTACATAACAGATCAGCTTATCGCTTGCGTTGGTTACGCTGCAAGAGCCGGTATCATTCAGCTTCATATCCGGAAATACATCGAAGACCTGGATTATCTGCTGTTCAATGTCGATATTCTCTACAGCCTTATGCATCCATTGCGAGCCGTCGAAAAGCCCGTAGCCATAATGGCTCAGGTAGAAGAAAACCTCGTAAAGGGCGGAATAAATCGGGTACCCGATGTGCACGCGATCCTGATCATCGACCTCGACCCTGAGCGCGCCAGCCCAGTTGCCCCATGATGTAACCTGTTCGATCGCCCCCCAGACTCCGCCGCTTTTCTTGCGCCAGAAGACCTCGGCTGCGTCCATATTGCCCACCGGGCTGTACCAGGCAACATAAACCTCGCCCTTTGAGTTTACCCCGATGCCAGCCTTTTCGCCATAGACCGCCCGATTGGAGATGACAAAGGCGGGGTCGTTGGGCGGGGGAAGCCACTGCCCGCCGACCCTTTGAACATAGCAAATAAGATCATACCCATCCATGGGATCGTTGGGGGCATAAGTCTCTACGAAAGCAATATGTATATTGTCCGAGTTATCTATGGCGATATCAGGCCAGGATGACCAGTTAGTCTCGCCGTGGCTGACATACTCTGCCTGCGGCATCCACTGTTTGTTGGTCATGCGATTGTAGTATATGGGACCGGTCTTGGGTCGCCCCAGGCTGCACCAGACAACATGGGGATTGCCCGCGCTATCCAATGCGATGCGCGCTCTGCCGAACTGCCAGTCAGCCTGAGTCGGAGCCGGAACCACATCCGGCAGCGAGGTATCCCACGCCGGGGGATCAACCCCGTTCCACTGGCTCAGCAGGTACTTGCGGTAGTAGATGACATTGGTCACAGAAAGGGTAACAACATGAAGATCACCGTTATCATCGAAGGCGGCATGGGGATACCTGGAGCCGATCTGCATGTTCACGATAGGACCCAGGTTTATATCGCCATAGCCGGCTGTAACCATCATGCATACTAAGCCAATGGCAGCAGGAATAGAGTATCGTCTGGAGCAAAGCATCTTATCACCTCAAGGATCATTACAGGTCATTCAATATTCGCGCTGCGAACTTATTTGCCTATAATAAATATATCCAAAGTTGGCTTATAAGACAAATCAGGACTAAATTTATATCTTGACCTCTGCGACCTTGAACTGCATGTCGTGTAGCTTCTTGTAGAGCCTTCCTTGGCGCATAAGCTCCTCGTGGGTGCCCTGTTCGGCTATCTTACCGCCATCAATCACGATGATACGATCCGCATTCGATATGGTGGAAAGTCGATGGGCGATGACGATTGTAGTGCGATTCTTGACCAGGTTGATGATCGCCTGTTGCACTATAAGCTCGGACTCTGTATCCAGCGATGATGTCGCCTCGTCGAGGATCAGTATCGGCGGGTCTTTGAATATAGCCCTGGCGATGGATATGCGCTGGCGCTGTCCGCCGGAGAGCTTCAGCCCCCCTTCGCCTATGATGGTATCGTATCCCCTGGGAAACTCGGTGATAAAATCGTGGGCATAAGCCTTCCTCGCAGCATCGATGACCTTTTCTTCAGATACATCTCGCTTGCCATAAGCGATGTTATTGCGGATTGTATCGTTGAACAGGATCGTATGCTGGCTGACGATGCCTATTTGTTCCCTAAGAGATCTTGTTGTAGCCCTGCGTATATCTATGCCATCGATGAGTATAGCGCCCTTTGTAACATCGTAGAACCTGGGGATCAGGTTTGCCAGGGTTGTCTTCCCCACGCCGCTTAAGCCGACAATAGCAAGGGTTTCTCCCTTTTCTATTTCCAAATTAAAGCCAGCCAGGATCCACTCCGTATCCTTCTCGTACTTGAAGTAAACATCTCTAAACTCGATTGATCGCTTTATCGGTTCGATATCCACTGCATCGGGCGCATCGACTATGGTCGGCTCTGTGTCCATTACCTCGAAGATACGGGCGGCGGCGGCGAGTGCTCGCTGGATGGCGTAGTTGACCATTCCGACCTTCTTGAAGGGGCTGTACATCATAAAAAGCGCTCCAATGAACGCCCAGAAGGTTCCGGTGGTTATTGCGCCGGCTATCACCCACTTGCCGCCTAGCCAGAGTATTATCGCAGCCAGTATTGCTCCTATAAATTCCATCAGCGGTGTAGAGAGTGCCTCAGCGCGTACCGTGCGTACTATGTATTTATAGTACTTGTTATTAGCTCTCCTGAACTTCTCCGCCTCGAAATGCTCCATGTTGAAAGCCTTTACTATGCTGATACCGCCGAAGGTTTCCTGGCAGACGGTATTTATCTCTCCCAGCTTCTCCTGGCTGGTCTTGCTGGTCTTGCGCATGCGCCGGGCAAGGCGGATTATCGGATAGGCAGACAACGGAAGCACTAAAATGGCGATAAAGGCGAGCTTCCAGTGCAGTAATATCAGCACAATTATCAAGCCAACGATAGTAAATGATTCCTTGATGATATCGCTGATCACCGTGCTAATGCCCTGTTCCATGATCATCACATCGTTGGAGACGCGGCTTATGAGGTCGCCCTGGCGATGATCCTTGAAGTACTGTATAGGAAGGCGCTCTATATGGGTGAAAAGCTGATATCGTAAGTCCCTTATGCCACGCTGGGCAACATCCTTCATGATCACCTTCTGGAAGTAGTTGGTCAACCCCTTTAACAAGAACATGATGATCAGAATAAAGGGAATGATCGCTAGCAGCTTCGTATCACCCTTGATAAAGACATTATCTATCGCGGGTTTGGCAAGATATACCGGCGAGGAGGTAAAAAGCCCGTAAAGCACCATGCAAACCATCGCGATAATGAACTGGCGCTTATAGGGGTAAATATAGCGAATAAGCCTTTTATAAAGCCCAAGGTCGATGCCTTCCTTGAGGATATTGTCCAGAAAAAGCAGCTTGGCTAAGGAAATAAGGCGGCGAGCAGACACCTCAGCAAGCCGACAAACCTTATCTTTTAGATTCTTTTGTTCAGAACTCAAACCTCAAAGCTCCTGATCAGCCTGGATTACCTTCTGCGACATAAGTCGGCGGTACTCTGCCAGCTTGAGTTGAAGTTCAGTATCCGTTATTGCGAGGATTTCCACAGCATAAAGTGCTGCATTGGTAGCTCCAGAAGAACCGATCCCCATACAGGCGACCGGCACCCCAGGTGGCATCATCACCGTTGACAGAAGCGAATCTATGCCATTGAGCGGCGATGAATTGAGCGGAACGCCGATGACCGGCAGGGTGGTATGCGAGGCGATAACACCACCAAGATGCGCTGCAAAGCCTGCAACCGCTATGAGCACCTTGTAACCAGCATCCCTGGCTCCCTTGGCAAAGCTCACCGCAACATCCGGAGTGCGATGCGCTGAAATGATGCGCAGATCGTAGCCTACACCGAGACTATCCAGAGTATTTTTTAGCCCATCCATCGCTGGCAGGTCGCTCTTACTTCCCAGTATAACGGCAATCTGCTTGTTATCTTTATCCATAGTCATATCATTCATGCCTTAAATGATATGGAGTTTGCCATACCCTGTCAAATGTAGGCTTTAGGCTTCTTGAACCATCTAGACACAAAGGTACTAAAAATAAGGATACTATCTCCTTAACTGTAATGAAATATTGACTTTTCCTGTTTTTACGAAACAATAGTATAGCTAAAATGCAAGGAACAGTCAGAGAAATCCTGAACATTATTCAACCAGCCCGTTATGACCGCAAGCTTCTGGATGCCAGGTTCGATGGGGTCAGCATTGATACCCGAACGCTCAAGCCTGGTGAGCTATACATCGCTTTATCTGGCGAGAATTTCGATGGGGACTCATTCGCCCCTCTTGCACTTGAGCTTGGTGCTGCTTGTGTTGTCGTCTCCAAGCGTAAACAGGGTCTTGATGACAAGTACATCATGGTCAAGGACACGGCAAAGGCGCTGCGTAACCTTGCTACCTATCATCGCAGCAATTTTGATATGCCTTTGATAGCAATTAGCGGCAGCATCGGCAAGAGTACGGTCTCCAAGATGTGCCACCTTATCCTTCAAGGGAAGTATGATCTTCATATAACCAAAGATAACCGCTGCAACCTTATCGGCGTCCCCTTGACCCTGTTGGAACTGGATAAAAAACACCAACTCTCGATAGTCGAGGTGGCAGTAAGCCAGCCGGGAGATATGCCCCAGATGAAGCAGATGGTGCAGCCTACCATGGGAGTTCTTACCAATATTACAGCCATGCATCTGGGCAATTTCGGAAATATCAAAAAATCTATCAATGAGCGGCGGCTGCTATTTGATGATTTCAGGGAAGACCAAGAGATTATCCTCCCATTTAAAGGTGATTATATCAGGCAATTCTGCAAGGGCTTACGATGCAAAACCATTACCTTTGGAAGTGAAGATGGTGCTGATTACCAGGCTAGGGATATCGTGATAACCGATGGATTGTGGTTGCAGTTTACTGTCGAGGCACCTGGTGGTGAATCAGCGCGTTTTCGACTTCCGATACCAGCTCGGTACATGACCAACAATGCCCTAGCGGCGGTTGCCTTGTGTCATCGGCTCGGTGTCAACCTCTCAGAGGCAGCCCAGGCACTACAGCGCTTCGAGACCCTGCCGATGCGTATAGAGATTCATACCTCTGATTTCGAGTTCCGTAATCTGACCATAATCAACGACACCTACAACGCTAACCTGGTTTCCATGAAGGCAGCCCTGGACACGCTGGTCGAGCTTGCAGAAAGCAGAAGGAAAATAGCTGTGCTTGGGGATATGCTGGAGCTTGGGGATATGGCGGTAAGCCAGCATCGTGAGCTTGGCGACTATATAAACAAACTGAGGATCGACAAGCTATTTTTAGTTGGCGAGCAGATATCCCTTACCGGATCCCGAATAGCCGCCATCGCTCCCCATAAGGAAAAGGACATCTATTATGCTAAAGACCAGAGAGAGGCTGCCGAGCTGCTCTTTGAGGAACTGAAAGACAACGATGTTGTTCTATTCAAGGGTTCGAGACGAATGCGCCTGGAACGAGTTGCTCAGCAGTACATGAGCGGCATTCGCCAAACCAGGCTGATCATAGACCTTGATGCCATCAGATCTAACATCAGGAATATAAGGAAGGCGGTCGGCGATAAGGTTAAAATAATGACCATAGTCAAGGGCTTCGGTTATGGACACGATGAGAGCAAGATCGCTCGCACACTGCTGGATGCCTCGGTCGATTACCTGGCAGTAGCCATTCCAGATGAGGGGATCAAGCTGCGCCGTTCGGAGATCAAGGCACCCATCCTCGTGCTCGGTCCTACCAGCCCGGAAGAGGCACACAAGCTGATCGACTTCGACCTGGCACAGATGGTCTGTACCCTCCAGCTCGCCCAGGCGCTGCACCTGGAGGCAAAAAGGGAAAACAAGAAAGCAAAGGTTCACATCAAGGTCGATACCGGCATGGGGAGGATCGGCTTGAGCCCCAAGGAGGTTCTCCCTTTCTTGCAAAGCCTCGAAAGGCTGGATTGCCTGGAGCTGGAAGGGATAATGACCCATTTTTCGGTTGCCGATGATCCAACTGGGCGAGATTATACAAATAAACAGCTTGCTGACTTCATCGACCTGCTCGATGAATTAAAACGGCACGGTTACAGCTTCGAGCTTCGTCATGCAGCCAACAGCGCCGCTGCCATCGCCTATCCAGAAAGCAGGCTCAATATGGTGCGCATTGGCATAGCGCTATACGGCTACTATCCGAACAAAGCCTTGGCTTCGATGATCAAGCTTACGCCAGCGATGACGCTGCTAACCCGCATAGCCTATCTGAAGACTGTGCCACCTGGGACATCGATAAGCTATGGAAGAACCTTCAAGACCGAGCGAGAGACCAAAATTGCTACCATACCAATCGGTTATAACGATGGATATCCACGGGCGCTCTCCAACAAGGGCGAGGTGCTGGTCAGGGGCAAAAGAGCGCCGGTTATAGGAAACGTTTGTATGGATATGACAATAATTGATGTTACTGATATTCCTGGGGTATCCCTTGATGACGAGGTGGTTCTATTCGGTTACGCTGGAGATACCCATCTACCGGTAGAGGAACTGTCTGACAAGGCAGGGACGATCAATTACGAAATTATAAGCAGAATCAGCCATCGAGTGCCCAGAGTTTATATTGACGGCTACTGGAAAAAACAGGATGAGGCACAGAAAAAAGCACAACATATATAGGACTTGAAATCTGTTCTTTTTTAGTCTATAGTTCAACCAATCATTACGGTAGTAGTGGCATAAACGAAAAAATTGTTAGCAAGGGAGGCAACATGAGGCTCAAGGTACTTTTGATTCCTGCGTTGCTCGTGCTTCTATGCACGGCGGGCGTCGTTTACAGCGCCACCACCTCGGTCATAGCCGGCAAGGTGGTTGACGACACCGGCGCTTATCTGGTAGGCGTAAAGGTTACCCTAAGCGGTCCCAATATGCCCGGCGAGAGGAGTTTGTTCACCGACGACAAGGGAGAATTTCGGTTCGTTGAGGTGCCACCGGGTAGCGACTACCAGATCGTGGCTGAGACCCCGGGGATGAAAACCACAGTGCTGAAGGGGATCATTGCTCGATTGAATGATACCACCTTCACTACCGTGGAGATGGAGATCGGCGTTGTAACCATGAAACTGGAGGTCATCGATGATGCTCCGGTCATGGATACGACCTCCGCCACCACAAAAACCACTGTCCCCAGGGAGTTCCAGGAGCGTCTTCCCGGCAATGACAGCTTCCAGGACGCATTCTCCATGGGGGGTGGAACTGTCGGCGCTGGTAACCCAAAGGTACACGGCGCTCAGGAGACCGACAACACCTATCTGTTCGATGGCATCGATACCACGGACCCGGTAACCAGCACCTTTGGATCCAACCTGAATGCAGATGCGGTGGCTGAAGTCGAGACTCAGACATCCGGCTTCGAGGCTGAGTATGGCAGGGCAATGGGCGGTATCGTAAACGCTATCACCAAGTCCGGGGGTAACGAGTTCGAGGGGAGCTTCCGCCTGAAGAAGGTCTATTATGGCTGGAACAGCACCAGCAAACATGTCGGCGGATACCAGAAGGATGACTGGTGGGAGCCAACCATTACCTTTGGCGGTCCCATACTCAAGGATCGTATCTGGTTCTTCCTCACCTACAAGCGCATTGATCGCGATCTGGAGACAGAAGCCAGGGTTAGCAAAGTGGGTCCCGAGGAATGGGAGTACGCAAAGGTAGATGCCTCGCAGCTATGGCAGGACATCTTCGGCAAGCTCACATTCCAGATCAATCCCTCCAATAAGCTAGTAGTCGAGTATATCAGCGACCCGGCAGTGATCCACGGCGAGACAGACGGAACCGGCACCTATAGCCCGGAAGCCATGGAAAAACAAGAACAAGGCGGCGATAACTTCGGAGTAGAATATACCCACCTGATTAGCAAGGATATGTTCTTCAATGTAAAGCTCGGATTTGTTATGTCCTACCTGAACATCGTCCCAGATGACGGTGATACCGAGACGCCGGCAAAGTATAACGAGGATGACGAGATCCTATACGATAACAGCAGGTACTCGAGGATACAGGACAGAGAAAGATACTCCGCTAGTGCAAACTATAGCTTCTATATCCCCACCGAGCGAGGCGGGCATACCTTCAAGACCGGCATTGAGTACCAGCACTGGCTGATCAAGGACGATACCTACTATCACGGGGGAGAGTACTATCGCTATGGCAGGAATCCTGTTACCGGCCAAGAGTATCCCATCGAGAAGATCGAGGAGATCGGAGCGGAACCGGTCGAGGATACCGCGAATTACTACGCATTCTACTTTCAGGACAAGTGGGAACTAAGGGAAGGCTTGACTCTGAATCCTGGCATCAGGTACGAGTACATCATGTTCAAGAACGATGTCGGAGATGAAACCGGAACCTTTGACATGATGATAGCGCCCCGCTTAGGGGCTGCCTGGGATCCGACGGCTAGTGGAAGATCCAAGGTCTTCGGGCATGTGGGTCGATACTACAACCCATTGGACTTGCAGCTCCCGCTCTTTATGAACCAGAAGGATCCCGAATATCGACACTATAGCTGGAGCGATCAGTTTGGCTGGGTTTACGATTATTCCACCGGCGGCGAGGAGAATCCCAACTCGGTTGATCCTGACCTGAAGCCGGAATATACCGATGAGTTCGTTCTCGGCTATGAGTATGAGATCTCCAGGAATGTCTCGCTCGGAGTGCAGGGAACACTCAGAACCACCAGGGACATCATCGAGGATGTTGGCATCTACTATGATGCTGACGGCAATGTCATCGAGGATCCCTATAGCGGGGATTTGGCTTCCATTGCATACTATGTAACCAATCCCGATGGTGCTCGCAGGGACTACAAGGGCTTGGAGTTCAACCTGAAGGCATTCACCGAGAAGGTCGATATCTTAGCATCCTACACCCTGTCCAAGGTAGAAGGTAGCGTTATCGGCACCTTTGCTGGAGTTACTGGAGCGGTCTCTCACTTCACCGGCGACTACGATCTGCCCGGTACAAGCCAGAACCTTTACGGTCCGCTGCCCTGGGATTCGACACATTACCTGAAGGTGCTTATGACCGTTCACCTTCCGGCAGGCTTCCATGTGGGAACGCATTGGTTTACCCGCAGCGGTTACACTTACAGCAAGTACGGGTATGACGAGCTTTATGGTACTGGTTATTCCCTCTCCGGCAAGCGTGGCAGGTATAGACTACCCACGGTCAGCTTCATAGACCTGAGCCTACAGAAGGACTTCGACTTCAAGCGCTACGGTAAGCTTACCTTCATCATCGACATTAGCAATGTTCTGGATTCTCAGCCGGTACTTGCGGTGGCTCAAAACGATAACTGGGCATTTGGTAAGCCGATAGCCTGGGCATCGCCACGCAAGGTAACCGCTTCCATCTACTACAGGTTCTAGGCTAGCTAGGTTAAACTACAATGACATCTAGGGCTGGTGGGATCGCTCACTAGCCCTTTTATTATTGCTCCTCCTTAGACAATGGAAAGAAAAGGAAGATAACGCATTGAAAATAAAGCTATCTTAACGATATTTTAATCTGTAAGGTACGCAGCCCTCACCCCGCCCCTCTCTCATGGCTTCTTTACTTCTTTGCTTCTTTGCGTGATCAAATATTTCTTTTCTGCGCCTTTGCATGAGCGTCTTTGCGTGATTCTCTTTTTTTCCTTCCCGCATCAAGTGCGGGGTAAACTCCGGCGGGAATCCAGTAATCACGGGAAGTGATAAAGTGATAGAGGAGAGGAGAGACCCTCTCCCCGCCCTCTCCTCCCTGTTCATTCTATCGGGACTTACAGCGTAGAGGGAGTCCTGATTTTATCGGGACCATCCCCCGACTTGTTCCGGATATTGCCACTTCGGGGCTTAGGAAAAGAAAGCCTCAATATAGCGGTTGATCGAGTGCTTTATAAAAATAGCGTTTTGAGATATACTTTAGATTTGGACTAAGGATATTATGGGCTGCGACTATATATGGAAATTCGGCGAGCATAAGGGCATCAAGTGCGCTAGAGAGCCTGTACTAGAGGATGGCAAGTGCTTCTGGCATTCAACGGTGCCTAATAAGATATACCCGGGTGATGCGCCTCCCAAAAGCGAGCTGCAGGCTCTGGTGGATGAGGGACATAGCCTGGAGGGATTCGTGCTTGTCGATATGGATCTGCGAAATATAAGCCTCAAAGGAGCGAACCTGCGTCGTGCGCTCTTACGAGAGGCAAGGCTTCATAAATCCAAGTTCACCGAGTGCGATTTCTACCAGGCTGATCTCAGAGGCTCGAAGCTAATCGGCGCCATGTTCAGGCACTGCGATCTCACCCTTGCCGACTTCGAGGGTGCAATTATGCAGGAAGCGGATTTTTCAGGCAGCAACCTTTACGAGGCGAATCTGCAGGATGCAGAGCTTGAGGGCGCCAAGCTGATCGATGTCAACCTTGGCGGTGCAACGCTTATAAACGCAAACCTGTTCGGCACCGACCTGCAATACTCGAACCTTCACGATGCGATCTTCGAGAATGCCAACCTGGAATGCGCCAATCTTTCCTATGCGGATCTAAAGGGAGCTGTGCTTTTGAATATCGATTATAATCCGCTGACCTTGATCAAGGACATGCGCAACCTGGAGCTGGCACACCAGGCGCCGCCTGAATGGCTGAAGGCATTACAGAAGAAAAAGTTCGAGGAGGTGGTTAGCCCCATAAAGTTCGATAAGAGCCAGATCCCGATGGTGCAGAGATCCATCGCCAACCTGCGCAACGATGATTTGTTCGGCGATAATAACGAATATCGTATCATAAAGAAGATCGGCAAGGGTGGTTATGCCTTTGTTTATAAGGTCGAAGACCTTACCGACGAAGAGAACCCAATAAAGGCGATCAAGATCCTGGATCCCCACCTGGGAGCTGATCAACTCACCATCAAGCGTTTCAAGCAGGAAGGACTCATCGGCAAGAAGGTCAGGAATCCGAGGATCGTGGTTACCTATGATTTCAAATACACCAACAAGTATGACACCTTCTACCTGATAATGGAGTATGTTCAGGGTACCGATCTGCGGCGAGTGATCCGCAAGTACCAGAAACAAAAGAAGTCCGTGCCTTTTAAGATGTGCCTGAGCCTGTTTTACCAGATCTGCCAGGGCTTGAAGGTCGCGCATGCCGAAGGGATTGTGCACCGGGATCTCAAGCCGGGAAACATCCTAATACGAACCGATGGAACCGCCGTATTGACCGATTTCGGATTATCGAAGATAACCGCTACCCTGGAGACCTCAATGCACATACAGACCAAGACCGGCACCGTAATGGGCACATTCGAGTACATGTCCCCAGAGCATGTAACCAGCATGGATATCGATGAGCGCTCCGATATATATTCACTCGGCGTGGTTATTTATGAGCTATTCACCCTGAAAATGCCTTACCAGGGGGACAATCTACTTGCTTGGGTTCATGTAATTCGGGGCAAGAACCCAGAGCCACCATCGAATATCAATCCTGATATCCCATCTTGGCTGGATAAAATGGTGCTTAAATGCATGGCAAAGAAAGTGAGTGAACGATACCAGACGGTCGATGAGATCATTGCCGATATTAAGGTAAACATTAAAAGATAATAACAGTAGTGTTGGCTTAAACTAATGGAGGCAAGGCACTATATAAGATTAAACAATGCCAAGGTCAAGTGCACCCTCTGCCCAGTGGACTGCGAGATAAAACCCCAAAAAATGGGGATCTGCATGGGAAGGGAGAATCAAGATGGGGTCCTTGTCGCGGTCAACTATGGAAATGCCATAGCGCTTCACCTGGACCCGGTGGAGAAAAAGCCGCTTTATCACTTCTATCCGGGCAGGGATATACTTTCCATCGGGCAAAACGGCTGCAACCTGCAATGCCCCTTTTGCCAGAACTGGCAGATAGCAAGGGGAGATGGACGCAAGGGGAATTACATCTCGCCGGAGAAACTGGCATCGATAGCTCTCGATTACGGCTCCATCGGCGTTGCATACACCTACACGGAGCCGCTGGTCTGGTTTGAGTATGTGTTCGACTCCGCAAAGCTGATCAGGCAGCAAGGCGGTGTTACCGTCCTGGTAACTAACGGGCACCTATACGAGGAGCCATTCAGGGAGATACTAACCGTGATTGATGCGCTCAACATCGATGTCAAGGCATTCGATGAGAGCTTTTATAAACGACAATGCAAGGGTAAGATGGAGCCTGTATTGCGCAATGTCGAGATAGCTCACAAAATGGGCAAAATGGTCGAGGTAACCTACCTGGTCATCCCCACCTTGAACGACTCGGAGGATAGGATAATAGAGATGGTCGATTGGCTAAGCGGCATCTCGCCTGACATCCCTCTCCATTTCTCGCGATACTATCCGCAATACAAGGCTTCCTACCCGCCTACCCCTCCGAGTACCCTGTTTCGCTTCCGGGAAATAGCGCTAAACAAGCTCAACTTCGTCTATACGGGGAATATCGTCGATGTTGAGTCCTCGACCACCTACTGCCCCAAATGCCAAAGCGCTTTGATCAGGCGAAATGGCTATACTACAAAGGTGGTTGGGCTGGAGGGGAATCGCTGTACCAACTGCCACGCACAGATACACATAGTAAATTGAAAGCGCTAATCCATATCGATGTCGATGGCAGTTGGGTGATCAAGAGACACCTTGGATATCCCGTTGAATCAGGTGATGACAACGATATCCTGATCCAGGATGGATTGCCTAAGATATTGGAGATTTTATATAAGACGGAGACCCTGGCTACATTCTTTGTAATAGGAAGCGACCTTGAGTCTTCGAGCAGGCGCAAGCTGTTACAGGAAACAGTCTCCGCCGGACACCAGGTAGGCAACCACAGCTATCAGCATCAAGAAGGCTTTTATTACCTGAGTCCTGGGCAGAAAAAGGCTGATATTATCGCCTGCCATCAGGCTATAAAACAGCACCTCGAGGTGGAGCCGATCATCTTCCGGGCACCTAACTTCGAGCTGGATTATGAAACGCTTGCGATATTAAACGAGCTTGGCTACAGGTACGATTCGAGCATCCTTCCCTCCGCTGCCATTCTTCCCTTGAAGCTATTTCATTATCTTCGATGTAAAAGCCAAACTCGCAGCATGTACCTTGGTGAGCTGGGCAATGCCCTGGCTGCGCGATATCCCTACCACCCAGGCAAAGCCTGCATAAGAGGTAACAGCGAGGAATATCTCGATATCATCGAGCTTCCGGTCGCTGTATCCCCTTGTTTCAGGCTTCCGGTCCACCTGTCATATCTAAGGTTGTATTATCGCCTTGGACTGTGGCGAAGGATGCTGCTTAGCGCGCTAAGGTGGTACAAGAAAAAGGGTTATCCCTTTGTTTTTCTTGTACATTTATCCGATCTGGCGACCAGGAATCGAGAACCGCAGATCTCCAGTGAACCGGGCAATAGCCTGGATGACCGAGAACGCCAGTCGTTATTCAAAGATTCGCTTGACCTTATTAGACAATACTTCGAGATCGTTCCAACCAGCATTATCGGCAGCTACATGAACCTATGATCACCAGATGATAACCAGAGAAAGGCACAGTCCGGCGATCGCTGGTATTATTGCTCTAGCCATGGTAATACGCATAGCATTCCTCGTAATATCAGGGAGCCTTGATGCACCATTATTCAACGCGGATGCCTCCGATTACCACCGGTGGGGTATTGATATCAGCAACGGCGAGAGGGTCAATTTCTGGCATCGACCGCCCGGTTATCCTTTTTATATTGCCTTCGTTTATAGGATCTTTGGGGCTGCACCGGCTCATGTCCGCATATCGCAAGCAATGCTTGCCGGGGTATGCGTGCTTTTGATCCATTTAATTGCGGTCAAGATAGGCAATCGTGGGATCGCACTGTTATCCAGCCTGCTGTTTGCTATCTATCCCCAGTCGATCATTTACAGTGGTCGTTTGCTTGGAGAAACCCTGTTTACAACTACTTTGCTTATCTCCGTGTGGCTTTGGCTCTATTTTTGGGTGAACAAGGGATTTATGAGCGGGTTCTTATGCGGTCTATGCTTCGGCATGGCTTACCTGGTCAAGCCCTTTGCAGTGGTTGTTCTTGCTTCATTGTGTCTCGGAGAAATCATCTTTGGCAGTAAGAGGCTGACTACAATCAAGGGCATGATTTCGGTTGTCGTGGCTTTTTTGATGCTCGTGGCAGCCTGGACGGCTCGGAACATAATATACTTTGACAGCCCTGCACTGTTGTCCACCTCATCACCTTTGGGAGGTCTGGAGCTGTACAGGTGCAATAATCCATCATTTGACGGCTATTATACCAGTATAGAGCCGCTCGGTGATAAAGGGCTATCCCCGCTCCAGTCTGAGCTTCGATATTATAAGCTTGTCTTCGATTATTACATGAGCAAGCCGGGTGCGCTGGCTAAGAACATCATGCTCAAGCTGGGGGGATTTTTTTACCCCTTTGAGCCGCGCTTCGACCCTATTTACGCCACGGTACTGGTTATTTCATTGCTTGGGATGCTGCTAGTCATAAGGGACGAGAGATACAGGCAGATCTTTTTTATTATTGCAGCCTTTTTGGCCATTACCATCGTTTATTATGGTTTAGCTCGCTTTCGGCTGCCGGTTATGCCATATTTCATAATGCTTTGCTCCACGGCGATCTACCGTCTCGGCGTTCGCTATTGGTTCAGGGCTTTCGCAGGCTTGATCGCTTTTTTCAACCTGATGCTTTTTCTATTTTCCGACCATGCAAAAAAGATCCTCCAAACCATACTCGGCAATTAACGATAGGCAACTGGCAACGCTAGTAACCATTGATATCTACATACACAACTGCTATACATGCGATGTGAACCAGGCTATGGTGCAGATCCTGATGCGAAACATCGCTGATATGTTGCATCTTCAACATCAATCCCAATAAATAAAAGGAGAACATTGCAATGAAGAAAGCATCGGTTGTGCATGTTGCAATCTATGCCTTGATTGTTTGCCTTTTTGCCGTGGTCGTAGCGCAAGAGCAAAAGCTGATCACTTGCGCGATGTGCTCTAAGCCATGCGATGTTAATAGCATGGTGCAAGTCAGGCTTAAAGACGCCGATCCCATGAACACCTGCTCCATTCGCTGCGCCGTGATGCTGGCTGGGAAGCTCAAGGCTGATGGTAAAAACCTCGAAGGTCTGGTTGCCCGCGACTTTGATAGCAAAGAAAAGTTCGATGCCTCCGAGGGGTATTACTTCGAGCCTGCCGATGGCAAACCAAACCAGGTGATAGCCTTCAAGGACAAGAAAAAAGCAAAGGCATGGGCAGCTACACATAAGGGCGAGCTTCTCTCCTTCCAGGAGATCCAAAGATCATGTTCTCCACAGGCGCTGGGACCTGGTAAAAGACATGGAGAGCAGCACGGAAAGCAGATAAAGCAAGCCCATGGCTGCGGGACGGTGCAGAAAGACGGCTTTGAGATGCTATTTGTTTTCCATCGCACAATGTGTACCATGCACCATGCTTTGCTGGAGAAGAAGATGGATACCTTCAAGGCTGAACTTGGGGAACTGCACAAGAAAGCCCACAACATGGCTGTGTCCGATGCGCCTAGATCATTGGATGATAAGGGAAAAGAAAAGTTCATCCAGATGGCAAAGGAGCTTGAAAAAAAGATAGTTACCCTGAAAAGCAACCTGGATGACAAGAGCTACGAGCAAATAGAACAAGACTTCTACCAGGTGCATAAACAGTATCGTGCCATGGTTGCAGAGTTTAAATAAATCGGCGAAAGAGCGCCTGGTAAATCATCCTTAACCAGGGCTGGCATTCGGAGAGGAAGCATTTAACAAGACTATTCCCAGTAACACAACTACTATTCCGATTACCTGGGTAAGATTATACGGCTCTGCAAATTGGATATTTACTACCATGCCGGTCAACCACACGATGAACCTTCCCCTGCAGCGCCATATTTCATCAGCGCCATTGCAGTCCAGTAGGGATAGTATGCGAGGATGCCTGGAATGATGCTCATCTGATGGGGAATATTGGTGAAGCGATGAAGTATGCTCTGGCAATCTTAATCAATTTTAGCTACATCAGAATAAAGCGCTTTATTGATGACATCCTTGTATATCTCCTGGTAGGCAGGTTGGGGCAATTTTCTGGACAGCTTCACATCGGTCAGCTTGTTGACGAGCCATTCCCACAGCCTCGGCTTGCTCGAAGCACTCGCAAGATAGCTATTTATCGCCATCAGGGTCTTTATCGCGCGCTTTTTAGTCATCCCATCGAAGATATCCTCAGGATTCAATAGCCTAATATCACCGCCGGGTTTCTCCAAGTCCAAAAATAGGTCGTAGATGCGGTTTAGCAATGGATTGCTTCTCACCTTAAAGTTATTTAGCTTTTGCTTGATCCCGCCTAATATAATCCTCTCTTTTTTTTGAAGGTATATAACTCTAAGGAAGGTTAGCAGGGCAATGGTATCAAAGAATATATCATCGAAGAAGAAGGTCGCCATATTAAGCAGCATCACTACCGGGGTGATGATGCACAGGCTTTTTATCACACTCCTGCCCAGGTTGTTGAATCTCTGGCGTTCCTCAAGTTTTCCTATGAATTGTTCCTTGATGTGCTCGGTTATCTTATCCTTTACAGCATCATAGACCTCGAAGGTGATCTCGCCAGCCATCCCCTTTTGAAGCAGCTCCTTCTCGTCATAGATGCTGATCACGCAGTAATCGCTGGGATTACCGGAAAATGGCACCACATAGACCGTATCCTCAAGTACCGTATTGACCGGTTCTTTCTCGAAGCTAATTTCCTTGAACTCAACCATGTTTATTAATTTATACTTTATAGAGAGTGAATACAAGATTTTTTCAATGTTTTATTATTACTTGTTTTCTTTGCCACTTCGCAACTTTTTATCCTGCCAGACAACGGCAAGGCGATTGGCGAGTCAGACTCCGCATTCACTAGGCTTGATGCCCGGTCTGATGAATCGGTAATCAGGAGATATCATTTCAGGCTCTGTCTATTCAACGACTAAGATTGTTTTTACAATACAGCAAACTTCATCGATGCTCTTTGATTATTACCTTGAGTTGTTCAATCAATTTAGGGAGATCACTATTTATAATTTTCCATAAAATATCAAGATCAATCGCGTCATAGCCATGTATTAATTTATTTCTAAATCCTATAATCTGGCGCCAAGGCACATTAGGATACATTGTACGGAATTCGTATGGAACTCTTGAAGCAGCCTCACCTATAACTTCCATTATCCTAACCAGCGCTAGGTTCAATACTCTATTGGAGTCTAGATCTGAACGAGAAAGATTTGAAGCAAGTTTAAAGCCTTCTTTTGCATAATCAAGCATGTGATGAATATAAATTATTGGATTATGCCGTGTCATAGATCACCTTTGCTTCATTTAATATTTCTTTCTTAAAATATGGACTCAAAAAACCAGGGGTATTTAGATCTACTTTTCTGCCTAGAAGTTCAGATAATTCATCTTGAATATCGAAAAAATCCAGACCCGGAATATGCTCCGGCTCGAATTCAACTAGAACATCAATATCACTATGCGAGCCAAAATCATCTCTTATTACTGATCCGAACAAGGACAACTTTCTGATGTGATGCTTCTGACAAAACTTGGCGATCTTATCTTGAGAAATATTAACCTTTGATCCATCATCCAAAACCATGCCTGTAACCTATATTATTTATTTTATCGTATCAGAATCATTTTTCAAGAAATCAACATATTTCTTTGTGATATACTCTTTCCATGATTATCAAGTAGTGCTAATATAAAATGTTAATTTTGGCTGGTGCAACCAACCTTATGCCCAAGGGCACAATGAAATACAAGGAGTGAAACTAGATGGACTACAAGAAAACACTGAACCTTCCCAGGACTGACTTCCCCATGAAGGCACAGCTTGCGCAGAGGGAGCCGGAGATCATAGAGCATTGGAATAAAGATAATATCTACCGCAAGATCAGGAGCAAATACAGCGGAAGGCAGAAGTTCATTCTCCATGACGGTCCACCTTACGCCAACGGTCATATACATCTGGGAACCGCCTTAAACAAGATACTCAAGGATATCGTTGTCAAGTACAAGACCATGAAGGGCTTCGACTCGCCCTATATTCCAGGTTGGGACTGCCATGGGTTGCCAATCGAGCATGAGGTGGAAAAGATGCTCAATAAGCAAGGCAAGTCCCTGGATAGAACTGGATTTCGCGAGGAATGCCGAAAATACGCGCTCAAGTTCATAGATATACAACGCCGGGAATTTATGCGCCTTGGCGTCTTGGGCGATTGGTTCAATCCATACATTACCATGATGCCGCAGTACGAGGCGGTCGTGGTCGAGGAGTTCCAGAATTTTCTCCACCAGGGGTACATCTATAGCGGATTCAAGCCGATCCACTGGTGCTCAACCTGCAAGACCGCGCTCGCCGAGGCTGAGGTCGAGTATAGTGACAAGACCTCCCCTTCCATCTATGTGCGCTTCAGGGTGGCTGATGAGATAGCCAAGGTCATCCCTCAATTGCAAGGCAAACAGGTCTATGTGATCATCTGGACTACGACCCCCTGGACCCTGCCCGCCAATCTCGCCGTGGCTGTGCATCCAACGCTCGATTATACTGTCTTCGAGGCAGACGGCGCCTATTACATCGTAGCAGCGGACCTGCTCAAGGACACGGTCAATGCCATCGGCTTCGAGAATTATAAAGAGATTACGCTAATAAAGGGAGCTGTTTTCGAGGGAATTGGTACTTATCACCCCTGGATCGACCGCATATCTCCGTTCGTGCTTGCCGATTATGTTACCCTGGAACAGGGCACCGGCTGCGTTCACACCGCGCCGGGACACGGGCAGGAAGACTACGAGACCGGCAGGAAATATGGTCTGGATATCTACAACCCTGTCGATGGCGAGGGCAATTTTACCGATGATGTAGAGCACTTCGCTGGGATGAATGTGTGGAAGGCGAACCGGCTTATAAATGATTTCATGCGAAAGAACGGTTCACTACTCGCCGAAAGCGAGATAACCCATAGCTACCCTCATTGTTGGCGCTGCAAGCAACCCGTGTTATTCAGGGCGACAAAGCAGTGGTTTATAAATATTGATGCTAATAATCTCAGGGAGCGCGCCCTGGATGAGATCGAGAAAGCCCGCTGGATACCTGCCTGGGGACAAAAACGAATTTATGCCATGGTGCAAGGCAGACCCGACTGGTGCATCTCAAGACAGCGGCTCTGGGGAGTGCCTATTACCATCATCTACTGCAAGGATTGCCATCAGATGGTGATCGATAAGCAAACCTCGGATAAGATAGTAAAAGAGGTCAGGGAACATGGTATCGGGATCTGGTTCAAACGCTGTGCTAAAGACTTCCTCCCTGATGGCTATAGATGCTCCAAGTGCGGCAGCGCTGATTTTGCGAAGGAAGAGGATATCATCGATGTCTGGTTCGAGTCTGGTGTAAGCCATGCTGCCGTGCTTTTACCTAGTAAAGACCTCACCTGGCCTTGCGATCTCTATCTCGAGGGTAGCGACCAGCATCGCGGTTGGTTCAACAGCAGCCTGATGTGCGCGGTCGCCTGCGAAGGTAAAGCGCCATATCACCAGGTGCTCACCCACGGCTATGTGGTTACCGGCGAGGGATTTAAGATGTCCAAATCGCTGGGCAATGCCATTGCACCAGAGGAGATCATAAATGTTTACGGAGCAGATATACTCAGGCTATGGGTCGCTGCCGAGGATTACCAGGAGGATATAAGGATCTCAAAGTCGATCGTAGAGCAATGTGCTGATGCCTACCGCAGGATAAGGAACACTGCTCGCTTTATACTGGGCAACCTGTATGACTTTGACCCTGTAAAAGATACTCCAGAGTGCAATTGCCTGCATGATATCGATTACTGGATACTAGGCGAGCTAAACGAGCTTATCGAGGAGGTGGACAGAGCTTACGATGACTATCAGTTCCATGTCGTGTATCACAAGATCCACAACTTCTGCACTGTTCAGCTAAGCTCATTATATCTGGATATACTAAAAGATCGACTTTACACCACCAAGCCGGATAGCATTGACCGACGCTCAGCCCAGTACGCCCTATTCGAGATACTAAAGGCTCTCACTCGTATGATAGCGCCGATAACATCCATGACCGCTGAGGAGATCTGGAGCCATATCCACAAGATCGACCCTAGGCTCGAAACCAGCGTTCACCTGGATAGCTTCCCAGAGACCTTGGATCACTTCCTGGATGAGGAAAGGCTTAATCGGTGGAGGGAATTCCTTAAGGTGCGCGAGGAGCTGACCAAGGCGATGGAAAGGGCAAGGGCAAAGAAGATAATCGGACATCCTCTCGATGCAGCGGTGGATATCTATGCTGGTAAAGAGACTTATGATAAGCTGCGCGACTTTGAGATGCGGTTGGCAACATACCTTATCGCATCGGATGCGAGCCTGAAACGATTAGAGGAGCTCGATGGTGAACCGACTCTGAAGAGCGAGGTATTCCAAGACCTGGCGGTTATCGTCAGGCGTGCTGAAGGGTTAAAGTGCGAGCGCTGCTGGATAATCTCACCGACCGTGGGAGCTGATAAAAGACACCCAACTATATGCTCGCGATGCGCTAGCACCCTGGAATAGAATCGAGGATGGATTGTATTATAAATACCTAAAGGAAGGGTGGGATGGTTATGAGTAAATCAGTCCCAGGCTTGATAATTCTGTTGCTTATCTTGCTTGGCAGCGCACTAGGTTACGCCGAGTCTGAAGATAAAGCAATCCAAGTAACCGACGATGCAAGCAAGCAAATCGCCTATCGGCTCTCCATTCACTACACGGCTGACTTGAAGAATGAACTGACCCCCTGTGGGTGAGGCAAGAACCGCTCAGGCGGACTAGCCCGGCGGGCTACTGAAATTGCAAAATTCAAACAGCAGCACCCAGAGAACCTGTACATCTGGGTCGATGCTGGCAACAGATTCCTCAATTGGAATGAGCCGAATCGCCATCGAGCCGAGGGGATGATAGATATCCTTGATCATTTGGGGCTTCAGGCTGCTAACCTCGGAAAGAACGACTTCAACTACGGATTCGATTTTCTGCTTGAGAACATGCAGAAGACCCAGGTAAAGCTCATCTCGACAAACATAGTCAATAAGGAGAGTGGGGAGCCGGCAGCCTTGCCTTATTGGATCAAGCAATTCAATCCCACGGATCATAATGCCCTGTTTGGAAAAAAGGCGATTAAAGTCGGGATCCTCGGCGTGATCAATCCGACCTTCGAGTTTCGCCTTGAAAAAGACAAGCAAAATATGCAGAGCCTCTCCTTCATCCGCGCCCTGCAATTGAAGCTATCATTCTTACGCAGGCAATGCGATGTAATAATCGTGCTGGCTGCCTTAGGATTGGATCAGGCTCGCAATCTACCAAAGAGCGTTAACGGAATCGATGTGATCATCTCCAGCGAGTTCCCCGGTGCGCTCGTTCCGCCACAATTATTGAAGGATAGACAGGATAGACAGGTCATTCTTTGCAGCCCGCAGGATAGAGGCAAATCGTTCGATGTTCTGACATTGATGCTTGATGAAAAGAAAAACATAGTCGATTTCACCAACCTTCATACACCCCTTGATACGAAAGTTAAGGAAAACAAGGCGATCCTAAGGCTTGTAAATGACTACGAGGGCAAGTACCAATACCTGTACCGGTACAATCGCTTCTCCAAGTCGGGACACATATTTTACCAGGGCGCATTAGGATGCAAGCGCTGCCACGAGGAGCAGTTTACAGCCTGGCAAGCAACCAGGCACGCCACCGCCTACAATACGCTTGTGCAGGCAAATGCAGACAAGAATGAGACCTGCCTTCCATGTCATGTAACCGGCTATGGTAAAAAAAGCGGGTTCGAGCAGAATAATATCTCGCTTCGCAAGGCGAATGTCCAATGCGAATCTTGCCATGGACCCGGCTCTTTGCATATCTCCCACCCCAATAATCTATACGGAAAGACCGATGAGAGCACCTGTATAAAGTGCCACACAGGCGATTACGGAAAGGATTTCAACTATAAAAAATACCTCAAGATGATAGGCTGCGGACGGAAGAAGCAATAGGCTTTAACCGTGAGGGGCGATTATTTTTAAGACCACAAAGGCATCCCGAAAGATCGGGGCTCAAGGACAAAATTTATTTTCTTTGCATGCTTTGCGTCTTTGCGTGCACAATTCCTTCTTTCTTTGCGTGCTTTGCGTGATATTCTTTAGTGGTTAGGTAACCCCCAATAGCCAAGCACCATCAGTGTATCTGTACATAGGGCCACATATCGCTGGTGAAGCCGAAGCTGTCTGTTGCAACGATGTTCAGCAGGTATCTTCCCGGTGGCACAGGGGCATCGACATTAAGCATGTTTGCAAATATTCTATCGTTTGGCTCGAAGTCTCCATGTTCTCCATCATCGAATAGATATATTCCTGTCGGTATAAATCCGTAGTATAATTGAACCGCCATCTGCTCAGTGCTATTGCCAAAGAAGGGTTCCACATAAGCGAAGATGCGGACGCTGCCTCCGACTGCGGGCTTGATGTCATTATCAAGGTATCCGGCGATGCAGATATAGGGTCCAATAACCGATTTGCCGTTTATTGTTTCCAGCATGGCAGCCTGGTAGCTGTAGTAATCTGCTGATTCTCCGATGTTCAGGTATGGCCAGGGCTGGCTGTACCTGCCATGTTTGTCTCTTGCCTTTACTTCGAGCAGGTATTGTCCTTCTGGCATCAAGGCTGGGATCGAGGTTTTGAAGGTGTACAATCCATCGTCGGCTATTGCATCACCATTTATCCCGTCATCGTTGAGGAACAGGCTGGTTGGGAAGTCTTGCACATAGACACGGACCTCGTCGATGTCCTCTCTACCATCGAGATCGTTAACCCACGCCAGCATGGTGAATTCTCCACCATGCAATTCAGTGAGCCTTGTCTTCCAGTACCCTCCCCCGAGGATAGTCGGTGGACTGCTGGAGGGGGGCTGGGGTGGTGTCCACTTATATCCGAAAACAATAGAAACCCGCCAGGCATTTGGCTGCCCAGAATCCATTTTATTTCCGATGATAAGATCATCAATACTATCACCGTTTATATCAAGACCACTTGCAATACATTTACCTACAGCATTATTTGCATGAACACCAACAAAGCTATAGGAATTTTCATCTATCAAATATTCGCTTTGCCAGCTATTTTGATTATTGAAAAGAAGATATAATTTTCCATAGTTCCTTTGATCATCAATATCGAGAAAAGGATTTCCCAAAGGAATATCAAGATACCCGTCATTATTAAAATCACCTGGTGTCCCCATTAATTTGCAGGCTTGATTATTGTAATAATAGATGGATATATCAGCATCATCAACACTCATTGAAGCCTCCCAGTTTTGCCTGCCCAAAATTACTATATTCTTATTGAGAGGAGGTATATACAATATGATATCATCGTATCCATCATTATTTATATCGCCCCCAACCCCAATTGTCTGTCCAAGGTGGCAATTAGTGTAAGGTGAACGAATTTGGATTTCAGCCTCTTCAATAGAATACACTGAACCAGTTGGTTTAGTATTACCACCTAGTATAATAAAAACCCTTCCTCGGAAGGATGCGAAATATCTTGCTCCAACAATAATATCATTAAAGCCATCCCCATTCACATCTCCAGCACCACAAATCTGCCACCCTAATCTGCTATCGGCATAAGGGCTATAATAAACAAGCTCTGCTGATGTAAAGGCAACTATACCGGTTTTTCTGATTGTTGATCCCAGAAAAATAGCTATAGTACCGGCATTTTGGGCGCCATAATCGTCAAGCTCAATCCCGATAGCTATATCATCAACGCCGTCTCCATTGAAGTCTCCAACTCCATCAAGAGTCAAGCCAGCTCTATCTCGACTTGAATCTCCTGTAATAATAAAATCTGCTTGGTTTAGGTAATAGATCTCATTCCAGGTTGGACGACCATATATTAGATATGCTCTACCCTTATCAGAGCCTGTATCCCATCTGCCAGGTGCACCAATTAAGATGTCCTGATATCCATCGCCATCGAAATCTCCTGCATCGGCAACAGAAAAACCAGCCAAACCATTAGGAATATGACCATAGAATATTACATCAGCATCATTCAAAGACAATTGGCTAGGCCATTCGATTCTACCGAAAAATAAGTATGCTGCTCCAGCTAGTGCGCCGCCTGTATTTGTCTCCATCGATCCCATAATGATATCATTAAGATCATCGCCATTAACATCTCCAAGATTGCTGATCCAGAATTCACCATGATCATAAGGATATAATGTTCCCTGCAAAGTACCATTAATGGTTACATTGGCGCTCGATATTGGCTCATTCGGTGCAAACCCAAGCCCAATAGCTTGAAACCCTAGAATGCCTATTAGTATTAAGATAACCATCCTCATTTCTCATTCTCCTTGTTTTCTTACGGATAAGATATTACTTCCAAATATATTTGTCAAGAGGTATTAGCTATTTTCTAGATCACCGGCTTCTGGTTTCTTTGCTATTGCTATCAACCGATTACCGTTTAGAGTAAATAATGATAAAAAATATGAAACTATTTTGAGAAAAACTTTAACTGGAAAAGCTATGATGTTTTTCAAGGTTTTCATTTGCCAATCATCTGGCTTATTCTTCATTAAAAAAGGTAAATCTTCTCTTGATATCATTTTAAGCATTTTGAAATTGCATTTATCAAGCAATTTTTGTAATGTTCTTGGTGTGTACTCAAAAATATGAATAGCAGTCATTCTAAATTTTTCATTATCAATCTTATTTTTTGTTCCAGTAATCCAGTAATAAATTTCTGTTAAATAGATCATAAAATATGTATATATGCTTGAGATGGAAGGACATGTAATAATAATAATTCCTCTCGGCTTTAGGAGTTCATAACACTTATTTAAAAAATTGCTTGGTGGAACATGTTCTAAAATCTCACCAAGATGAATAACATCGAAAAAATCATTTTGAAATGGAGAATCAAATATCTCACCTATATGAATTTCTAAATTGAATTTGTTTTTAGCAATATTCCCTGTATATTCTGATAATTCAACACCATAAGGTATAAATCCTTCATTTCTAGCCTCATCAAGAAAGTATCCTGCAGAACATCCAACATCAAGTATTCTACCATTATTCTTGTATTTTTTAATTAATCTTAAAATACCCTTTGCTGTATTTCTTCTTTCTTCTTCATTTGATGCGATACCACCATTAACTCCAAATATATATTTACTTTCTGAATAATCTTTATTATATATTTCTATATTTGCCTTAGTTGTAGGTCGAGGATTAGTGAATATTAAACCGCATCTTCTACATTTTACATGATATAATACTTCTCCTTTGTATCTGTATGGTCGCCAAATTAGTCTTTCCAAATTATAATTACCACATAAATCACATTTAGTATATATTACATAACCATTATTTTCATTTGATGTTGATATCATCTCGGCATCTCAATCTTTTTATCGCTGATACTCATGCGTTCACAATCTTCATTACGAAAATTGATTATGTTAAACTCATTGAGCTATTGCAACTCTAGAATTACTTTGAACTATATTTTTCATCATCATTGACTTCGGATTGGCGATTATCTAGTATGAGAAGCGGTTTTTATGGGAAGATGAAAAAGGAAATCCTGCAAAATAGAATATTAAAGATCACACTCGATGAGCAGACTAAAACCCTTAACATCATAAATAAAAAGACCCATACTGCACTGGAAAACCTCTACTTCAACGCATGGCTCGTAGATCCGCAGGCAAAGAAAAAAAACAAGGCGCTGATACAGTTGAATAATCCCGATACCGAGTCGAGCCTTACCTTCAAAACCTGGGAGCTCGAACCTAGCCAGGGCGCCGGACAAGCCTGCGACATAGAGTTCGCCCACCTACCGTTCAAGATGAGCCTGCTAATCAACATTGTCCTGGAGGATGATCGCGATCATTTCATTATCACCATGACCCTGAGCAACAATGGAGACCGGGAATGCCTGGTCAAAAAGCTTGTCCCCGTGGAGATCTCACAGCAACGGCTCGGTCAGATCAAGCTGGGAAGCAAGCCGAGCAACTTTAGCTTTTTCTCAAACGGTTACCAATCCTGGACGCCATCGAGAGCTTACTCGATGAAGGAAAGGATGATTATTCCCCGCTTTGCCATGGCGCGAAAGATGAGCATGGATCCCACCATCAAGCAGCCTAAGGGATGTGGCGAGTACTACAGCAACATGGTGGCTGGGATCAAGGATTTACAGAGCAAAAGCGGCATGATAATTGGATCTTTATCGGAGAAGGAAAGGTTCACCAGGATTCACTTAAAGCTCGATGAACAACTGGCAAACCTCCTTTTCCTGCACCTCAGCCAGGATGGTTATGATATCCCTCTGAAGCCAAAACAGAGCCTATCATCGGAGCCGGTGCTGGTCATGCTAACCGATAATCCGCTTGAGGGGCTTAACCGGTACGGCAAGGAGGTGAATCGAGCCAACGAAGCGAGGATTGTGGAGAAACCGCCTACAACCTGGTGCTCGTGGTACTATTACTTCAACAAGATCTCGCAGGATGAGCTTGCTGCCAACCTCGATTACCTGGAGCAAAACAAGGATATCGCAAGCAAGTATGATGCGATCCAGCTCGATGACGGCTATCAAAGGCAGGTGGGGGATTGGCTGGTATGCAATGAAAGGTTCCCCGACGGGCTAGAGCCGATAGCCAAAAGGATAGATGGTCTCGGCATGATGCCCGGTATCTGGCTGGCGCCGTTTCTTATTTACAAGGGAACCGAGATCTACAAAGAGCACAAACAATGGCTTCTTCGCGACAAGAAAGGGAGGCTGGTCAAGGGCTGCATCAATCCGATGTGGGGTAAGCGACCATTGTATGTGCTCGATGTAACCTACCCGGAGGCGAGCTACTGGCTTGGCGATATCTTCAAGACATTGCGCCAGAAGTACGGCTTCAGATACTTCAAGCTCGATTTTTTATATGCAATAACCTTGCAGGGGCATTATTTCGACAAGAGCCTGACCCCAGCCGGTGCGCTACGATACGGCTTGAAGGTAATTCGCGATGCGGTCGGCGAGGATGCCTTTATCGAGGGATGCGGATGCCCGCTGGGACCGGCGGTGGGGCTGGTCGATGCCATGCGGATAGCTGCCGATACCGACCCTCACTGGTACAACAAGTACAACAAGCTGGTACGCTGGGAGAGCCTGCCGTCGGCATATAATTCACTGCGCAATGGATTGACCCGCTTCTTTATGAACAACAACCTTTGGATCAACCATATAGATTGCCTTCTCCTGCGCAGGGAGAAAAACAACCTGACCGAGGAGGAGATACGCACCTTTATGACCGTAACCATGCTCAGCGGAGCACAGCGAACGCATAGCGATCGGCTGCCTGACCTTGATAAGGAAACCTTTGAGGTCTTCGATTTCGTGAACCCTCCATTGGGCAAGGCTGCAATGCCGCTGGATCTGTTTGAGAGCGATATGCCTACCATTTTGGAGCTGCCCTTGGAGCGTTTTTACGATGAATGGAAGACAGTGGCCCTATTCAACTGGGAAGATACTGCGAAAGATATGGAGCTTACCGGGGAAAGACTAGGGCTCGATGGTGGAAAACAGCTTCATGTTTACGATCTGTGGGAGAAAAGGTACCTGGGAATAAGAAGTGGTATGCTTTACAAGGGGAAGCTGCCAGCACATGGGTGCAAGGCGCTTGTAGTGCGAGAACACGAGCCAGGTAAGGCGAAGCTAATTGCCAGCAACCTTCACTATACTCAGGGTGCGTTCGAGATCAGCGAGTTCCATGCAGATGATAAGACTATACGGATAAGGGTCGAAAAGCCTGGCAAACATCGCGCCAGACTCCACCTTTACATACCAGAGGGCTATAGCCTTAAGGGCTTCAATGCAGGGAGCAGCACCGTTGTACTGGAGATTGATGAGCATAACTCGGCAAGATTTGCCTTTGACTTTGTTGATAAAGGAAACCTGACCATTGAGCTTGTTTAAGGCTTGAAGGTCGAAATTATATAAACCACAAAGAGACAAAGGCACGAAGAAGAATTGATAGCGTGATACCGTGATATAGTGATAGAGGAAAGAAAGCGCCTCATCTCCCGCCCTCTGCCAGCGGAGGTAGCTAGGAGCCGAATGGCTATCAGCAGCGAGAGGGAGCAGGGAAGGGGTCGGGGGATGGGGCTTCTTGTCCCCTCTTCGGGAGCATGAAAATTATGACGCGGGAAATTGCGCTATCTTTTTGGGTAAGTGATCAAGCTAGCTCTGAATGTGTAACAATGATATCATAGATAATATATGCGTATTGTCTTGGATACAAATGCCTTTATCGCTGCGGTAATTAAACCATCAGGTGCCTCGGGGCGCATCCTCGAGCTGTGGAAACAGGGGAGACTATCCATTTTGATATGCAAGCAGGTAATGCGTGAAATAAAGTATTTCCTGGAGGCGCCCTGGCTAAAAAGAGCAGGAGCCTATAACCAAAAAGAGATAAATGCACTGGTAAAGCATCTCCGCGTGCACGGCGAAAGGGTGAACCTGAAGGGGATCTACCGATTGGTGAAAAGAGATCCGGCTGATGATGTCTTCGTATCCCTGGCAATAAGCGGAGATGCTGATTACATCGTAAGCAACGATAAACATCTGTTGGAGCTAAATCGCATCAAGGGTGTTCAAGTGATAAGACCGGATGAACTGGTGTTGCTTATCGATAAGCCCAATGGGAACCAGGATGAAATATATACATGAAAAAAAGAGCGAATGAGGGTGACTAAATCAGGCTACAAGAGGGTGTGCGAGAACCGCAAGGCTTACTTCAACTATGAGATCGAACAAAAGCTGGAGGCGGGAATCGAGCTTGTCGGCACTGAGGTCAAGGCGCTTCGTGAAGGCAAAGCGAACTTATCCGATAGCTATGCGGAGATAATTGACGGCGAGGTGATACTGATCTCCTCTTACATCGGGCACTATACAGCGGGCAATCGGCAGAACCATGACACCCGCCGGCCACGCAAACTCCTTTTGCATAAACAGGAGATAAATAAGCTGACCGGCAAGGTAAAGGAAAGGGGTAGAACCCTGATCCCATTGCAGATCTACTTCAACTCCAAGGGAATAGCCAAAGTGGAACTAGCGGTTGCAAAAGGAAAGCACTCGGTCGATAAGAGGAAGACCATCATGGAGCGGGATCTGAAACGGGAAGCTGAACGAGAGATGAAGGAGAGATAGCTTTTTGATGCACCCCCATTACATGAGGTTACCTGCTATTTGAAGATGGCTTGGGATCTTGTAATTATGGTTCCTGGTTGCTAACATTTGCCTTTATGAGATACCGTAACGCTTTTATAACTGGCGCTTCGAGCGGAATCGGCGAGGGGCTGGCAGTTGCTTTGGCAAAACAGGGGATCAAGGTACACCTTGCCGCCCGCCGCGTCCAGGAGCTGGAACGCGTTGCCAAGAGTATAGCTATCGATGGCGGCAAGGCTGAGATCTATGCCCTCGATGTAACCGAGACTCAGAAGCTGAAGGATATAATCACCCAGATACAAGCCGGCGAGGATGGATTAGACCTGGTGATCGCCAATGCGGGCGTGGCTGTGAACAAGCCGGCATCGAAAAAGAGCCTCGATGATATACTTTGGGTGTTGAATGTAAATGCACTCGGGTCCGTAGCGACCCTTGCATCAGCACTTCCAGACATGGTGCAACGAAATAGAGGGCACCTGGTGGGCATAGCGAGTCTTGCAGCCATCAGGGGCTTGCCACTCTCTGCTGAATACTCGGCGGGCAAGGCTGCCCTTTCCATCTACCTGGAGGGCTTGCGCTGCGAGTATTTTAATTCTGGGATCGGATTCACTACTGTGTATCCGGGTTTCGTTGACACAGAGATGATTGCCAAGAACCGCTTCTATATGCCACAGGTATGGAGCGTGGAAAAGGCGGTCTATTTCATCTTAAAAAGGCTGCCTGATAAGCCAAGAACCATCTATTTCCCGCGCCTTTTAGCCACCGCAACCCGATTGAGCCGACTAATCCCCATGCCTGTCTTTGAGTTTATGGCATCAAGGAGCATGAAGCGACTAGTTGGGCAAGAAAAATAGAAAATAGAAGCAATGTATCAAGGAGGTTGACCATGGCTTTCTCAATGGATCTTAAGATCAACCGTTCGATAGTTGTCTCTGCCAGCAGCGATGCAGCCTGGAAACTAGTTACCGATACGCTTGCCCAACAGAACCTATTCCCCAAGGTGGATAAGATCAACGACATGGGCCATGATGTTTACCAGTGGCGCTTCAAGGAGCTAGGCGGTGCGGGCATGACCATGAGCATCGTTTATGCATCCAAGTATCATAAAAACCCGGATGAATTAAAAATAAGCTGGACACCTGCACCTGGAGATTATAATTCCAGGTTCAGCGGCTACTGGAAGATCGAGCCGACAGGTGATACCCTGCGCATGTATTTCGAGCTTGCTGGCACCATAGATCTCCCCTTCTCCGCCTTGATGAAGGGAGTTATCAAGCCTTTTGTAAGCGGTGCCTTTGAGAGGTACTGCGATTATTATATGGAGAACATTATAAAGGAGCTTGAGGGGAGATAGCAATATATCTCTAAGATCGCCTTGTCTTATTTGCCTTAAAATATTATAGTAAAACTACAAAAAAAAACGAGGTAAACCATGATGCCAAAGGAAAAGAAACAGACCTACCTGCTGGTAGCGGGCACTGTTATAATCGCCTTCTTTATGATCTGGATAAACACCTATATCAGGCAGTCCAAGCAGTTCAAGCTGGGTGAGAAATACTATCAATCCGAGGATTACTCTCGCGCAATAACCGCTTATGAAAGCGCCCTGCACATGTACACCCCCTTCAGCAGCAAGATAGAAAAATCAGCGCAGAAGCTGTGGGATATAGGGCAGATGTTCGAGCGCAAGAACAATATCGATATGGCTTTGATCGCCTACCGTTCCTTACGATCAAGCTTCTATGCGGTGCGCTGGCTGGTTACTCCCGGACAGGAATGGATAAAAAGATGCGAGGATAAGATCGACCAGTTGGTGAAGAAGCAGGCTGAGGAAGAGGAGAGGCTGAAAGAAGAGCTGCGCATGGAAGAGCTGCAAGAGAGCCAAGAAGATACCGAGCAGCAAAAAGAAACCGAGCAATCCTCATCGCTGACTGATAAGTGATCGCCTGGCAAATCTTACCCGCTATCGCAATGCATTAGCTAATGATAAGATCCCTGCTTGTATCGACTGTAATATTACTTTTCGCCCCTTCAATAGTTTATGCCGATATATTACCCGCCGAGGCAAGGCGTATCCTGGGCGCTGACCTGATACATCTGCAAGGCTATGAATTGAGCCGCAAGTATCTTTACAACCGCGATATCTTCAGGGTATCGGTCGAGCTGGGAGGCTTCAAGATAGGCGAAGAGCCACATTATTGCTATCTGAGTCTCAGTGGCGCCGATGATAAGCTGCAGATCAAGCAACGGATAACCTGGGATCATGAAAGCAGCCAGGGCTTATTATTTAGCAAGGAGAATTTCATCATAACCATCCCTGAACACTTCCAGGAGGGGACTTATAATATATACCTGGGCATCTCTGGCAGCGATGAGAATAAAAGACCAACCCACGCCATAGTCATTGACCAGGTCATCATACATACTAAAAGCGGGTTGCTCGAATCGGGACGCTTCAATCTCGCAAATGGAAATTGCGAACTAGCGCTAAGAGGGATACTGGGATTCGCAGACATAAGTGAAGCGCGGGATAGCCAGATCCTGTATAAGCTGGCAAGAGACCTGCGAGAGAAAGATCGCCGCTGTGGAGATGATGTGCATTGCATCGCCTCCTTATTAGAGGGGATTAGCGAATACCATAAAGGCAATTACGAGCCTGCAATATCCATGCTCAAAAAGGCTGGTGAATCAGGTTATGCTGAAAAGATCCCCTGCCTGGAATACTGGCTTGGCTTGGCGCTTTTGAAAAAAGGCGATATGTTGTTAGCTGTAAGACATCTGCGCAAGGCATTGCGCCGGCGTGCAATGGACATGCGGATCTACCATGCCCTGCACAGTTGCCTGATCGAGCTGGGGGAAGTGGAAGAAGCCAACTCGCTACTCAACAAGGCTTATGTAAGGTGCAGCCGAAGCTATCTCCCCTCGATGTTACTGGGAGCTGAAAGGGGTCTCCTGGAAAGGACTGGTACAGCCTTTATCGATCTCCCTCTAATGAGCGGCGAGGTTCAGATCGAGGTCATCGCAAGCGGAAGTTTATTAGCCGGCGAATGGCCGAAGATGACCTTTTACCTGGAGGGAAGCCCCAAGGCCCACTATCTGGTCGCCTCTGAGCAACCGCTTCGCTATGTACACTCGGTTATGGTAGAAAGATCTGGCGTGCATCGCCTTTTCATCAGCCTAGACAATGGCTTAAAAAAAGGCGAGCTATATAGAAGCATAAAGATACTGGGGATTAATATAAAACAGGGTGCTGCATCTTAAGTTGAATAATGGTATAAATAAGTATGTTAGGTATTGCGATAAAAAATCGTCTTGACAAACCAGGTAGGCTTTGTTACCTTTCAGCAAGGTAATTAGTGATTATAATTAGCAGTAATATCGAACAACCTTAAGGATAGGGATAGTTGGATGCCACTGTTGGGGAGTCGGCAGATACTAGGTCTTGACATCGGGTCCTCCTCTGTAAAAGCGATGGTGCTCAGAGGGGGCAAGGGTGGATATACCATGCAAAGCTTTGGTATCGAGCACCTTCCTCCGGAGGTTATTGTCGATCAAGAGATCATGGACAGCACGGTCATCGTGGAAGCGATCCAGAAGATCCTCAAAACCCAAAAGATCAAGCTAAAAGATGTGGCAACCTCGCTTTCTGGGCATTCGGTCATAGTTAAGAAGATCCCCCTGCCCAAGATGAGCGCCGAGGAGCTTGCCGAGTCGATCCAATGGGAAGCAGAGCAGTACATACCCTTCGATATTGAGGAGGTGAACCTGGACTTCCAGATCCTGGAGGATATCGAGGGCGAGGATGCAACCAACATGAATGTTGTCATCGTTGCCGTCAAGAAGAACAAGATCGATGATATAGTGAACCTTCTGACCCAGGCTAACCTCAATCCAGCCGTGGTGGATATAGACAGCTTTGCCTTGCAAAATCAGTACGAGATAAATTACGGGATCGAGTCGGACTCGGTAATCGCCTTGATAAATATCGGCGCTTCGATCATGAACATCAATATAATCAACAGCGGCATCCATGTGATGCAAAGGGATATCTCCTTGGGGGGTAATCAATACACCGATGCAATCCAGAAGGAACTCGATGTCAACTATAACCACGCCGAGGGACTGAAGATGGGGGAGGAAGTGAAGGGCATCGATCCCAAAAGCGTTGACGGGATAATTCGCTCGGTCAACGAGGATATAACCCTCGAGATCCAGCGCAGCTTTGATTACTTCCGATCCATCTCCGATAACGAAAAGATAGATAAGATCGTTCTTACCGGGGGAAGCTCGAAGATAAAAGGGCTTGATTCATACCTCTTCGAGCGCCTGGGAATCAATGTGGAGTTCGGAGATCCCTTCAAGAACATTCGATACAACGAGAAGAAGTTCGATCCCGAATTCATCAGGGAGATCGCTCCCCATTGCGCTATTGTTGCCGGATTAGCAATAAGGAGACCTGGAGATAAGTATAAATGATCAAAATTAACCTGCTGCCAACCCCTCCGCCACCGCCGACCAAGGTTTATACACAGATCGCACTGGCAGCAGTGGCAATTATCGTAGCCCTCTCGGTCGAGGGCTGGTGGTGGAGCAGGCTCAATGCTGATATTGCCGAGAAAAAGGACATAATCACCCGCAAGAAGCGTCAACTCGAAGAGCTTCAGGCAATCATCCGCGAGGTAAATAAGTACGAGGAGAAGCGCAGGCTACTATTAAAAAAGCTGGAGGTCATCGATCGACTCAGGCACATGCAGAAGGTTCCGGTAAAGCTGCTCATGGGGCTTTTAAGCACGCTTCCCGATCAGGTATGGCTGGATAGCTTCTCGGTGGCACAAGGGATAATCAGGATGCGCGGATATGGACTATCGCTTACTGCCATAGGTAACTTTCTCACCGCCCTGGAGGACTCGCCGTACTTTAAAAATATCGAGTTACAATCCTCGGTCAAACAAAAGTTCGCCGGCAGGGATGTCTATTTCTTCGAGTTAACCTCAAACCTGGATATCTCGCAGATGTAATGAGTTTTATAATAATTGAACGATGAAAAAGTATATAGACCAGATCGATGCGTTACCGGATTGGCAGAAGATGACCGCTGTGGGGCTGGTGATCCTGCTGACCGTGGCGCTTTTTTATTTCCTTGTTTACGATCCCAAGTCAAAAGAGATAGAGGGTCTCAAGAAGGAGATCATCCAGCTAGATGCTCAGATCAACAAGGGTCTTGCCATGAAGGACAAGCAACGGCAATTGGAGAAAGAGGTAGCCATGCTCAACGAACAGTTGAAGCTGACCGTGGATATCCTGCCGGATAGAACCGCCATGGATCAATTGGTTCGTTCCATAGAAAGCCTGGCTGTCGAGTGCGGGCTTACCGTCGATGCCTTCAAGCCGAGACCAGAGATATCACTCGATTTTTACGGCGAGAAACCGGTCGAACTGGCATTGACCGGCGGATTCCACGAGCTGGGAAAATTCTTCGAGAAGCTGGCTAATGAATCGCGAATCGTCAATATCAGCTCGCTGCGCATCCAGGCGACCAGGCAAGTTGATCCATCCATAACCGTTAATATAGGCTCCAAGGCGTTTTGGTTCCTCAAGGAAACTACCGCGCCATAAAAAATAAAATAAGGTGTAATGGCTTTGAAATTTAGGGAGATGTTTTCCAGGTTCGGTCGCATGAGGAGAAACGATATGGCTAGGAGTGCTACATTCCTGGCACTGGCTGCCCTGCTGATCATAACACCCTGCCTTGTACTGATTCAGCAAGCAAGAGCACAAACTGGAGACACAGGCAAGGAAATAGAGACCGCTGAGCAGGCAAAAAAAGCGCTACAGGAAATCGTAAAAGCAAAGGATATGATAAAATACGACTCCAAGGAAATGAGAGATCCCTTTATTTCATTGCTCTTGGGAGTCAAGAACGAGGAAGGACCGATTCGCCCACCCGGCCTTGCCGGAATGACCATCGCAGAGCTAAAACTGGAAGGGATCTGGAGAAGCCCACTCATGGGGGGTAATATCGCATTCATCTTGGGTTCCGATAAGAAATCATATAGAATGCAAGTAGGAGATAAATGTTATGATGGGAAGGTTATACAGATCGACCAGGAATGCATCGCCTTCGAGAAGCCGATGTTCGATCCATTTGGTAATCCGAAACCACCAAAAATCATAAAAAAGTGCATAAAACCTTTTAAAGGAGGCTCATAGATGAAGCTTAATCATAGGTCTTTAGTCATCATTGTTATATTCCTTGGAGTGCTGGTAGGAGGGTGCTCGAAGCAGCCCATAAATAGCGCTGCCCAACAGGCGCTCCCTACTATTGAAAATATAAACATTAGCAAGGAGGATAGCGGGCTTAAGATCAATATTATAAGCTCGCAACCCAATTTTACCTATACAGCATATAAGCTCACCGAGCCACTCCGGCTTGCTATTGATATCCCGAATGTCCTAGCCTCCCCAAACCTGACGGAGAAACTGTTCACCCAAGATCCCATCTTGCGCATAAAGCCGACAACTTATGGCGAGAACCATAGCAACCTGCGCGTAGAGCTTCTGCTTAGCCAGGATATGCCATACTCGATACAAAAGGTCGCCAATACGGTAAGTATCGCCTTCAATAATAGAAATGAGGATGCTCAAGCCCCGGAAGGTAACCTGGTCGCCAGCCTGGCGGATACACAGACAGAACCCGAAAGGGAAACCCCCGCAACCGACAGAGAAACGAGGAACTTCCCGCAACCGGGAAACGAGACACAAGAAACCAGAAACAAGGAACATCCTAAGGCAGATGATATCATAAGGATTACCAATGCCAATGTTGCAAGCAAAGCAAAGAAAATGGAGCCACTGGAGGCAGCCGAGCTTGTCGCCCAGGCAAGCGAACAACAACCGAGCCAAACAGCGACCCAGCAAGCAACACAAGCACCTAAATCAACCAAGCAAGAAGCTCCCCAATCCTGGGATCAGTACCTCAAAGGGCTGGAAGCGATGCAGGAGACCACCGATGATGGCACCCCCATCTATCGCGGAGCTCCGATCAGCATCGACATAAAGGATGGAGATATACTCGATATCCTGCGCCATATCGGAGCAATATCCGGCTTCAATGTGGTGGTGGATCCTGAAGTCAGGGGCACTGTTACATTGCACCTGGAGAATGTACCCTGGGATCAGGTGCTCGATATAATCCTCAAGAACAACGGCTTGGGCAAGGAGTTCCAGGGTAATGTCATGCGCATAGCCACCATGGACAAGCTCAGGCGAGAGGAAGAAGCCAGGAAGCTGCTCCGCGAGGCACAGATCGATGCCGCCCCGCTGCACACCAGGGTCGTTTACCTGAGCTACGCTGATGCCGGATCCATGAAAACGCTGCTGGAGAAGAACCTCTCAAGGCGTGGGCACATGACGGTAGATAACAGAACCAATTCAGTAATCATTACCGATTTGTACGACCATGTGGAAAAGATCGAGAAATTCATCCGCATCCTGGATAAAAGGACAAAACAGGTCTCCATCAACGCCAGGTACGTTACCGCCACCAAGAGCTTCTCTCGCTCGTTGGGTATAAACTGGGGCTTCAACCAGATAGCGGATGCAGCACATGGCAATACGACCAAGTATGCCTTCCCATATACATACGACGCCACCGGTGCGGTCAACCTGATTGACTTCACTGCCCCTGGCGAGCTTGCTTTGGATTTTGGCGATATCCTCGATACCTTCAAGCTGGAGGTAAGGCTGGCGCTCTCCGAGGCGGAGGGTACTGCCAAGACGATCTCTAATCCACGGGTTACAACTGCTGACAATGTGGCAGCTAACATCACCAGCGGAGTCGAGGTGCCTTACGCTGTTCCCGGTACCGCCACAGTCGGTACCCAAGCTGGTGAGACCGGCGCCGGTACCTCCATCACCGGGCAGGTAACCACCTTCTGGGAGTTCAGGCGCGCGGACATCTCGCTAAATGTTACACCTCACATCACAAATGATTACTTCGTTGATATGAAGATTGCGGTCTCCAACAACACAGTCGATGATTCATTCACTCCCCCACGCATCAATACAGCCACCGCTACCGCACAGGTGCTGGTCGAGGATGGAGACACCTTCGTGATCGGCAGCTTCAAGCAGACAACTTCAGGTGTTTCATCCATGAAGGTGCCCTGGTTCCACAAGATACCCATTGTCGGACTGTTGTTCAAAAACAGCAAGCGCTCCAACAAGTTCACCGACCTTCTGATATTCCTCACGCCAACGGTTATAAAACAGAAAGAAAGAACCATCAAAAAAACGATCATAGAATAATAAGGAGTAAATAATGCTTTGGGCTAGTTAGCCCTAAGGAAAGGAGATATAGAATGAAAAGGCTAGTTATCCTGCTTGGAGTTATATTCGGGCTTGTAAATATCTATGGCTGCACCAGCATCGACGGTATCTCAGATACCGAATCGCCGGTGTACCTGACACTTGATATAGATAATGCTTATTCTTGCTCTGTTGATACTGGCGATGGTTGCCAGATTACCGGCACCATATACAATTATCCAAAGGCTCCTCTTGATGAACCTACTCCACTGATGGATGTAATCATAAGACATATATATGTTGATTTTAAGCGCGCAGATTCAAATGAGGGAGGTACACTGGTACCGCCTTCCCAACACTGGGAGGTTACATGGAATATTCCGGTCGATGAGTCCATCGACTTCGAGTTCAATGGACTATTGAACGATGCGGACATTCCACCATTGGAATATCTGAAAAGCACTTCTTATGACTACGACCCGGAGACGGGTAATACATACATCGATTGCCTGGTTCGCTTCACCTTCGTGGGGCAAGACAGGGCAGGGAACGATGTTTCCTGTAGCGGCATCGTGAGCGTAATCTTCTATTAGCAAGGAGGCTAATGATGATCATAAAAAGAGCTGATTATAAAAGATTCCTGGTGCTAGCCCTCATGGGCATTGCTATAATTATAGGCTACTCATGCGACCTGGATAGCGACAAGGGATACAAGGGACCCTGGGAAGATCCCGGACACGACCCAAACTTCGTGATATCATTGTCAGCCAGCCCCAATGTAATCCCCGCTGATGGTTCCTCGACTACCACCCTGACTGCCACCTTGACCGATCCCAACGGCGTCCCCATTCCGCAGCAGAGCATCTACTTCAGCGCCACCGATGGCGAGTTAAGCTCCGATACTGCTACCACCAATGCAGCCGGCAAGGCAATCGTGCAGCTAACCTCCAGCTATATACCGGGCAATAAGCTCTGTCGCGCCATGTTCGGCTCCCGCTATGCATCGACCTATGTAACCTTCGAGGGGAGCGGTCTAGATATAGAGCTACAGGTCGATCCCACCTGGACGATAGCAGACAGCTATCGCACAGTGGAACTGGTCGCTTATGTTACCAACGGCGAAGGCTCGCCGATTCCGAATATTCCTGTCGTCTTTACAACCGACCACGGCTGCATCATCGGCGGCATCGGCGAAGAGCAGCAGTTCATCACCAACAACAATGGTCGAGCTACAGCCATTCTGCAAACAGGTTACCTGCCGACCGGGCATCTATCCTTCCCTGCCACCGTCTCCGCCCAGGTAACCCTGGAGAACAATAAGACCTACAAGGCGTACAACGAGATCGTGGTGTGGAACTGGGGGGTGGATTTCTGGTTCAAGGATGAAACCATAGATGCCACAAGCGCAACACAGGTAATCGCAAAGGCACAATCATGGACTATTCCAATCCTGCCCATACAAAATGTTGCAGTTAGTTTTGCTGTCTCTGGTGGTGGAACAGTTATTCCAAGCACTGTCTATACAAATGAAGAAGGGGAGGCAATTGCCCGATTCGAGGGCGACGGTACCACCGGCACAGCGGGTGTTACATGTAGCATAAGCCTTACCGATTGCACTGGTTTCAGTAAAAGCTGGAGCCAGACCAAGTATATAACCCTGGGCGGAACAACAGGATTCATGGTGAATATCTCGGTTAATCCTGAGACCTTACCTGCTGATGGTGCATCTCAATCGGTCATTATAGTTCGAGTTACTGATACTGAAGGCGTACCAATTGACGATATGCTTGTCGAGTATGAATTGGATGGACAGGGTGAACTATCGGCAGATGCCGATGATTATTGCCATCCATATCCTGAGATTCCTAATGTTGGATATACTTGGGATTGTACAGAATACGGTTATTCCACTTGTACTTTGATCTCACCTTCATTATCCAAGGGCGGTCAAGCGGTGGTTTGGATAACCGTTAACCGAGAATATCGGACATATATCATCATCACCTATACGACCCCGACAGAGGGGTAATACACCTGAATTTATTCGGGTGTTGCTTGTAGGGGCGAATAATTACCCGCTACAGGCCCTCTCCCCCAGCCCACTCCTAGAGTGAGGGAGCTTCTACCCCTCTCCCGCTGGAGTTTGTCTCAAAATGTCCAAGAAGTCCCATACCTTGTCATTGCGAGCGACTTCGCTCCATTATGTCGCACTACACAGGATGACAGGAGGTATTGGTTGCGGCCACGCTACTTTCAACTGTTGCGACGCCGCAACAGTTATCAACTTGGCGGTTAGGACACTCTGATCCCAAGCCGTGAGCATGAGCGAGCGGTCAATAAAAGACTTTAGGCTTTTGACTTTAGGAAAGAGTGAAATAAAGAGGATCACGCAAAGACGCAAAGAGGAAAGTGCTACCGTGATATCGTGAAGAGAGGATGGTGATGCAAGGTTAACTATTTCCGTGCTGAAACAGTTAACACATCACTCTATCATTTCCTCTTCGTGCCTTTGTGCCTTTGCGGTTAAGAAGCCTCAAGCCTAATAAACCACATATCCACAAATAGGTATTTACTTTTTTTGTAGATTGATGTATTGGATAAGATTGGCTGTTGCCTTTGGATACTTTGCAAGATTGCTGTCGAAGCTGGTGTTGTTGTTGATAGGTACAAAGGAACGAAAAACCTGTACAATAGGCATAGGGATCAGATAGATGAACATTAAACTCAAGTACGGTGATGGTTATCGAACACTTAACTTACCGGAGAAAAACATCCTTGCAATTGTAGAAGGCAAGGATATCCCCCAGGACAGGCCGGTAAGAGACCAGGTGGCTGAAGCGCTCAATAACCCGATAGGCTGCCAACGATTATCCGAGATAGCCAAAAGCAAGAATGCCAGAAGCGCCGTGATCATCGTAAATGACTTCACGCGAGCCATACCCTACTTCGGTGATGATTATAATATGCTGATCGATCTCGCCAGTGAGTTGGAGGTTGGCGGCATCCCCAGGGAGGGCATCCGCTTTTTAGTAGCCACCGGCACCCACCGCCCCCATACCGATGCTGAGAACCTGGAGAACTTCGGCAGGGAGGTGGTGGAGAACTACCAGGTCATCAGCCACAACTGCGACAAGGACAATGTTTATCTCGCAACCATGTCATCCGGGCACGAACTCTGGGTGGATAAAGTTGTGGTTGAGTCCGATGTGGTTGTCGGCACTGGAATGATCGCCCCGCATTACTACGGCGGGATCAGCGGGGGACGGAAATCTATCCTACCTGGCGTTGTGGGTCGGGAGACCATCCGTGCCAACCACGCTATGATCATGCGACCTGGAGTAGGGATAGGGGCGCTGGAAGGCAATCCCATTGCCGAGGAGATGATGGAGGCTGCTCGTAAGGCAGGACTCGACTTTATCCTCAATGTCATCTTCAATAAACGCAAGGAGATAATCCTAGTTGTTGCCGGTGATATGGAGGCTGCCTTTAATGAAGGGGTAAGATTTTACAGGGAAAACTTCACCACCGAGTTCGATAAGCTCGCCGATGTTGCCATTATGAGCGCCGGCGGATACCCCAAGGATGTCGAGCTTTACCAGGTGCAAAAGGCGCTGAACAACACCAAGGAAATGGTCAAACCGGGCGGAACCATTATCTGTATATGCGAAGCCAGAGAGGGAATCGGTTCTGCCAACTTCGAGAAATGGCTCTCCTCGGTGAGCGACCCAATCGAACTCGAAGGCACCCCGGAGGAGAAGATCGTCCCCGGCGGCAACACGGCGGTCAATACCGCGGTGCGAATACTCTCCAAGTACCATGTCATTCTGATCACTGATATCCCCAAGGAGACGGTGGAAAGGATTCACTTTAACTATGCAAGCGACCTTGATGAGGCGCTGAAGGTGGCATACGACCGACACGGCGAGGACTTCAAGGCTTATGTAATCCCACAGGGAGGGTTCATATTCCCTAGATACATAGGAGAACACAAACCATAGATAAATAGGAGCTGCTATGAGTTACATTGTTAAGCACGATGAGCTTTTTGACTTTTGTACTAAGATATTCATCGCCAAGGGAGTTCCGGAAAAGGATGCCAGGACTACGGCAGATAACCTGGTTCAAGCCAACCTGCGCGGCATCGACTCCCACGGCGTTGCTCGGCTGAAAAGGTATGTGGATGGCATAACCGACGGCTTGATGATGCCTGATATCACCCCGGAGATCGTCCGCGAAAGCCCCTTTTCCGCCAATGTTGACGGCAAGAACGGTCTAGGACAGGTGGCTGGACTTTTCGGCATGGAAGTCGCTCTTAAGAAAGCAAAGGAAACCGGCATCGGCATGGTTACGGTGCACAACAGCAATCACTACGGGATCGCCGGTTACTATGCGATGATGGCGCTCGAATACAACATGGTCGGCATCTCGATGACCAACGCCGCCCCGCTGGTATGCCCTACCTTCGGCAAGGATCTGATGTTCGGCACCAACCCGATAGCCGTGGCTGCGCCTACTGACAAGGGCTATCCCTTCGTGCTGGATATGGCGACCAGCGTTGTGCCAAGGGGGAAGCTAGAGGTCTATAATCGCTTGGGAAAGCCGATCCCCGAAGGCTGGGCAATAGACGAGAACGGCAAGGTTACCACCGATGCAGGCAGGGTTCTGCAGAATATGCTTGCACGCAAAGGCGGAGGCATACTCCCCTTGGGTGGAGCCGGCGAGCTGTTCAGCGGTTATAAGGGTTATGGCTTGGCGCTGTGGGTCGATATATTCTGCGGTCCGCTAGCCGGCGCTGCCTGGGGTACACATGTCTATGCCAAGAAGGATGGCAAGCCTCTTCCACCAAACATCGGACATTTCTTCATGGCTTTCAAGGTGGAGAACTTCGTAGATCCCGCTGAGTTCAAGCGCAACCTGACCCAGCAGCTACAGGAACTCAGGGATGGAAGCAAAGCCGAGGGCGAAAAGCGGATCTACATCCACGGCGAGAAGGAATTCGAGATGACCGAGAAAAGAAGAAAAGAGGGATTTGACCTTGGCGAGAAGGTCTATTCAGCGCTTAAAGGCATCGCCGAGGAGACGGGAGTCGAGTTTCCCTGGAACTACTAGGGCTGTTTAGCAGTGCTATCTAATACCCTCTCGACATAGCATAAGTCATTACCAGAAGGAGCGACCTTCCGTGTGCGAATTAGCACCCGGAAGGGTGCTCTTACAAAACTAGGAATAAAAAGAAAACAGCTAATAGTTGTAGATTTATGGATGAAATATGAATAACAACGACAAAAGGATATACCGGCGAGTCGAAGACGAGAACTTCGCTGCCGAGGTCGCCAAGCGCCCCTTAGGTGCTGCCATCAAGAAGTGCCTCCAGTGCGGCACCTGCTCGGCGACTTGCATGGTGCACAGGGTCAATCCCAACTACAATCCACGGCAGTTGATCGCTCAGACCGTGCTGGGATTGCGCTCGCTAGTGCTGCACTCGCCGATGATCTGGATCTGCGCCCGCTGTAACTACTGCACTGCCCGATGCCCCAAGGATGTGCGCCCCGGCGAGATAATAACCGCCATCAGGGAGATTGCTATCGAGGAAGGCATCGTAAACAATAAGGGAGTTCGACATAGCAAGGCTTTCAAGGAGGATATACTCGCCACCGGCAAGCTGAACGAGGCTTTCTTGCCCTTAAAGACGCTTCACCAGGGGATAATTGGCGAGCTGCCCTATCTTCCCAGCCTATTCAAACATAAGAAACTCCCCAAGCCGCTCCCCAACTTCCTGCTCCCTAAAATTGAGGGGATCGATGATCTGCGCCGGATGGCTGACAAGGCTAGGGAAATCGCACAGCGTCAGAAGGCTCATGGAACCAGTAAACACGGCTAGCTCGACAAAGCAAGGAGAGAATGATGACCATAAGATATGCCTATTATCCGGGATGCGCTGCCGAATCGACCGCTAAGGAAGCTGACCTCGCCACCAGGGCGCTTTGCAGGAGGCTTGGCATCAGCCTTGTTGACTTCGATCAGTTCAGTTGCTGCGGTGCTGGCATTGTCGATGAGGAAGATCCGCTGTTCGCCGAGGCTATAAACGCCCGCAACCTGGCAATCGCCGAGAAACAGGGGCTGGATATCCTCACCCTGTGCAATACCTGCCTGTTGACCATGAGCACCTATCTTCGGCGCTGGGGGGCTGATCAAAAGGCGCTTGAGCAGGTGAACGAGGTTCTCTCCGTTACCGGCTTGGAGTACAAGATGACCAATAAGGTAAAGCACCTGCTTTGGGTCATCGAGGATGATCTCGGCTTGGAGAGGCTCGCCTCGATGGTCAAAAGACCGCTTCGTGGTCTGCGGGTGGCACCGTTCTATGGCTGCCATATCCTGCGCCCGCCAGAGATTGTCAACAGACAAGGTCAGGATAGCGATGACCCGCGCAGCCTGGAGAAGATCATCGAGATACTCGGAGCAGAGCCAGTCGATTATCCATCGCGGCTCGATTGCTGTGGATTCCATATACTGTTAGCCGATGCGGACACATCGCTCAAGATGAACGCCCGCTGTCTTGCCGATGCAACCGAGGAGCAGGCGGACTGCATGGCAACGCCATGTACCTTATGCCATATAAGCCTTGATATGTATCAAAAGAGGGCTGGGCGAAAGGCGGGGATGAGCTTCGATATGCCGGTGCTTCATCTTTCTCAGCTCATTGGGATGGCGCTGGGTATGAGCAGCGAAAGCCTGCAACTGGATCGAAACATCATCTCACCACAGAAGATATTGCAAAGATGTTAAGTAGTTTTATGGATAAGGTGAATAGATATGAGAGATAGAGCTAAAAACCAACGAATCGGCGTCTTTTTGTGCCGCTGCGGAGGGAACATCTCCAACACGGTCGATATAGATGAACTCAAGGCTTTCGCGCTCAAGCAGCCGGGCGTGGTCTTCTCCGAGTACCAGTCCTTCACCTGCTCCACCGAGGGACAGGGGCTTATCCAGGACAAGGTCAAGGAGGAGAACCTGGATGCCGTGATCATCGGCTGCTGTACGCCCAAGCAGTACGAGGATCTATATCGAGAGGCGCTTTCACATACCCCTTTGAACCCTTACAAGCTGGAGATGGTTAACATTCGCGAGCAGGTCTCCTATCCGCACCATCACGAGCCTCAAAAGGCTACAGCCAAGGCTAAGAAACTGCTTATCGGCGCTATCAACAAGGTGAAGCTGCTCGAACCCCTGGAGGTGAAAAAAGCTAAGGTTAATCGAGATATCGCCGTGATCGGTGGCGGAGTGGCAGGGATCAACGCCTCGCTGACCTTATCCAAGCTCGGCTTCAAGGTTTATCTCATCGAGAAACAGGTAACCATCGGCGGCGCCATGGCAAAGCTGGTCAAGACCTTCCCTACCGATGACTGCGCCATGTGTACGCTATCCCCTAAGCTCGACGAGGTGGGCAAGGATAATAACATCACCCTGATGACCTACTCCGAGGTGAGCGAGGTGGAGCGCATCCCTGAAGGTTATCGCCTTCGCATCCTGCGCCATCCGCGCTATCTTGACGAGGAAATATGCACCGGCTGCGGTAAGTGCAATGAGGTCTGCCCGGTCGAGGTTCCCAATCCTTATGACATGGGCTTGCACTCCACGAGGCGCGCTGCCTACAAGCCATTCCCCTCGGCTATACCTATAGCCTACTGCATAGAGCGCAATGGCATACCCCCCTGTCGAGCCGAGTGCGCCATAGACCAGGCTGCACAAGGCTACATAGCACTGGTCGCCAAGGGTAAATTCTATGAGGCTATGCGCGTGATACGGCGTGATAATGCTCTACCCACCGTCTGCGGTAGGGTATGCATGCACCCCTGCGAGGACGCCTGCACCCGCTGCAATATCGATGAGCCTATCGCCATCGCAGCCATCAAGCGCTTCGTTACCGATTACTATATTGAGAACCCGCCATCCGAGCCTCTGCTCCCCAAGATAAAAAAACGCAAGGAGAAGGTTGCCATCATCGGCTCCGGTCCCGCCGGGCTGGCTGCTGCGCACGAGCTTGCCATGCACGGCGTGCAGGTTACCGTTTATGAGGCGAAATCGGAGCTGGGCGGGATGCTCGCTCTAGGCATTCCCAGTTATCGTCTGCCCAAGAAATACCTCGATTATGATATCGATTACATAAGATCGCTCGGTGTAAAGTTCGTAACCAACACCCGCATCGGCAAGGATCTGAGCCTCGCTGATCTGCGCAAGAAGCATGATGCGGTGCTCATCGCAGCCGGCTTGTCGCGCAGCTTCAGCATAAAGATCCCAGGCGTCGATCTGCCTGAGGTGATTCTCGGCGGGGATATGCTCGAACAGGTTCGCTTGGGTACCCCCCCCAAGCTTGGTAAGAGGCTGGTTGTTGTCGGCGGAGGCAATGTCGCCGTGGATGTTGCTCGAACCGCCAGGCGCCTCGGTGTCGAGGATATAACCATGATCTGCCTGGAGACCAGGGAGACCATGCCGGCTATCGAGAAGGAGATCGAGGAGGCTGAAAAAGAGGGTATCAAGATTCGCCCCGCCATATCCCCAAAAGCCTTCAAGGAAGAAAACGGCAAGCTCACCGGGGTTGAGACCATCGAGGTGGAGCGCATCGACTTCTGGGAGGACGGTAGGCTGAAGCCGATCTTCAGGGAGAACACAGAGGACTTCATCCCCGCGGATAATATAGTCATGGCTATCGGGCAGGTTACCGATCTCGACTTTTTAACCAATCACTACAAGGTTAGCAATCGCAGGTTGATCGAGATAGATGATGAGTGCGCCACCAGCGTTAATAATGTCTTCGCGGCTGGCGATGTCGCTATCGGCGCCAGCACGGTTACCAAGGCTATGGGCTCCGGCAAGAAGGCTGCCCTGAATATCCTGAAAAGCCTTAACATCGAGCCTCGATACGATCCCATCTGGGTCTTCAAGGAGATGAAACGTTATATCAGCGCTGAGGAGGTCATCGAGGCGCGCAAGGGATACTATGAGAAGACTAAACGACAGCAGATGCCCGAGCTTGAGCCGGATAAACGGGATGGCTTTGCCGAGGTGGAGCTTGGTTTCACTTCCGAGCAGGCGATGGCAGAGGCGCAACGCTGCCTTAACTGCGGGGGCTGCTCCGACTGTCGAGAGTGCATCGAGGTCTGCGAGAAGGAGTGCATCCACTTTGACCAGGTCGAACAGTATGTCGATATCGAGGTCGGCGGGGTGATACTCGCCACCGGCTGGAAGGAATACGATCCCAGCAAGCTGCACTATGGCTACAAGAAGTATCCCAATGTCATAACCCAGATGCAACTGGCAAGGATGCTCGACCCGCTAGGACCAACCGGCGGCAAGGTAGTGCGCCCCAGCGACGGCAAGGAAGCTAAGCGTATCGTGATGGTGCAGTGCGTAGGCTCTCGCAGCGCGGAGACAGGACATAAGGACGGGCATAGCTATTGCAGCCGGGTCTGCTGTATGGTCGCGCTTAAGCACGCTAACCTGATCAAGCGCTACTTCACGCCCGATGCACAGATCTATATCTGTTACATCGATATCCGCGCTTATGGCAAGGGCTACGAGGAATACTACGAGCGCGCCAAGCAGGACGGAGTCAAGTTCATCCGCGGGCTGCCCGGCGAGGTCAGGGAACGCAAGCGGGACAATAACCTGCTGGTCTATGTTGATGATAGCAACACTAACCAATTGCTGGAGCTTGATGCGGATCTGCTGGTGCTCTCCGCTGCCACCGAGCCGACCGCCCAGGAAGTGGCTGCCAAGTTTACCGTCTCGCGGGACGAGTCCGACTTCATCAAGGAGTTCCATGTCAAGATCCGCCCCACCGATACCAGCATCAAGAATGTCTTCGTAGCCGGCGCCGCCCAGGGACCAAAGGATATCCCGGATAGCATCGCCCAGGCGGGGAGCGCGGCTGCCTCCGCTGCTGGATATCTGGGGAGTGGATATATCACGCTAAATCCGCAGATATCCTATGTTGACTCCGAGCTGTGCCGTGCCTGCGGTCGCTGCGAGGAGACCTGCGAGTTCAAGGCTATTAAGGTGAATGAAGATAAACTATGCGCCGAGGTTGCCGAGACCCTCTGCGAAGGGTGCGGCAAGTGCACGGTGGTCTGCCCCACCGGCGCAGTCTCTGTGCACTCGTTCGATAATCAGCAAATAATGGCGCTGATCGAGGGATTGCTTGAAGAACCGGAAATGGAGAAGGTATAAAAGTGGAATTCGAGCCTGATATACTGAGTATTAACTGTAACTGGTGCGGGTATGCCGGCGCAGATAGCGCCGGGGCTATGAAGCTTGAATACCCGACCAGCATCAGGATCGCCAGGGTCATGTGTATGGGCAGGGTGGATCCGCTGCTGGTGCTGCACGCATTCGAGAAGGGCTATGACGGGGTGATGATGATCGGCTGCCATATCGGAGATTGCCACTATATCTCTGGCAATATCCAAGCCGAGAAGGAAGTGGAAAAGCTGAAAAAATTGCTCCATATCATCGGCATCGGCTCCGATAGGCTGCTGCTTAACCCGGTCTCGGCTGGCGAGGGACCTGTTTATGCCAGGGTCGCAAACGAGTTCTACAAGAAGATACAGGAGCTAGGACCTAACCCCTTGAAAGCGAAAGCGAAGGCATAATGGAAAAGTTTGATGTAAAACTGCTTGAATGTATCCAATGCAATAAATGTACCATGCACTGCCCGCTTCACGCTGCGGACATCACCTACTCCCCGCGTGAGCTGATACTCAGGGCATTGCTCGGCAAAGAAGATGAGCTGCAACAGGACAAGGATATCTATCGCTGCCTCACCTGCTATACCTGCTACGAGGTCTGCCCCTCCAAGAACAAGCTGGTCAACTTCGTCTTCGATGCCCGAAAGGAGGCGCTGCAAAAGGGATATCTATCCGAGTGTAAGCACGGGATGATCCTGCGCAGCATACAGAATATGCAAGCCAATATCGATGTCAGCCAGAACCGCACAGAGTGGCTGGACCCTGCCCAGGTCTCTGATACGAGCGATACGATGTACTTCGTCGGCTGCCTCCCCATCTTCGATAATATATTCACCCATACCGACAGCACCAACATCGGCAGGAGTGTGCTCAAATTGCTCAATGCTGCCGGGATCAAGCCCTACATATCGCCGGATGAGAAGTGCTGCGGGTATGACCTGCTCTGGAACGGCGATAGGGATAACTTTAACCGGCTGGCTGAGCACAATATCAAGATGATAAAGGACAAGGGGATAAAGACGGTTGTCCTCTCCTGCGCCGAGGGGTATGTAACCCTCAAAGAACACTATGCTGAGCTATGGGGGGATGGGAAGCCTGAGATCTACCATATCTCGCAGTACCTGGACAAGCTGATCAGCGACGGAACATTGAAGCTGACCAAGGAGGTTAACAAGCGGGTAACCTATCATGACCCCTGTCGCTTAGGGAGGATCGGCAAAGAATACGAGGCACCGCGCCGTGTGCTAGCCGCCATTCCCGGAGTCGAGCTTATCGAGATGCCGCGCAATAAAGCCGAGGCGGTCTGCTGCGGAGTGGGCAACTTCTCCAACTGCGACTCGGTAACCAAGTTCATCCAGCACGACCGCATGACAGAGGCAGCCTCGACCGGCGCCGAGGCGGTCATTACCACCTGCCCCAAGTGCAGGATACACCTTAACTGCTACCTGGACGGCAAGCCGATAGAGCCTATTGATGGGATTCGATTAGTTGATCTAACCGAGTTGGCTGCGGAAGCGCTGGAAGAGGAGTAGAAAAAAATCTAAGGTACCAAATCGGGAGAGAATTGGGTTATATAGAAAGGTCTAGTAGGATCTAAAGATAATGGAAAGTTTTAATATAACATTGATTTTAATTATAGGTTCTATATTTATTATTCTATATTTAGGTTTTTTATGCATACAAAATATAACCCAGGCCGAGAGATGCCCGGTGGATACCATCATTTACAGAGAATCTCTGCTTAACACACTAAATGGCTGTCTATTATGTAACCGAATTGAGGGTCATTTTTTTTCTCCTGTAAGTATAGCATCTTCTTCAAACTATATATCACATATTGCAATTCATAATCAATTTGTTTTGTTGTTGTTCATTCCTTTTGCGCTGATACATAGAATACTACCGCTTGAGATTTCATTAACAATTTTACAAATAATAATATTGTATGGAATCGGTTCACTTTTGTTGTTTAGATATTTTTTAGATGAAAATATGGATAAAAATACATCGCTATTATGTGCTTTACTATTTTTGTTTAACCCTCAACTATTCCTTATATCCCAAGAATATCATCCAATTGTCTTTAGCATTCCATTAATTATACTTTTCATTATGTCAGTTAAACATTCAACATATATTACTATTATTTTGACCAGCATTTTTTTAACACTTATTAGAGAAGATCTTAACTTCACCTTGGTATTATTGGGAGTGTATATATTCTTTTGGGGGAGCAATACCTGGAGCAATGTTAATATGAGAAAAGCAAGAATTTCAGGACTAGTATTATCTCTTAGCGCGGTTTTTTCTTACCTAGTTTACAATAATTATTTAGTCAATCTTTTCGCTCCATATAAGCTCAATCCATGGAACCGCTTCGAACCGTTTGGAAGTAGCTTGAGTCAGATTATGATTACTGTTTTCTCACAACCGCTGTTCACTATGGAACAACTACCTTGGTTAGATATATCAAAATGGCTGATTGCTATTCTGCTGCCGCTTGGTTTTTTGCCATTGATAAGACCCCATTTGATTCCTTTGGCAGTGAATTCTTGGGCGTTAGTGTTATTTTCGCGGTTCTCTGAGGATATGCTACCCGATGCAAGATATCATATACCTCTTTTATGTCTATTATTTATAACAATGCCAATAGCTATTAATACCATAAAAAACAAAGCTACTGTTCTAAAGTATATTAAAATATATTTAATCATCTTATTGATTTTTAATTTTACATTCGTGATCTTATTCGATTACTGGGAATTCGTTCAGCATGGCTATATTGTATCAGCGAATTTCGCTAAACGACCCAACCATGAATTCCATATAATTAAGGATAAATATCTGCTTGATTCTCTGGAAGGAGAAATCATTGTCAGCAGCTTTTATCTTAGACACTTCAGAAATGCGTATCCTTTGCATGAGGGTATTTTAGACTATGTACGGGAGCCAGATGTCATTTTAATAGATAAGGACACAAGCTGGCTGGCCAATGCAGGATATTAGCTATAACATGAAGATTATCGACCATTTCACAGATGAAATAACCTCAAAAGAAAAATATGAAGTGATGTACGAAAGCACAAGATTTTTTATTATATCAAAATTAATAAGTAGGAGTAAATGATGAGAATTAATATTCTAATTACAAATGCAATAAATTTATTGGTTGTCGAAACAGCAATGAGTTATCAAATATGGGAAAAGAATCCATTAAACCCAATTTTATCAGGATCTACCTCAGAAACTTATTTCGATTTCATGGGAATAGGAGGTTTTTCTGTATTGTATCTTCCTGAGGTAGATCCGGTTTATCCCTTCAAACTATGGTACACAGGTTATGGACTTGAACCTGTTCCTTCTCCACCTTATTTTTCTTACAGACAGAGGATAGGGTTTGTAAAATCATCTGATGGGATCAACTGGATAAAGGTGCAGGGACCTGGTGAATATGGTGAAGTTATTAAGTTAGGTGATCCAGATGATGAGGATGATGTACATGTAACTTATCCAATCGTTTTTTATAACGAGAATAAAGGTGGCTACACAATGCTATATACGGGGGATAGAGGATTATATGGTCAATTATTTACTGCTTTTTCCTATGATGGAATCCATTGGGGGAAATATCAATTTAATCCAATTTTTGATTTTGGCAATTTACCGACTCCTTTTAGCAAATGGTTTGTAACTCCAAACTGGCGATGTATGACAAGTGCCTCTTCTCTAGTTAAAATTAATGATAATTCATATTTATTATTTATAAATGGCAGACAGGATCTTTCAAGTTCTATAAATCCCACATCATATATAGGTAGAATTTCTTCTAATAATCTAATTGGCTGGAACTTTTCACAAGATTTAGTTGTTTTATCGCCTGAATTTTTTACAGATGCTTTTGATAATATAGGTTTAGGTTTCTTAGGCGGTGTTGATGTTATATTAAAAGATAATAAGTATTATTTATATTATACAGGATTGTCCATTGAAAATTTCTATTGTACAGAAATTAAAGAAAACTTTCGTGGAGAAAGAATAGGATATGCCACTTCATCTGATGGTATTCATTGGAATAAATGTTACACTCCTCCAGAATTAAACATTACAAAATATGGATCTACTCTTGATAAAGGAAATATTGGAGATTTTGATAGTTATAGCGTTAAATGGCCGCGAGTAATTAAAATAGATATTAATGGTGATGTATCCTATCGTATGTATTATATAGGAGAAATGAAAATTGATGAGGATGAGATTATAACTCAGTTGGGTTATGCTGAGTTAATATTTGAGAATGATGAATGCTATTATTATATTAAAATACCATTAAATAGCTTTATTTCGTTATTTGTATTAATATCAATATATACATTAACCCTGATGAAGATTTATAAAGGATCTGTAAATGAGTACAAATAACATCCTTTCATGGGTATCCAATATCGGTTCACGGTCAACAGTTGACAAATGGCGGTTTAATATCCCCCACTGTCATTCTCATATAGGCAAGACCTTAGTTCTTGCTTTTAAAAAAAGTTTAGGATAGAAAGTCAAGGAGGACTTAAAATGGGATTAGATAATAATAAACTCGAAGACCTCAAGGGATTCCTCAAGGAAAAAGGGATCCTGTTCAAGGATAGAGGCTTGGAGGGCTACATGGGAGATGCCTCCTTTATGGTGCTGGGCATACCTCCGATAGTCATATTCCTGAGAACCGAGGAGCAAGCGCTGGTTGTGGTCGATTATGCGGTGAAGAATAGGCTCAAGGCGACCATTCGCGCAATGGGTTCAGGCACAGCTGGCGCCACCCTAGCCCCGGATGATACGATAATACTCGTGGTAGAGAGCCTCGGAGTAACCAATAAATGGGGTCAAAGGTTGGCTATAGTTCCCTTCAAGATAGTTGATAAGAAGGGAAATGAGGTCGAGGAACCAGACCGTTGCGATGACAGCGAGTATTATGTCCGCACCCCGGCAGGCGCCTCCACAGAGGAGCTTGACCGCGCACTCAAGCCGCATGGCTATCATGTCGCCGTAGTACCCTCTAGTGGATGGAGCAGCGTGGGGGGGAATTTTTCCACTAATGCAGGTGGAAACGGCACCACTACTTATGGCACCTTCAAGGATATAGTCAATCACCTGCGCATGATCGTTACCGATAATAATGGTGCTAAGATTATCGAGATCGATGATGTCGATGAAATAAAGAAGATCGGCGGACACCAGGGGCTTTACGGCATCATCACCGAGCTTGATGTTCGCATCGTTCCCATAAAGACCGAAGAGCAGCTCTTGTCCGCTGTGGTCGCCATAGAGGCTGCTGACATCGAGACGGTTGGCGAGCAGGCTGGAAGGCTGATGCTGAAGGTGCAAGAGAATATACCGGTCATCATCGGCGAGTTTCTGCTGGTCGATGCCCTGCTCCTCTCGGCAGATGATCCGCTGCGCAAGGATGCTGAGCTTGGCGAGTTCTTCGATATCGATAAGGACAAGATGAAGATGCTCATTCTCTACCAGGGCATCAAGGATAAGATCGGCGATAAGCTGGAAAAGTTGGTTGAGGATATCAAGGGCGCTGCCTACAAGGAAATCAGCCTGGCAGGCTTTAAGACCATGCTCGGTGTGCGCAAGGCTGCCACTGGCAAGTCGCTTCAGCGCGTCGCCATTCCCGGCTTCGAGGATATCTTCGTCGCGGACCTGACCAAGCTGGGCATCGTGCTCAAGCGCATCTTCGAGATCACCAGCGGCACGCTTCCAGGTCGCCCCATCGGGCATCAGTACATAGACGGCGCGGTGATCCACTACCGCCCCCAGGCACAGGTTACCGAGCGCGAGTTCAAGAAAGCCTGGGAGCTGAACAATAAGCTCGGCGAGGAGATCTTCGGCAATGTGGACAAGTACGCTACATATAAGCGCAGGGAGCATGGACTTGGCTTGGAGCTTTATGCCTCATCTGATGAGCCAAAGCGCAAGGAAATCCTGGCGATGAAGAAGAAGTATGATCCAGCAGGCGTCTTCAGCCCGCACCTTTTAAGCGAGAAGCCTAAGCTAAAATTCATTGGCGATCTCCTGGCAGGGATAAAGTAGCTCGAACACGATCTTCTTGACATAGCATCCTCTGAACATTATATTAACTACTGAGAAAAGGAGTCGATATTGTGTTCAGATGGATAGACGAGCTGAATAAACTAAATAAATGGAGATACCCACTTGCTGGCTATCAAGGTCTGTTAAAACTAGCCGAAAACCCTTGGCAGAAATACAATAATTTATTCAAATTAAAGTCAATTTTGCTCGGAATGTCATCATCTATTGATATTTGGGGCAATTTATATAGACATAAAATAAAAAATTCCTTTATTAATAATGATTATACTGCCTTAAAATCAGATTGGGAGGCAATAGGAAAAGATATGAAAAATGCAATAAGATCCTATTCTGATCATAACGATGAATTAAAAATATCTTTGGATAATATTAATGATATACCTGAAGATATCCAAAATGCAATAAAATCCTTTCGACAAGCATTAACAAATTTATTAGATATAATTAGATCAAATAAGCAAATAAAAGATGATTTACAAGAATTACTAAAAAACTACCAAGATAATGAAGAGCAGTTAATAAATGAATTAGAAAAATATAAGGATATCCATGAGACAATAAAAGATATAATTGTATCTTTTAAAAACATACAAAATAAGTTGATGTTATTACAAAATAATAAGAAAGATATTTATTGATATGGAATCAGATAAGCCTAAACGACAATCTGAGTTACAAGAAGATGGGGAAAAAGAATCAAAATCATCAGTTACTATTACAGCACAATTATTGCACCAAGTACTACAATTTGAAAGTCCACTTCCAGATCCAAAGATCTTAAAAGAATATGAAGATATAACTTCTGGCTCTGCTGAGAGAATTCTTAAGCTAACAGAAGAACAGGCACGGCATCGTCAGGAACTTGAGAAAATGATTATCAAAAGTGCTGTTAAAAGAGAATCAAGAGGTCAATGGTTTGGATTGATTTTTGGATTCGTTGCAATTATAAGTGGGATTACTTGCGTGCTATTAGGTCATGATTGGGCTGGAGCAACTATTGCTGTTTCTGGAATTGGCAGTTTGGCAGCGGTATTTGTGATAGGGAAAAAGATGCTAGAATATGAAAATAATAAATGATGCTAATATGTTACCGAATATGATAGAAGAGCTTACTAAAAAAATAGGAGAAATAAAAAATAGTATTGAAATCAATTCTTTGGAAATACCTGCAATTAAACAAGCAATTGTTATGCCTATATTATATGCACTAAATTGGGATATATTTAATATCAATGAAGTTTCCCCTGAATTCTCCAATGAAAAAGAAAAAATTGATTATTCTTTACGCATAGATAATAATGATAAAATATTAATTAAGATATTATCTCGATTATCTAATTTAGATAGACATCAAAATCAACTAATACAATTTTCATATAATAAAGATGTACCTTTAGCAGTAATTACAAATGGCAATCATTGGTGGCTATATTTGCCTTTGAAAGATGATCAAAATGATAACAAATTATTCCATACTTTTAATTTGCTAGATTGTGATGATGAATTATTATCAAAATATTTTGTTATGTTTTTATCGAAGGATTATTGTATATCTGGCAGAAATATTGAATATGCAAATGATATTTATTATGAAACACAAAAGAAAATTCTAATAGAAAAAACATTAAATGAGGCATGGGAAAAGCTGATCAGCGAGCCAGATGATTTAATCGTCGATTTGTTAAGGGAAGCTACAGAAAGACTTTGCGGACATATACCCGAAAAAGATATGGTTATCAATTTTTTACATGCCCAATATGAAAAAATTAAATCATTATCTCCAGAAAAAATTATAGCTAATAATTCATTAAATTATAAATCATCTCGAACAAGAAGAACTAATGGACAATATAATTATCTTCATAAAAAAATTTCTAGTTTTACATTTTTAGGTAAAAGGTATTATGTAAATACTTGGGTTGAGCTTTTGATTAATCTATTAGATATTATTAATACCTTAAACAAAGATAGAATAATTAATTTACTTAAATTAAAA
>CAYUVA010000015.1:0-84216 GCA_964448115.1 uncultured bacterium
CGGGTGTTATAAAAAGGGGCGAGCCGATATTTTTACCCCATCCGCTGGATTAGGTAAGCTCTATGGCTCGTTCATGCAACACCTGAAGCCGGTGTCGGGTCTTTGCTGATCAGCCGGCTGCCAAAGAAACTGGCTGCACTGCAATCCATAGGAGCCAAACTCGAACGATCCGCCACAGACTCGTGCACTTCCACCGCTCAAGTTGGCAACAAATTCCCAGACATTGCCGCTCATATCGTAGATGCCATAAGGGCTGACGCATTGATCGAAGTGTCCGCTGGGAGCGATAGCGCCATAACCGGCATCAACTCCATTGCAGACGGTCGCACGATAGGCATTACCATAAGGGTAGGTCAATCCGCCGGGTCCACCGCATCCCTGTTGCCACTCGTAATGGTCGCAGAAGCGTTTTCCAAGCCCTTCGCAGACTGCATTTGCCTCGTACCAGGTCATATATATCATGGGCATCTGCCCGGCAATGTTGGGATACTCGTATATATCCATGCAGATACCTAACTCCGGTATATACGCCATATCTTGGGGGCAGTTCGATTGCGGCGTTGGTGTCGCGGTTGCCTGAGCTGAGGGGGTCGGCGTCGGTTCAGTGGGATTTGCTGTAGGGGTGGCAGTCGGTTGTGAGGGGATACTATCTCCCTTATCCCCCTCGCAGGCTACGAAGTGAAGCCCGCTGAGCAATAAGATAGCAATTATTGGCGATATCATAACCAGATATTTCATCTTCAGCTCCTTGCTGATTTGGAGTATTCATCTAACCTTTGCATGCCTATGATATCAATCTTTTGATCGTTTTATCAAGTCCAAGTATGATGCTGCTGTACCTTTGCTTGTGATGCTCTAAAAGATATCCTGTTGTCATTATTTAATCGAAGATTATACTTTGTCATTATGAAGGTATCGCTCATACTTTGCCCGGCGTGGTATCATCAGTCGGTAATCATAGCCATGCCAGCGCTTAGCGCATATTTAAGGGCATTTGGATACCAGGTCGATACTTGGGATCTTAACATCGAGTTCTTCCATTTTCTAAGCAGGGAACCTAAACAAACTAGAATATTCGATGACGAGCAGGCATGGGTATCCAAGAGAAAATATCAAGACCTGAAGAGTTTGGTTGAGCCTTTTCTTGCTCAAAAGGCTGAACAACTTGCTGCTACCGACTCAAAGCTTTTTGGCTTCACTTGCTTTAATATGAACCTTTATCCATCATTATCGCTTGCTCGCAAGATTAAGCTCATAAATCCGAACTGCAAGGTCATATTCGGAGGTCCCAGCGCACATCAACACAGCAAAGGAAATCAGATACTTGCAAGCGGACTTGTGGATGCTATCGTCAGCGGAGAGGGGGAGGCTGCACTGGTGGATATCCTCAAGCGGATCAAGAGCAGGCGGGGATTTGATGGATGTCCCGGCGTTTCATATATCGATGAGGGGAAGATAATCCACAACCCAGCAAGGGATCCCCTCGATCTCGATGAGCTACCAGCTCCTGATTTCAGCAGCCTGGATCTTAGCCGTTACACGCTTGAGCATCTAATATTGCCAGTAGAGGGGAGTCGAGGATGCGTTGCCCGATGTACATTTTGCTTTGAGAGAAAATTCTGGGCTGTCTATCGCTACCGGAGCCCCTCCAGGATAGTAAATATTATGGATGATCTCGCACAGCGATATAACCCGGATGGATTTTACTTCACCGACTCGCTGATTAACGGAAACCTTGGCAACTTCAGGGAGCTTTGCCGGCTATTGGGTCAGGCTCAACGGCAGTATAATTGGACCGGCTATGCTCGCATACACCCATTGATGGGCGCAAAAGACCTGGAATCAGCCTTTTATGCGGGCTGTTACCGGCTGGAATACGGCGTCGAGAGCGGATCGCAAAGGATCTTAGACCTGATGAGGAAAAACTACAATCTCAGTGATGTATATAGAGTTATCGAAGATACATATCGAGCAGGAATCTTTGCTGAAATAAATCTTATTACCGGCTATCCAGGAGAAACCATGTTAGACTTCTTGCGCACTCTTTTCATGGTGGTCAACCTGAGGAAAAGGATCACTATCCTTACCATAAGCCCACTTGGATTTCTCGAAGGGTCCGATCTGCATGATGAATGGAGGGATAATTTTGGTATGATAAGCACAGAGAACCTGCTTGAGACTGCAACCAATAGAGCTGTTATGGCAAAGAGAGTGGTGAAGATGTTAGTACCAGACAAGATAAGTCTCTACGCTAAATTAAGATCCCAGGCAGATCGCCTGGCGAAAAATGGGGACTATGTTGGCTCAATTAAGGCTCTTGACCGCCTATTGAGAATAATCCCCTATCACCCGGATATTCTTTACCAACAGGCTTATAATTATATCATGCTAGGAAATTACGATAAGGCAGATCAGCTCATGCGCCAAGAGCTTAGCAGCCAGTTCAGGAGAACTTATGTACTAAAAGAGATCGCAGAATTGCTCATCAGCAAGGGACAAGAGGATCGAGCCGAGAAGTATCTTTCAGCACTTGATGAAGGGGAGCCTTGAATGCTCAGTTGCTCTCGGAGACTATTCTTCCATCGAGCATCTGTAGGGTCCTTTTCGCATATCCAGCGGTAAAGCTATCATGAGTAACTATAATCAGTGTGCGCCGATGTTGCTCATTTAAGTCTTTAAGTAATTCCATGAGCTTGTAGGCATTCTCCCTATCTACATTGCCGGTCGGCTCATCGGCGAGTATGATCTCAGGGTCGTTTGCCAGGCTCCTTGCGATAGCCACCCTTTGTCTTTCGCCACCTGACAGCTTGCTCGGCACCTGGTGCATTCGATGCTCCATTCCTACTTGTTCAAGTAGCTGTGCAGCTCGTTGCCTGCGCTCAACAGGCGTTAGTTTTAACTCGAACATCGGCAATTGGACATTCTCCATGGCAGTGAGGGTCGGCATTAGATAGAATGCCTGAAATATGAACCCGATGCTAAGTGCCCTAAAGCCTGCCTTATCCTTAAGATCGTTCAGGCTTTGTCCCTTGAACAGAATATCGCCCGAAGTCGGAGTATCGAGCACTCCAATGAGGTTAAGCAGGCTCGACTTACCAGAGCCGCTCGGTCCCATAATCGCGATGAATTCCCCTTGCCTAACATTGAAGGATACCCCGTTCAATGCCTTAATCAAGCCACCTTCGTATTCCTTGACCAGGTTGATGACCTCAATGATGTTATCACTCATGGCGAATAGCCTCCATCGGTGATATGGAAGCCCCCCAGGCAGCAGGGTATATAGCTCCTAGAAAGCCAAGGCTGACTGCAACCGCAAAGGCTTTAATAAATAACAATAAGCCGAAGTCCGCATAGAGCATTCCCTTAACATTGGGCAGGGCGTTGATCACATTCACCGCCAACAGTCCAAGCAGGGAACCGCATATCCATCCGATCACCGAGATAATGAGCGATTCTGCCATTATCATGCGCAGGATACGAGTTTTCCGCCAGCCGAGAGCCTTGAGAATGCCTATCTCTCTAGTGCGCTCGAATACCGACATGAACATAGTGTTCATTACTCCGATAGCACCCACGATCAGTGCGAGAATTGATGTACCCCATGCTGTGGCGCGGGCGATCTTGACGCCGTCGTTGGTTCGAACCGTCTCTTCAACACCCATGGCTATTATATTGGGATAACGAGAGTGGATCTGTGCGATCACATCATCAACTTTGGTGGGATCCTGAAGCCTGATGTTGTAAGCTGTAACCACGCCTTGTCGGCTCATAATATTTTGTAGAGCCTTCAATGGCATAATAGCTCCGCTATTTTCCACAAAATTCCCCGCATCATAAACACCTGTTATATCGAAGACATCTGCCTCCATATCAACATAGTCGCCAACATCCTTTTTGAGATAATCAGCAAGCCCAGTGCCTAACATTATGGTGTTCTTGTTGAGATCAGGCTCGAATCTCCCGCGCAGTATCTCCACATGATCCATAACAAATGTGCCTGCCTCGAAGCCATAGATGATAGTCATCGGTTTATCATCCACGGTTGTCATATCGACTAAGGTACCAGCTACTGCCTCAACATGGGGCAGTTTTTCCACCTCCTTCATCATATTCTCATCGAGGACGCTAAGGAAAATATCGGATGCATGTCGCTTCAGGCAGGTGATGTGCGTGCCCCTGGTTTCGAGCATATCGACCCAGGTTGCCACGAATCCCTGGGAGATGGATACCAGTGAAACCACAGCCGCGATGCCGATAGTGATGCCTATGATGGTCAGGATGCTGCGAGTTTTTCTTCTGAATATGTTGCGGATAATGATGCTAAAAAACAGCATGAATAGCCTACTTGTGGTTGAGCAAAGCCTTAGTTCTATCAGCCATCAATCCCCATCGATGAACTGATCGCAATCAATCAACAACCTTTCGTTTCCAGCGCGTGCCATCCTTGGTATCTTCCAGTAGGATCCCCATTTCCTTGAGTTTATCTCTTATGCGGTCTGCGGCGGCAAAGTCCCTGTTCTTGCGTGCCTGTTCCCTTTGTTTAATCATCGCTTCAATATCTTCATCAAGGACCTCTTCATCGAATCTCATTACCGCCAGGACACTATCTATCTCCTGAAGGAACCCTAAGATCGCATCCGTGTCATCAAGCGACAACGCATCGTGATCTATAAGGTCATTCACCGTTCTTACGAACTCGAACAAACATCCCAATCCACCGGAGACATTCAGGTCATCATCCATCTGCTCGATAAAGCCATTCCTGGTCTCATCGATGATTCTCATAATATCGGACCGGGTAGTATCGCCCCCCTTCTTATAATCCTTCAATCGCAGAACAAAGTCATCCAACCTTTTCAGTGCCTCGCTGCAATGTCGCAGGGTCTGTGTTGAGTAGTTCAGGGGTTTCCTATAGTGCGAAGATATGAAAAAATAACGCAGGGTACGAGGTTCTATGCCTTGTTCAAGAAGCTCGCGCAGAGTAAAAATATTGCCCAGCGACTTGGACATCTTTTCGGTATCTATGGATAGAAATTCATTGTGCAACCAGTATCGCACAAATGGCTTTCCCGTGGCAGCCTCGCTTTGGGCTATCTCGTTTTCGTGATGCGGAAATATCAGGTCTTTACCTCCGGTATGAATGTCAAAGGTCTGGCCGAGGTAGTACATGCTCATCGCTGAGCACTCCAGGTGCCAGCCAGGTCTCCCCTTACCGAACTTGCTATCCCAGTAAGGCTCGCCCTTTTTGGCAGCCTTCCAGAGCACGAAATCGCGGGGATTTTCCTTGGAATATTCATCTACTTCATACCTGGCGCCAAGGACGAGCTTAGACTTGTTTATCTTGGACAACCTGCCGTATTTATCGAAGCGCTCTATGGAGAAGTAAGTGGAGCCATCCTTTTGATATGTATAGCCTTTCTCGGAAAGGCGCTCGATGAGATCGAGCATCTGCTCGATGTGCTCGGTCGCTCTCGGATAGTGCTCGAAGCGCTCTATATTGAGCATACTGATCTCCTCGAAAAAGGAGTCTATATAGCGCTCGGTCAACTCACCTAGCGAGATGCCCTCTTGGTTCGATCTTTTTATGGTCTTGTCATCCACATCGGTAAGATTCATTACATGGATCACCTTGAATCCACGATACTTGAGGTATCTTCGCAGCAGGTCGGCGAAGATAAATGCCCTGAAGTTACCGATGTGTGGGTGATCATAAACCGTTGGTCCACAGGTGTAGATGCGCACAACCCCAGGCTGCAGGGGCTCGAATATCTCCACCATCTTGGTCAATGTATTGTATAATCTAAGCATAACCTGTTACCTCGATCATCAAGGTATCTTACCCTAATCCCGCTTCAATTCCAAGTTCATTGGCAGCTTCTTACATGCTTACATGGAGATGGTGGGGATCATTCTACAGGAAAACTCGATAAATTAGTGAATGCCAAAGACTCGATAAATGAATATGAAAACGATAAAATATCGAGTGAATCAGGGTAGCAAATGAGCTTCGTGCATCTTAACATAAAATCGAATTACTCGATGTTATGGGGAGCATCCTTTATCGACCAGATATGCCGTAAAGTAAAAGATATGGGCATGAATGCGCTAGCTCTCACGGACAGAAACAACCTCTATGCTTTGTACACCTTCCTTGAGCGAGCCAAAGAAAACCAACTAAAGGCGATCATTGGTGCTGAGGTAACAACTCGAAACCATCGAGTAATAGTATTAGTCAAAGACTCGATCGGCTACAGCAATCTGTGCAATATCATTACCAGGCGAAACCTTGATCCGATACTTAATAATGAAAGGATTGAGATTCTAACCGATGATATGAGGTGGGATTGCAACTACGGCACAGAGGAATTCTGTATTGATTATGCCAAGTCTGTTTCCAAAGATTCTGAGCTACCATCAGGGTTAGAGTTGCAAACACTCACTCAGATGTTGATAGAGCATCAGGATGGCACGGTGATCCTTACTGATTCCATTGAGTTGCTTAAGAGACTTAAAGGCAAGGTAGAACATTTGTTTGCGGAGGTTAAGTGCTCGGTTAACAAGATCCTGTTTGATGCAAGGAAGCAAGGATTCCCTATCGTTGCTACGAACGATGTAACCTTTTGCTCGGTAGATGATTACCCTGTGCATAGGCTATTGCGTGCCATAGATAAAAATTCGACCTTATCAAATCTCGCTGATACTGACCTGGTTTCCACTAAAAACTACCTGAAATCTCCAGAAGAGATGAAGCGAATATTTTGCTCGTTTCCCGAAGCCTTGGAAAACACGGTCAAAATCGCTGAAATGTGCAATTATGAAGGTCCCTATCACCAGAATGTCTTTATAGGATACCAGACCCCTGATAAATCCAGTCCCATTGACTATCTCCGACATGAGGCTTACAAGGGAGCGAAGATACGATATCCAGTAATCGATAGCCGTGTAAGGGATCGCATGGAATATGAGCTTTCCTTAATAGAGCAGAAAGGTTTTGCAGCTTACTTCCTTATCGTAGCTGATATCGTAAAACAAAGTTCTCGCACCTGTGGCAGGGGTTCCGGGGCTGCCAGCTTGGTCTCATATTGCCTGAATATCACAAATGTCGATCCTATAAAGCACAAGCTTTTCTTTGAACGCTTTCTTAATCCAGAAAGGAAAGATCCACCGGACATGGACATCGACTTCGCCTGGGATGAAAGGGACAAGATTATCGAGTATGTCTTTAGAAAATATGGCGGGCAACGAAGTGCCATGATCGCAACACATATACATTTCAAACCCAGGGGAGCTATCAGGGAAACAGCAAAAGTCTATGGCGTCCCGGAAAGAGAGATAAGCAAGGTTACCAAGCACATTCCATGGTTCTGGTCAACAGAAACCGATGGAGACCTATACACCTGTCTCAGCTCATTGCCCAGGATGCGCAATGTAGATCTCTCACCACCCTGGCAGGAGATAATGAATTATGCTCAAAGAATAATCGGATTCCCCAGACACATGTCAGTGCATTGCGGCGGAATTGTTGTTACCCCCAAACCGCTTAGCAGTTATGTTCCTTTGGAACCCGCGCCAAAGGGTGTGAACATTATTCAGTGGGAAAAGGATGCAGCAGAGAGGTTTGGTTTGGTCAAGATTGACTTGTTGGGCAATCGTTCACTTGCGGTGATACGCGATGCCTTAGAGATGATCAAGAATAACTACCGTACCGAGATCGATACTCAAAAATGGGATCCCGAAAATGATCCTAAAACCAAGGAATTACTCGCAAAAGGGCAATCTATGGGAGTTTTCTATGTCGAGTCTCCGGCTATGCGACAATTACAAATGAAGACAGGCAAGGGAGATTTCGAGCACCTGGTCATCAACAGTTCCATCATCCGTCCAGCAGCCAACCGCTATATCCGTGAATATGTACGCAGACTGAAAGGGGGGCAATATGATCCTTTGCATCCGCTACTTGAAAATGAACTCAAGGAGACTTACGGGATAATGGTTTACCAGGAGGATGTCTCCAAGGCGGCTATGGCTCTCGCAGGATTCAGCTCATCGGATGGGGATGGATTGCGTAAGATAATGTCAAAAAAGGATAGGGAGCGGAGGTTGGAGCAATACAAGCAGAAGTTCTATGATGGCGCTGCCAGGCGGGGCATCCTCATTGATACCATACACAAGATATGGGATATGATCATGAGTTTCCAGGGCTACAGCTTCTGCAAACCGCACTCGGCTTCTTATGCCAAGGTGAGCTACCAGTCCGCTTATATAAAGGCTCATTATCCCGCGGAGTTCATCGCTGCGGTGATTAGTAACCAGGGAGGATATTACTCTCCCTTTGCATATATCTCCGAGGCGAGAAGGATGGGAATAGAAATACTCCCTGTTGATGTCAACTACAGTGATTACAAGTACAAGGGCAAGTACAAGAAACTCAGGGTCGGGTTAATGCAGGTAAAGGGGCTGTCCATGAAAGCCAAGGAGATCATCCCTAAAGAGAGGGAAAAAAATGGTCTTTATAGTAGTTTGGAGGACTTCGCTCAGCGTACCAGGCTTGAGCCCAAGGATATGGAGCTTTTAATAACAATAGGCGCATTGGGAAGCATCAGCAACCGAAAGACGAGGCCACAAATTCTCTGGGAATACCTGGCGAAATTCGGAAAGAACCACAAATACACCAAGGGAATCAGCATATTCGACCCCCCTGAGATCCAGGCTCCAGATCTGCCCGAGTACTCTGAAATGGAAAGATTGCGTCGCGAGTTTATTACTCTCGGATTCTTAACTTCGAGGCATCCTTTGACCCTATTTAAAAGCAAATTGAAAGGGATAAATCTTGTTCAAGCCAAGGAATTGCATCGTTATGTGGGCAGAAGGATTACACTGCTCGGTTGGCTGGTTACCGGCAAGGTGGTAACTACTAAGGATAAGGAGCCGATGGAGTTCGTCAGCTTCGAGGACACTACCGATATCTTCGAGACGGTTTTTTTTCCAAAGGTGTATCAAGCCTTCTGCCATATTCTCCAATACCAGTATCCCTATATAATCAAAGGGTTGGTTGAGCAGGATTTCGGCGCCATTAGCGTAACTGTAGAGGAAATAAGGCTCCTTTAGCATTACCATTGCGCTTTTACCCATACTTATCACCGCTTTTCAAGGCATCCAGATTTCTACCCAGCCATGCCACTGCATTCTGCCCCCAGCGATCTCGGATCCTGTCCAGCGCAGATGTCAATGACTCCAGGCGCTCTTTTTCTGGGGCTTGCATGAGCGAGAGGCGCTTCCCTTCCACTACCAGTCCATACAGGGTTACCGTCATTCGTCTGATACGCGTGCGACAAGATAACAGCCCTACTAGTACAGGCTCCAGACTAGGAAAAATACAAAGCTCCAGGTTCGTCGCCTCTTTCAGCACTAGCCTTCTGATTGCAAGATGCCTGTCACTGAACTCGACCTGCAAAGTCGCTTTTTTGGCAGCCATTTTCATCTCCCTGAGCCTTTTGGTCGCCCTTTCCAGGATGTAAAAGAGCCTGGCGACAAGCTCCCCTTTGTCATTGGTGTCCTCGTCAAAGGTATATTGCTCCTTGACCACGGGCAGCGGTTTACGGCTCTGTCCCACCGGACTTAAGTCTATGCCACGGGCGCGGCGGTAAACAGCTACCGCTTCCTTGCCGAACAATGGATACAGTTGCTGTAGGGTTAGCGAGGCTAATAATCCAACGGTTCTTATATTTAGGTCATGGAGCAGCTTAAGCTGCGCCGGCTCCATGTCAGGCAGCAGCTTAATCGGCAATGGAGCCAAAAAAGCCTCCTCGCCACCTATTAGGATGCTGCAGAAGCCGTCAGGCTTGACCACACGGGTGGCGACCTTGCTCACCAGCTTGTTCGAGCCTAACCCGGCAGTGGATGAAAGTCGGTAGCGCTCCTTGATCTCATTTTTTATCCTTATCGCCGTATCAACGCTGCGCCCAAACAGCCTGCCGAGTCCGGTCAGGTCAAGGTAGATATGTCCCATGCCGGCGAACTCCATGCAAGGTGAATAACGGCTGGAGTGCTCAAGGAGCGCTGACATGGCTCGCCGGTAGAGATCCATCCTAGGAGGTATGACCACCAGATCCTTGCAGAGCCTCTGTGCCCGGGAGAGCAGCATTCCCTTGCACAAGCCGGCTCGCTGCGCCTCGATCGAAAGATCGTAAAGCACAGCCCGCTGCTGCCCAAGCGGGGCTACAGCCACCGGACGACCACGCAGCCGTGGAGAGACGACCTCCTCCACAGATACAAGAAAATCGGTGATGTTGATATGTAGTACCTGTCGTTCCATCGTAGTCCAGGCTTGAAGATTGAGGATTGAGGTTTTTTAAACCACTTCACCTTTGCTCACATCCTTCGGATTACGCCGATCACCTTGCCCAGGATGCTGAAATCGGAGACATCGGGTCCCTTGATGATAATGTCGTTCATTGCCTTGTTCTCCGGGTGAAGCCTCACGATGTTGCCATCCCTGAAGAAGCGCTTCACCGTCGCCTCATCTTTGACCAGGGCGGCTATAATATCGCCGTTGACTGCGCTCTGCTGCTTTTTTACCACCACGAGATCACCATGGTTTATCCCTATCTCCTTCATGCTATCCCCCTTGACCCTGAGGGCGAACAGTCCCCCGCCAGGAAACAGGTGATTATCCAGCGCCACATAGCCCTCCAGATTCTCCACCGCGGTAATCGGAACGCCAGCGGCTATGCGACCCACGATGGGCACTTGGTTTGCTGCATGCGAATCAACATCGATCCCCAAGACCGGGATGATATGCCTCGACTTGTGCGGAGTTCGTCTCAGGTAGCCCTTGCGTTCGATGAGACGAAGGTGCTGGCGGGCAGCGTTGTCAGAGCTGAAGCCGAAATGAGCGCTGATCTCACGAAGAGTCGGCAATACACCTTGATCCTGTTGCCACCAGATGATGAAATCGAGCACCTGCTGTTGCCGTTTTGTCAGCCTTTCCATGGCTTACCCTCCGTTAAGAGGTTAATAACTTCCATGACACTACATCTATAATATAGTGTATTTTTGCGCAGTATGCAAGTGGAAAATGATAATTATTCGTTCAAGGTTGACTAAAGTCTAAAGTCTATTTGGATCATGGCTAGTAGGTCATCTCCATCGCATTCGCTTGTTATGCTTCGAGAATGCTCCAGGGCATGATCTCATCTTTGCTCTTGGGACGATTTATGAAAAACTGGGGATTGAATTGCCATTCCTTTATTGCTTGTGCATAATTCCCCTTCTTGTGCAGTTTGAGCAAGAATTCGCCAACTCTTCGGTTGCCGATGGAAAGCAATGCCTGCATGGCAGCCCACTTGGGAGCATCGTGGATTACATGGATTCCCCTGAATCCCCTCAAGCCAGCCTTGATTATCTTTAGCCTTTCATCCAAAACCCGGCGGGAAGCCATCGGTCTTAAGCCAAAAGGAGTAAATGCCTTTGGAATAAAGGAGTTTATGCTAAGAGTTATGTCTGGGATTCTATTTGAGCTTGCCGCTTTTTTCATGGTGTGCTGTATCCATTTGGTAAGTTCTATGGTTTGATGTGCAACCTCGTCGGTCTCGCCGGGCAGCCCGATGATAAAGTATAAACGCAAATTTTGAAATCCTAGGCAAGCGATCTCCGAGACCACATTTTCCAGCTTTGCCTTATCAAAAGGTTTATCTATCTGCGCCTGGAGTTCAGCGGATGCGGTCTCTGGCGCCAGAGTTATTGTCTGATTGCCGCACTGCTTGAGCGCCTGCAAAAGCTCGCTATTGAGGCTGTTCAAGCATAACGAGCTTGGACTAGCTCTCAATCCAAGAGATTTAGCCTCTAAAAGGATGTCCATGAACTTGGGATGATTGCTGTCAGAAGAGCTGATAAATCCTGTTGTGTTGCACTCAGGCGGCGCTTTTTTCACCATGGCAGTTATTTCATCGAACTTCCTGAGTCTAAAAGGTGCCATTCGATTTCCCAGGAGGCAAAATCCGCACCGGAAGGGACATCCACGCGATATCTCAACCAGGTGCATATCGGAAAACTCAGATTCTCTTGCATAGATGCTCGAACAGGCATCAGCACCTGATAGAACATCAACTCGGGCTATCTTAACTGGCATAGGAGCATTGCCTATGGGATCTATTCCGGCGATAAATCCCTTGTTATCATAAGAAACCCTGTATAATGAAGGTATGTATATGTAATCGAGATGATATAACTCCCAGAGCAGCTCCTCCCGGGTAAGATCATCCTCAAGAAGCTGACAATAGTGTTCTAGGAACGGAGGCAGCACTAGCTCAGCCTCGCCGATGAAAAAGACATCTATGAAATCAGAAAGAGGTTCTGGATTGCCCGTAACTGCAATTCCGCCCGCGGCGATCAATGGATGCGTTTCGTTCCTATCTTTTGCTAAAAGCGGTATCCCTGCCAGATCTAATATCTTTAAGATATTAGGATAATCATTCTCAAACGAAACGCTGAAGGCGATCATATCAAAGTCGGTAAGCGGGCGCTTCTCTTCCAAGGTCATCAGCCTTTTGCCAGTCCGTTTGTATTCGCTGAACAACGGAGGCTCAGGCAAAAATGCACGATGAGCACTGGCGGCATGATGCGCATTGATCATCTGGTAAACCAGTTGGAACCCTAAACTTGAGGCGGCTACATGGTAATAATTAGGATAAACTAGCGCTATCCTGACACCGCCACTAGACGAGGGTATATTATCACCCTTCTCTTCGATAAAGGTAATTTCTAGCCAGGATCTTATCTTATCCATTATCGACTTGTTTCTGGTTAGTATGTTTCTAGTAAAAGGTGCCTGCTTACTACTAGTAGAATAGTTTCTATAGTTGTGCCCGTCGGCAGCGGATAATGGTGTCCGCATCGCTGGAGACGATGTATATCTTACCGTCAGATCCCTCATAGCCAGCAATCGGAAAACGAAGATGTAGATTATCAAAGGGATCGAAGTTCCTCGAACTGGGATCCAGCAGCAGATTCATCTTGTCATCGAACACGAAGATGCGATTTGATTTGGGGCAGAAGACGAATAAAAAACCATCATCGGTTAACATCAAAGAGCTATATTTATCGATCTTGCTAAGAAATGTCTCGCTTAACAAATTACCGTTCTTGTCGATAAGGACGATGCTTTTAGTTCCATCATCCACTACATAAAATCTATCATGTTTATCAACCGCCACCCCAGCCGGCGATACGAACTTGCCAAAGAAGGAATCAATCTTGGTAACAGAGCGGCTTTTACCGTTGGGGCTGCAAATAATGACATTGCCGCGGTTGTAGTTGCTTATCATGGCATCACCTTTTGAGTTGAAGACCATATCAAAAGGACCTCTCAAGTGTCCGCAGTCAACGAATCCCAGGAATCTCCCCTGCTGGTCATACTTGTGAATCTTGTGAAAAAGCATATCTACTACATATAAATTCCCATTAGCATCCATGGATAACCTGAACAGGGAGCTAAAGTCAGTCGATTCTTTGCCTTTTCTCCCCCATAAGCGTTCAAGTTTGCCGCCTGCTGAGAATACCTTTACTCTGAAGTTTGTAGAATCTGCCATGAAAACCTCCCCGGAGTCGTTGACTACAACATCCTTGGGACCTCTGCAATGGCGATCCTCTATCCCTGGACCCGAATATCTCTGCTCAGCGATAAGTTTGAACCGGATGGTGCTTATTCGGTTAGGCATAAATGGTCCTGGCTGCGGTGGCTTAGTACAGAGCGACCAGTGTGGAATGTCCTTATAGACTGGCACATTATCCTGTTGCATCTTCAGGATGAATCGGTCGTTTGCTACCGCATCCTCGATGATGATCTCGATCTTATGTAATCCCATACCCATGAGCCGCTGCTTATAAACTTCATCTAAAGATTGGCTGGTTCTTCTTTTGGTCTCCAATAGAAGTTCATCATCCAAAAGGATACGACAGGATGCCGATGTATCAAGCTTAAAGGCATAATTTTCTATCCGGCCGAGGATTAAAGAACCAAAAATCCTGATTCTCGATCCATCCGATGAGAGGTCAAATGCCTGCCCCAGGTTTCGTATATTAAGCGACTTAATGACACCAGTATCCTTGGTCTGATCATCTGGGTCAATTATCTCAACATTCAGTCCTTGCAGTTGCTCTATCTGCCCAGGGGTTAAATTGAATCTCCAGGCTATGGTGGTATCGGGGTGCAGCGGATGCTTTATCGGGTCTATTCTCACCCCAGGATAATAGGATCTAAATATCCTGGTTATGTATTCAAGCTCAGCACCGCCAATATTAAGTAGATATGAGGCTCCTTTACCGGGGTCTTTATGTATGAGGACATCCTGGCCGGGATCGAACATATTATAGACCTTTGCCCAGGAGTCGGAGCGCCACTGATAATGAAAATGGCTGGCATAGAAGTTTACGAAACGACAGGTATCATGATTGGCGAAGATCTCAGAGAGATAGACCTGGTTGCCCTTTAAGTATTCATCCCTCGCCTGATAACAAACCTCGTTTATATGCGGGAAGTAGCCATACTGGAAGTGGAAAGCGTTTTTATAAACCACGAATATCAGCTTATACTGCGAAGATAACAAGACTATGCCGGCTAGAATCAATGCAATATTCTGAACCCATTGTCGTTGGATCTTAAGCCTGGATAGAATATCCCTGAGCAATATCACTCCGAAGACGATACCGATTATCATGCCAGGCAACACTGAGCCAAGTATGCGCTGAATTAGTGGGCTTTCAGAGAGTATCCCCGGCAGAGCATATAGCCAGAACCATATATAAAGAAGGAAATACCCTGTCTTATTAAGATAAAAAATGAAAAACACCAATCCAAGTATGAAAAACGGCGCGACATAAGGACTCAGGATGGGATGCTCCGGCTCGTTGAATGAGCCGGGACCGCTTCGATAAATGTATGTAGAAAAAAAGTGGACCACATTGTTCCAAAGCGGAGACCAATCCCCGGTGTGATGTACCTGGTTAGTGATGAATAGGTGCCCGGAAGTCCTGCCAAATAGGCTATTTGGATGGTATATTCCATAGACTATCAGCGGAGAGGCGGCTATCGCTGCGATCATGAATGACACCAGTATCTTGGGAAGGTGCCGACGAATAAACTCCCCCCGCTGCTTGAATAATATATAAATCCAGTAGATGCCTAGCAGCAGCGGTGTTATCTTGGCAGAGCTGTAAGTGTTGAAAATAAGCCCCAGAAAACCACCGAAGTATATATAATCCCTCAAACTTGCCGACCTTGTCGCCCGATATAGGAATAAAAACATGGCTGCCTGCACAAGCGGAAGCGAGGTTACCCGCCAGACGGTCCTGCTGTATATGACATGCGGAGTACATAGGGCAATGAATAGCGTGGCTAGTAGCGCAAGCCTTTGATCGAAGATGCGTCTGAGCAGTCGATAAAAAACAAACACGGTCAAAATGCCTATGGTCACGGGAACCAGACGCATGGAGAGATAATTTGCTCCAAACAGTATCATGGGAGGCAATAGGAGGTAGAAAAATAGCGTCTCTATATCCCATCTCTGGTTGGTGAGGGGACGATATACCTTCCCCTCCAGCATCTGAAGCGCCTCTACCCCATCCCATGCCTCATCGTTGTTCAACCCCCATGGGAATTCCGGAAGCTGGTAAACCCTGAAGAAGATGGCGATGATCATGATAAGTACAATCAGGATTGCTTCCACTTTCAATGGAATAGATACCCCCTTGATGCCTTCTTTCCTGCGGGAGAGCGCATAGATGATAACCAGTGGAATGTCCATTAAATATAATATCGCGCCGGTCTTCACCGACCATCTGAAATGAATAAAAAGCTGCCCGGCAACTGCCAATCCTATCATCGTAATCACAAGTGGAAAGAACAGGTACCAACGATCATAAAAAAGCTCCAGGAAACCTACGAAATGTCTCTTTTTCTTGAGCCTATCAGCTAGTTCAGGGAATTCGAGCGCCGATATCTCCACTGTTTCATCACTGGAGATGGTGTCAGAAACCCTCGCTGGTTCTGTCTCCTCTTCCTCCATATCAATTGGTAAAGGTTCTAGTATATCCTTCCCTGAATCCTCTTTGTCCTCGATCCCCTCAAAATCAGGTTCTTTCGCTCTTAAGCGCCATTTTGAAACAAAACGAATGATGATAAAGGAAAACAGGGCAATTGAAGCGATAGCAATTATTACCGCGATAAGGAACATCCATCCCGCCTTGCTAGCCCCATATACAGGCAGCTTCTCGATATCGCTCGTGGAGAAAAGCTGCATGCGGTGGTTCCAGGTGTCGCAGACGGCAAGGAGTTTTCCATCCTTGGAGATAGCTATTCCGGCTGGTCTGTCGAACTGTCCTGGTTCTCTTCCAAAGGCGCCGAACGCCTTGTGCAAACTTCCATCGGGCTTGAATATTAGAACCCGGCTAAATACGGGATCGGTGGCATAGATGAATCCCTTGGCATCCAAGGTTACGAAGGCATCAGCATGTCGCTCTCTCTTTTGCGGTAAATCTATGACCATGAGGGGCTTTCCATCTTCCCCTAAGCGCTGCAACCTCTTGTTGCCGGCATCGAAGATGATGATATCCCCCTTGGAGGCAATGGCTAATCCCACCGGTTCTAAAAGCTCGCCCTTTGCATTCCCCTTCTTGGAGATGGTGCGAAGGACCCTGCCATCCTGGCTCAGCACGACTATGCGACCGTTGCCGGTGTCGCTGACATAAATCTCGCCATCGGGGGCTAGGGCAACATCCTTGGGTGCAAAGAAACCACCCTGGTAAGAACGCACGAAGTTCCCCGAGCTATCCAGAACCTGCAATCGATGGTTCCATGTATCTGCTATATAGATGAATTTAGAGCTACTGCTTATGCCAGTGGGATCCATGAATTGCAGCGGCTGAGAGCCTTTCTCTCCAACGGTTAGTAAATGCTTCCCCTGCGGGGTTAGTTTCTGCACTCGATAGTTTCTGAAATCAGCCACCCATAGGTTACCTGCATCATCGAAGGCGCAATCCCTTGGCTCGTTGAATTCGCCATCATTTACGCCTTGGTTACCAATTACTATTAGAGGTTTGATTATTGTAGCTGGAGTCGCTTCGATTGCCCACGAGGTAAGACAAGCAAAGAATAAAGCAGCGTTGATCAAATAAAACAGTTTTTTATTTTTCATTATTACCAGCAAGCCAATCGATGTTGTTTTTGTTACCTTATGTATCTGTTTAAGTTACATCAATACTCGACCATGCGAGCCTGCAACATCAGTTGAAACATCTCTTTGACCGCGCTGACCATGCCGCTCATAACTGCCCTGGAGACGATGCTATGTCCGATATTAAGCTCCTCAATAACGCTTATGGAGGCAATCTTTTGCACATTATTATAGTTTAGTCCATGCCCGGCATTTACTCGCAATCCAATGGAATTGGCATACTGAGCAGCCTCCACTATCTTGTGAAGTTCTCGGGCGATTTTCTCCCTTCCTCTTGCATTTGCGTAGTTTCCGGTATGCAATTCTATGGAGACGGTCCCTGCCTCTTTGGCTGCGTCTATCTGGTCCTTGGATGGCTCTATAAATATGCTCGGTGTAATGCCTGCTTCCTTTACCCTGAGACAGATATCCTTGACTTTACCGAGGTTTGCGATGACATCCAGTCCCCCTTCGGTGGTCAACTCACGGCGATTCTCTGGCACAAGGCAGACATCATCCGGCATGTATTTTAGGGCTATATTTACCATCTCCTGGGTACCTGCCATCTCCAGGTTGAGTTTTGTCTGAACGGTTTTGCGAAGCAGCTCGAGGTCTCTTTCCTGGATGTGTCGGCGATCCTCGCGGAGATGAATGGTGATCCCGTTTGCTCCGCCAAGCTCTGCAAGAGTCGCCGCAGTTACCGGATCCGGCTCACTTCCACCTCTTGCTTGCCTGATGGTGGCTATATGATCGATGTTAACTCCTAGTCTAATCATTGCACATCCTCCTTTTCAACTACTTCATCGGTCGGATGAATTAAACCCTTTACTTGGCTAGGGGTCGGTTGCATTATAGTAACTTTAATAAAAGGTGGCTCAAGTGATTTAACATTGATATTAGGGGGTATTCCCTCGATATGTGGTTCAAGTTCATATACGCCTGGCTCCAGGTCATCAGTATATAAAATAACCTTAAAATCAAGTGCATTAAGCCTATCCACTGCACTCTTGGGTCCCTCAATGGTTATGCTTACCGTTGAAGGCTCAGTCTTTATGCCTGGCTCGGTCGATATTACTACAGGTGACAAGATCCGTTCAATCCGCATCTCCTCGATACTTACCTCGACTATCACTTGTCTGACTTCGCCTAGATGGACATACTCGTTAGGTGGCTTAAGTGATGCGTTGATTATAAAGCTGTTCGCATAACCGCTTATATCGATCGGGTCGGTTGGCAATTTATCCACATCCTTGAGCACGCTTTGGGGACCGAAGATCTTGATCTCCTCAATCAGTGGTTTCACATCTCCAAGTATGAATCCCTCAGCTGGTTTGCCCTTGATTATAGGCTTAGTAGGAACGACCTTGGAGACGATCGCCTCAAGGGTAACCTCTACGGCACGGGGGAAGATGCTTACGATCTCAACACCCTGGGGCAGCTTTATTTTTTCCTTGGAGATAAACATAGTATAGGTGCCCGGGTCGCTTATTTTTGTTAGATCTATATAAACATCCTCTATCGTATCTGGGCTTATTGTTGAAAGCTGCACCTGCCTTCCTTTAATATTTATGGTTACATTGTTGGTCGATTGATATACCAGTTCCAGGTTTTGTGGAATATTTCGTATCTCAAGTGGTACGGTATAAGAGACCTTGACCTCCGGCATGATGAGCAGAGTGGTCCATAGCAAAAATCCAAGGATCAAGGAGGCGATCTTGAGCGGCAGGTTGCCAAGAATCGCCCGATTAATCTTCCTTAGTGCCCTTCTCATATAACTTCCTGTAAAGCGTTGGCATCAGTATCTGCAAAAGGAATTTCTTGAGCGTCTCGTAGTTGAATCCCCTGGTTAGCTTACGCTCATAAGCTACCGAGACGATGCCGGTCTCCTCGGAGACGACTATTACTATTGCATCTGATTCATCGGACAGCCCCAGCGCAGCCCGATGCCTGGTACCCAGCTCGGTATCATCTACCGGGCTTTTGGTTAAGGGTAAAAAACATGAGGCAGCAGCTATCTGGCTGTTTTGGATGATCACTGCCCCGTCGTGTAGCGGTGAGTCGGGGAAGAAGATGGTCCTTAAAAGCTCGCTAGTTACTCGCGCCTCGATCGGAATGCCCATCTCAACAAAATGCCTTAGTCCCACAGCTTTTTCTATCACGATCAATGCGCCGGTCTTGCTTGCGCTCAAAGCCATTGCAGCCTGGACGATCTCCTCTATGATTATCTCACCGGCAGCGGAGCGCTTGCTATAGAATCTCCATAAACCGACCTGTGCTAAAGCCCTTCGCAGCTCGGGCTGAAAGATAACCACAAGAACCAGAACCCATACCGCCCAAAACTGGCTCAAGATCCACTTGAAGGCATGAAGTTCGTACATATCTGCAAGTTGAGCCGCGATGAACAAGACGATGATGCCTAAAAGGATCTGGGTAGCAAGCGTTCCCTTGATCATCAAAAATACACGATAAATCAAGTAAGAGACCAGTAGGATGTCTATAAGATCCTTCCAATCGAAGGATACAGAGCTGTAGAATTCGAGTAAGTTACCTAGATTCATTCTAGAACCTTAATCTACCATCGTTCTTCGGTGCTTATGCTTGGTAGCCTTTTCTTAATACTCCCTGCTATTATAGTGCAATCAGAATTTTTAACAATCACCTTTTTAGGTTCAGGGCTTGATTTTTAGGGAACTTATAGCTAAAAATTCATCTGGGTGTTAACACGGGATAATGCTATGCGAAATCTGGACAATATCAAGATCATATTCCTGGGCGCAGGATTCGGGGAGAGACTGAGCAACGGCATCAGAAGCCTTAGCGGCGAGGAATTCGAGAGGTACCGACCCTATCTGGACACCTCCAAGCTGCTGGTGAAGATAAATGGTGCACCAGTTATCGATTATAATCTAGATAAATTGGGCAAACTTCCTGACCTAAGGATAGACGAGCAAGTATTTCTTGTAACCAATCACCTTCATTACCCTGAGATTATCGCATGGGCACAAAGCAGAGGATTCCCCACTGACAACATCATCGATAATGGAGCTATTCGCTTCGACAAGCGCAAGGGAGCCGTCGGTGATCTCCATGATGCAGCAAGGGATCTGGGAATAGAGCAGCATCTTATCGTGATAGCAGGGGACTGTATATACGATATCGATTTTGAGAAGCTATTCGGCTACTTTGATCAGGCAGCCGATCGCTATAGCGTGATCACTTATTATAAGGAGTCTCCTGAGCGCATGATATATCGCGGTGCAATTACCCTCGATGGTGATAATCGTGTATTAAGGCTTGAAGAGAAGGTCCCACATCCGACCAGCACGCTTGCTGCCGTGCCCTTGTATTACCTTAACTCAGCGGCAGTCGGCGCCCTAAAGGAGTTTATTCGCATTAGAAGGACATACAATCTACGGGATTCAATGGGGGATTTCATCGGCTGGCTTGCCTCAAAGGAGCGACAAGACCTTACTATCAAAGCATTTCCTCTGCCCGGCAAAAGATACGACATAGGTAACCTGGAGGATCTAAAAGCCACCGAAAGAAAATTTATTAACATCTTAAAAAATCTAGCGAAAAATTAGTTTGTTCTTATTACATTTGCTTTAGTTGCTAAAAGGCTAACCATCAGATGGTATGATTTTAACACAAGTTAGATCTCAAGGAGAAAACAATAATGTCAGAAAAAAGAATAGTGGCTATTGCAATCATCGTAATGTTGGCAGGGAGTCTTACTTGCTGTAGCGGTATAAAAGCTGTCAAATCAATTAAGAAAGGCGATGAAGCGCTAACCGTGCACCAACAGGATCTAAATCGCAGCGCAGAATATCAATTAAGCGCTGGTAATTGGCTACCCCAAAACCGTGAAGCCATAAATAATATGATTGAAAAATATGGCAAAGATAATGCCCACTACAATCCCGATAACAAACCATTAGCCGTGTTCGACTTCGATAACACCTGTATCTATAATGATATCGGATATGCTGTTTTTTACTACCTAATCTAGGTGATAGGTTGACTATGAAAAAAAGCATAATGATGAACAAACGGACAATGATCGTTAATATTGCAATATATGCTGTAATCATTCTGCTATTTAGCTCATGTCCTGTCGCACAGGAGAGCAAAAAGGAGGAGAAGATGAAGAATAAATATGCGAATATCGAGCTGCCCAGGGAATTTATATCTGGAGATCTGACCACCCTGGAGGCGATAAGACAAAGGGAATCTGTCCGCGACTACTCTGATAGGCAACTCAGCTTAGCCGAGGTTTCCACTTTGTTATTCTCCGCCCAGGGCATCACCCATGTGCATCATGGCTTTTCCATGCGAGCTGCCCCTAGCGCCGGAGCGCTCTATCCGCTTGAGATATACCTGGTAGCAAACAGAATAGAGGGATTAGATAAAGGGATCTATCGCTATATACCCCAAAAACATTCGCTGGAGATGATTAAAGAAGGAAACCTGGTATCTGATGTCTGCAATGCTGCCTTGAGGCAGGATTCTATAAAAAAAGGAGCCGCCGTGTTCATCTATAGCGCGGTTCCCCAAAGAACCACGGTAAAATATGGCAACCGTGGCATACGCTATATCTATATCGAAGTCGGACACGCCTCGCAGAATGTCTTTTTGCAGGCGACCTCCATGAATATCGATTCGGTGGTAATCGGCGCCTTTGATGACCAGAGATTAAACGATATTCTGGGTATTGATGGCAAAAAAGAGACGGCTGTGTATATTCAGGTTCTTGGTAAGCCCTAGAGGCTCTTCAATCGCTCCAGTGCCTTTTTGTATCCCTGGTGTGTCCTTGACCAATCGACAAGCTTTTCACAGGGGAAATCATCGCATAGATTACACCTTTCCAATCCCTTTTCATCAGCGCAACATTTGAGTATCCAGCAATCCGGCGACCAGTGACGGTCGCGATCTCCTCTGCATCCAGCGCAGGCGATCTTTTCAAGAGGTATCTTCTCGCCCCGCTTTTCATCAAAATAGTTGGCGATCCGCTTGGCAATACTCTTATCTTCGGTTGCCTTGTAGATATCGCAAACGCTGCAATCGAGGCCACAAACCGCGAACATCAGATCATCACCCATTTATGCCTCCTTTTATCCCTAATATCTCTTAACACCACTAGGATAATATATCCAAGAACGATTCACTACTCCAAATTGCTCAAATCAATTCAAATGAAGAGCAGATGGTGTATAATCTCATTGTAACCTGGAGATCGATGAAGCAAAACACTTATGGCTCTGATAGTACAAAAGTTCGGTGGCACCTCTGTTGGCGATGTCAATAAGATCAAGGCGGTAGCAGCCCACATAGCCGAGACCATCTCAAGAGGGAACCAGGTGGTGGCGGTAACTTCTGCAATGGCAGGAACCACCGACCGCCTGCTAGATCTTGCCAGAGAGGTATGTGAAAACCCGAACCTCAAGGAACAGGATGTCCTTTTAGCAACCGGCGAGCAAGTTACGGCTGCCCTGTTAGCAATCGCGTTGATTGATAAGGGAATAAATGCAGCCTCCTTTGTAAGTTTCCAGATCGGACTGATCACCAATGATGAATACTTCAATGCCAAGATCGAGGGAGCAGATCCAACCTTTTTAATGCGGGCAATCGAGCGTGGAATAACCCCGGTAGTTGCCGGCTACCAGGGGATAACTAAAGAACATAATATATCTACCTTGGGCAGAGGTGGAACCGATACCACCGCAGTTGCAATCGCTCACATACTCAAGGCTGAGATATGCGAGATCTACACAGATGTAGCTGGTGTATATACCGCTGATCCGAGATTGGTCGATGATGCCAAGAATATCAAGACCCTCGATTATGAGCAGATGATGGAGCTTGCTTCATCTGGCTCAAAGGTTCTAGCTGCCAGGGCGGTGCATTATGCTCGCAGATTCAATGTCCCGGTAATAGTCAAGCCTATCCACCTGGTTGGCGAGGGCACGCTCATGACAGAAAGCCAATCAGGCTCCAGGCGTTCCATTACTGGCATAACAAGCACCGATAAAATAGTTAATCTAACCATGGTGGGAATCCCCCGTAACGAAGAGGTCATGGGAACATTACTCGCTGAGATGTCAAGGAAAAATATCCGCATCGAGTTGGTTGGAAAAACGATCGTTGACGGGCTAGACTCTTGCAGTTTCATTTGCAGCTTCTCCAACCTTTATCAGGCATACCTGATTGCCAAGGAAGTCGGTGAATCGCTAGGAGTACAAGAGATAATATATGATGACAAGACTGCCAAGGTTTCCATAGTCGGCTGTGGATTGCTTCATATACCAGGTTTGATCTCCATCATAAACACTATCCTCAACCAAGAGGGGATTCACTTCTCGCAGATAAGCCTTTCTGAAAGCAATATTTCTTTTATAATACCCAAGCAACACCTCAAGCTTGCTCTAGACAAGCTGCACAAAGAGTTTTTCATCGACAAGGATTACTCCACTTGATGTTTGAATATTCTATGTTTGGCAAGCATTCGCAAATGATAGACACTCTATTTAGGATGATATACCCTCCACGTTGTTTTATGTGTGGAGCTTCAAGTGATCTGACCGCGGAAGGGTATCTATGCATCAATTGCGAAAAGAGGCTATCATGGCTAAAAAAGCCTACATGCACTCATTGCGGCATCCCATTGCTTGAAGAGGATTACCATGCAGGCGATGAGTATATCTGTGATAGATGCTCCAGAATCCCTATCCACTCATTTAAGCGACTAGCTTCATTATTTTACTATGACTATCATGGACCAGCGGCGGAAATGATAAAACAGCTAAAACATAATAAGAAATTGTATCTGCTGCTTCCGCTTAGATATTATATTCATCTTGCTTTATCCGAGACCGGCTTGCTAGAAGGAGTTGATTACCTTGTTCCGGTGCCAATCCATACTTTTCGATTCATGAAACGAGGCTTCAATCAGGCATCTGAGCTTTGCAAAATCATCTCAAAAAAATTCCGTATCCCAATAGACAGAAGCCTCATACGAAAGCGCCATACATCAACCCAAACCGGCGGTTTCTATGAAAGGATGCGCAACATCGCCGGCGCATTTACCCTGAAAAAGGGGCATAACCTTATGGGAACAAGAGTATTGCTGGTCGATGATGTCTATACCAGCGGGGCTACCATGAGAGAATGCGCTAAAGTCCTCAAAGCTGGAGGAGTCAATCAGGTGCATGGATTCACCATCTGTAGAGTGGTTGGTAATGTAAGCTAGGCTGATAGATTTGTTGGCATAAATATTGCGATACTAAGTATGTTGGATTTTCCAAGAATGATGATGATAACGAATACAAGAGATCGCAAATGAGTAATAAGGACAGGCTTTGTAAAAGCGAGCAGATCTTAGTGACATTTTTCGGCAACTTGAATCGTACTAGTGAGTTATGAACCAAGAAATTATTTCTATCAATACAAGAAGACCAGGATGTAAAGAAGGCTTTACCTTGATAGAACTACTTATTGTAGTAGCAATAATTGGCATCATTGCAGCAATAGCCATCCCTTCCTTGCTTCGCTCCAGGATGAGCGCAAATGAGGCATCCACAATCGGAGCCTGCAAGACTATTCTCGCTGCCCAGATAGACTATAACAACAACACAAATCCACATACTTATGCTGACAGACTTGAGGATCTTGTAAGTGGCGAGGGAGCCGGTGAAGTAGCTTTTATGGACCCGAATATTGCCAAGGGATTGAAGGCTGGCTATACATTTACCTTAGTAAAGGGCAGCGTAATAGGAGAAAGCTCGTGGTCCTTCTCCGCAGCCGCCTGGCCGGTAGCTTACAAAAGCTCTGGAGTTCGCAGCTTCTATATCGATGAGACCGGCGTGATCCGAGGAAGCGATATAGGAGGAGCGATCCCTTTAGTTGACCTCCCTGCAATAGATTAATTCAAGCCGGATAAGATAATCCTGATCTGACTCAGATGCCTCTGGCAATAGGACTCCCGATAGCGATGTCGATCTGCTTGCAGGTGAAGAGGCTTCAGGGAACCGGCACGAAGATTATGACACCTTGCGGAAAGAATGGCAGCCAAACGGGCTGGATGATGACCTTCACTTATGAAGGAACCGATGACAAAGGGAATGTGGTAACCTGCAGTTGCGATGTGATCCTGCAAAGCAGCGGTTATGACAGCCTGGATGATGATTCTAACTTGGAGCCGAATAGGTTTATGGTTGCACCCTATTAGAGAAACAAGTAACTATCTTTGAAATTATTACACTTCGAGGTTGACATGAATTGTGAAATTTTATACATTCTACATTTAGTTTGGTTTAATTTGGATGAATCATGCTGAACATATCGGAGAATAAAAGATGAATGTCGATCTGGCGATATTGAGGGATGTAACCTACCTGTTTGCGCTGCTAGCCGGTATCCTATTCGCAATAGCTGGCTTCACAGCCTTCAGGAAAGGTTTTAAGAGGTATGAGGAGAAGTATCTAAGCAAGACCGCACAAGATCTCGATGAGATGTTCTTGCCTGTCTCACCGGAACAATTTCTGTATATCAATGTGCTTATCACCTTCTTATTGGGGCTTGCTGGGTTGGTTTTAAGTGCTGGGGACTTCGTGGTTGCTTTTTTATGCGCTATCGTAGGCTTCCTTATCCCGCGTTTCTGGCTGAATTATAAAAAGAAGAAGCGCCTTAAGATGTTCGAGGAGCAAATGGTCGATGCGCTGACCACGATGGCAAACTCACTTAAGGCGGGTTTTTCACTGGTACAGACATTCGAGATGGTGGCAAAGGAGATGAATCCGCCGATCTCCGAGGAATTCGGCTTGATGCTCAGGGAGAACAAGCTCGGCGTGCACCTGGACAAGGCGCTTTTGAACATGACAAAAAGGGTACGAAGCAATAACCTAGACCTGGTGGTAACCTCGACAATCATTGCCCGAACCGCTGGTGGTAACCTGGCAGAGATCTTTACCACCATCGCTTCAACTATCAGAGAGATCTCTCGGTTAGAGGGGAAGATCGATGCCCTGACCGCGCAAGGCAAGTGGCAGGGGGCGGTACTGGGTATTATCCCCATATTGCTCGCCGTTGCAATATACTTCATAGATCCGTCTTACATCACCATATTGGTAGAGGATGTGATCGGGTGGATAATGATAGGGCTTATTATTATCTTCGAGGCGTTGGGCTTCTTTTTCATAAGGAAGATTGCAACTATAGACATCTGATTCATCAAGGGGAATAACTGATGCCGATTAGCGATACAATATTCAAACTTTTAATCACAGCCTTCGGCTTTTTATCCATTGTCCTGGGCGTCTATGCCCTGGCACCAAAGAAGAAGTACTTCGAGGAAGAAGAGGAGGAAGAAGCTCCCCTGGTACAGAGAGGACACCTGGGAGCAAAACGGCAAGAACTTAAAGAGCTGTTTTTGCTTTACAGGATCACACTCCCGCTTGTTACCTGGCTTGCTTTCTTCATCAGCAAGTTGCCTATTGAGGACTACCGAAATCGGCTTAACCGCAAGCTAACCGCAGCCGGCAATCCTGGAGCATATAACGCGGATGAGTTCATTGCGCTACGCATACTGGTATTCTTTGGAATACCGATCCTGACCTTCCTTCTATTCACTGCCATGTTTGGCAATTGCCATCCGCTTATCTTGAGCTTAGCTACCTTGCTTGGCTTCTTCCTACCACCTGTATGGCTGCGCGATACGCTGATGAAGCGAGCCAAAGAGATCAACCGCTCTTTGCCCTATATACTTGACCTACTAACTCTGTCCATCGAGGCAGGATTGGACTTCATCTCCTCTGTTGAGCGTATCGTTATGAAGAAGGAGTCCACTGGACCGCTTTACGATGAGCTATTCCAGATGCTGCAGGAGCTTAAGATGGGCAAGACGCGACGCGAGGCACTTCGCGATATGGCTCGGAGGATAAACCTGGACAATGTGAACTCGGTGGTAGCTGCCCTAATCCAGGCGGATCAGCTCGGTACCAGCTTAGGTCCAGTGCTTCGTATCCAGTCAGAGATGCTTCGGGTCAGGCGCTCACAGCAGGCTGAAAAACTTGCTATGGAAGCGCCAGTCAAGCTGTTGTTCCCTCTGCTTTTTATCTTCCTGGCAGTTATAATGTTGTTATTATCACCAGTTGTTATCAGATTCATCAGGGGTCAGTTGTTCTAGCGAATGGATAAGATCTTTCAGTCATCGACACACAATCACACTTTTCTCAAGCGTTGTAACATTATTGTTCACCTAAGGAAAAGCAAGGATGTCAGATAAATCCTCCAAGCAACATCCTAAGCTAGTTATGCTCACTGGTGGAGGTGAGGGAACTGAGTTTCCTCTCGATCGCGATGTAACCAAGATCGGCAGGGCAATAGAGAACGAGATCATTCTAAACGATAAAAGTGCCTCCCGAGTTCATTCAGAGATAAATAACCTCGATGGTGAGTGCTACATTCGGGACTTAAATAGCCGCAACGGTACTGAGGTCAATGGTGTTGTCGTTAGCGAGACCAGGCTTAACAATGGCGATATTATTCGCATCGGGAAGACTTCCTTCAAGTTCATAGATCCCCTTGCTGATAAGGAGGATGTTTCGGGAGGCGAAGCGACCTTCGACTTCGATGAGGAGGACTGGGAGAGCCTGGCGCTTGGAAAAGAAGGAGAAAAAAAGAGGGAAAAGAAGAAAGCAAAGGAGCCGCTTTTAAGCATTAGGAATATCATTATAGGTATCGCTATAGTAGTGGTTATCCTTATAGTGGCTGCTTTTTATGTGATATTCTCCGGTGAAGAAGAATTCGTCAATGTTCCCATGCCACTGCCGCAAGATCCCCCTTATGGTTACATGGCAAAAGGGGATCAAAACCATTTTGATAAGGTTATCTACGAGTTTGAGGTGAACTTCGATGAACCAGTGGAACTTCTTTTCAAGGTCTATGATATTGATGATGACCAGGAGGTTGTTATTAAGCTCAATGGCGAGACCATACATGCTGTTGAGCCTACCGGAGACGGGGTGTATAGCGCATTGCGCAGGTTGAAGTTACCGGATGACCTGGTCTATCGTGATCGTACTAATCGGGTGATCTTTATTAATAATCGCTATCCGCCAATTAAGGACTATTGGGCGGTCAGCAATGTTAACATCGAGCCGGCAAAGGTCTATGTATGCCAGGAAGAAAAAGGGAGAGCGACCTATGAGGTTGCAAAAAGTAAGTACGATACCCGCAAGATAATGCTCGGCAACCTGTGGGAGTGTATTAAGCTGCTTGAGGAAACCCTGCGCTTATCTGAGGTATGCGTGCCTAAGCCCGACTATTACCTCGAGGCGGTCAATCTCCTGGCAACATCAAAAGAGGAGCTTGATGAAAGATATCGTAAGCTCTTATTTACAGTGGAGCGAGACAAGAGGATGCGCCGTTATGCTGATGTGAAGATGAACCTGATAAAGATCACTCGCTTGATTCCAGATCCAACAGATGAGCGTCATGTAAAGGCTCAGAAGGATCTACGACGAATCAACCGCCTTACAAAGAAGAAATAGTAACGATAAACTATACACTATATTTAATTTATACATATACTATCAAATTCATAATAAGGATATTAATTCATTTATTCATTCACAAGCAGTTTGAAATGCCAACATTTGTCTGCTATTATTAAAATAATTACAAGTATCAAGTAATTATGATTGCAATTGAACAAAAGATTGTTGATATATCCAAAGAATACTCCAGAAGATTGTCTGAAAAGATAGAATCTCGCCTTACTGAACTGCAATCGGATGATACATCTCATTATATGATCTTCTCACTTCTAGGTATTGATGAAAAAGAAAGTGAAGCTATTGATAAATATCAAAATATGGGGCGATTTGTATATCGATATGCGGGTTCATTCCTTGAGAATGTAGTACTTTTATGTTTTGAATCAGTATATCCGGAAATTGAAACACCCTTTAAGATCAATAATTCTCTTTCATCAAAACCTCGTAAATTTAGCATTGACTTTCGCTTGGGCGATAGGTTGTATGAGATAAAATGGAGGGATGCCACAACTGATGGAGATCATGTTGTTAAGGAACACACAAAAGCAAGAAGTTGCAAAGAGGCAGGATTTATTCCTGTGAGATTGATGTTTTTTTATCCTAATCGCAAACAGGCAATCATAATACAAGACACCATAAAGAGCTTATATAAGGGTCTGGATGGAGAGTGCTACTTTGGCAAAGATGCCTGGGATCATGTTTACCACAAAACAGATATCGACCTTTTAGAAATACTAAGGAATATAGCTGAAAGGAGGGCTGGATAGTCCATGTCTCAAATTATTCACGGGGATTGTCTAACTGAGCTTAAAAATATTGCTTCGGAGAGCATTGACCTTATTTATGTGGATCCTCCATTTTTCACCCAGAAAAAGCAAAAATTAATCAGTAGAAAAACCGGACAGATATACTCCTTTAATGATACATGGAAAAATATTGAAGAATATATTAGTTTTATAAAAGATAGAATACTGGAATGCCATAGAGTATTAAAAGATACAGGAAGTTTATTTTTTCATTGTGATCGTAAGGCATCACATCATATACGAATAATACTTGATGATATTTTTGGTACTGATAATTTCCATAGCGACATTGTATGGACTTATCGGAGATGGTCTAATTCCAAGAAAGGTCTTTTACACTGTCATCAAAATATTTTATTTTATAGCAAAAGTAAAAACTATAAATTTAATACTCTATACGAAGATTATTCTGCAACTACAAATATAGATCAAATATTTCAACTTCGTGTTAGGGATGAAAATGGAAAGACTATTTATAAGCAAAATGATCATGGCGAGTATGAGTTAAATCCATCTAAAAAAGGTGTTCCACTTTCTGATGTATGGTACATCCCGTATCTTAATCCCAAAGCTAAAGAGAGAACCGGATTCCCAACCCAAAAACCTGTCTTATTGCTTGAAAGAATAATACAACTTGTTACCGATGAAGGTGATATAGTCCTAGACCCTTTCTGCGGAAGTGGAACCACTCTTGTTGCAGCAAAACTATGCAACCGTAAATATATTGGGATAGATATCTTAAAAGAGGCTGTTGGACTTTCCAGACAGCGGATTGAGAATCCCATAAAGACCGATTCTAACCTTATCAGAAACGGCATAAGTTCATATGTAAATCAAACTTCTGAAATATTAGAATTACTTGAAAAAATAGGTGCAATTCCGGTCCAAAGGAACAAAGGTATCGATGGATTTATCAAAATCAATAATATTATCAAACCTATTCCTGTTCGTATTCAAAGAAAAAATGAAACTATTGAATCCTGCATTGAAACTTTGATAAATGCTTGTAGTAAAAATAAGTATCAATTCAAAATTTTAATTAAAACGAATAGTCTATCTAAACCTTCCATATATCCCATCACCGATAATTTATTAAAATATAATATTGCTTTAATTGAAAATATCAATGATTTTATTAATAATAAAAAAAAGTATATTAATTTAACTCTGTAACTTATTTTTCTACATTTTGTGTGACTCCCTTGACAACACTAACCTCTATGAATAACCTCTATGAATGATAAATGCCAATCTTTTACAGACGGAGGTAAATAAAAATGAAAATAGTCGAGTGTGTTCCTAACTTCAGCGAGGGACGAAGACCTGAGATAATCGATGAGATCGTTGCTGAGATAACAAAAATCAAGGGCGTTACCCTCATCGATAAGGAGATGGATCCCAGCCATAATCGCGCGGTTGTTACATTCATTGGACCCCCGCAAGCTGCCAAACAGGCTGCCTTTAACAGCATCAAGAAAGCGGCTGAACTTATCGATCTCAATAAGCATGAGGGCGAGCATCCCCGGATGGGCGCTTGCGATGTCTGCCCCTTTATCCCCATTCAGGACATGACCACCGAGGAATGCGTTCAACTGGCAAAGGAACTCGGCAACAAGGTCGGCGAAAAGCTCGAAATACCAGTATTCCTTTACGAGGATGCAGCAACAAGAGAGGACAGGCGCAACCTGGCTAAGATCAGAAAAGGTCAATTCGAGGGACTGCGAGATCTGATTGGCAAAGACCCCGACAAGACACCGGACTTCGGACCCAACAGGATTCACCCTACCGCTGGTGCAATAGCCATTGGCGCTCGATTCTTTCTTATAGCTTACAATGTTAATCTCAATACAACCGATGTGGAGATTGCCAAGGAGATAGCCAAGGCGATTCGCGAATCCGGGGGTGGCTTTCCTAATGTAAAAGGGATGGGCTTTGAGCTGGCTGACCGCGGGTTGAGCCAGGTCTCGATGAACATGACAGATTATCGCGTAACCTCGCTGGCAACCGTTTATAAGGAGATCGAACGCCGAGCTGCCGAGAAAGGGATCGAAGTAGTTGAAAGCGAGATCGTGGGGCTTATCCCCCTTCCCGCGGTTGTACAATCGTTCTGCGAGATGCTCAAAGTCAAAGTATGGGATGATAAGCAGATCATCGAGAACAGCATCCCCGCTCCGCCTCCGCACCCATTTGAGGCACCCAGGTATTTCTGCGATGAGCTGGCAAGCTCAGCTCCTACACCAGGCGGTGGCTCGGTGGCTGCCCTGGCTGGCTGCCTTGCTGGGTGTCTCAATCAGATGGTGTGCAACCTCACCATAGGCAAGAAAAAGTATGCAGAGGTAGAGGATGAGATGAAGGGCTATCTAACACAAGTCAAGGAACTCTCAGACAAACTATACAACATGATGCAAAAGGATGCGGATGCTTTCGATGCGGTCATGGCTTCATTCAAGCTCCCCAAGGAGACCGAAGAGGAAAAGGCAAAACGCTCCGAGGAGATACAAAGGGCAACTATGGTCGCTACTCAAGTGCCTTTCGAGACCATGGAATTGGCAATGGAGGTACTTAGGCTGTCAAAGGTGATAGGAGAAAAGGGTAATAAAAACGCCCTATCTGATGCAAAGAGCGCAGCGGTTATGGCAAGGGGGGCTATCTACTGCGCGGGGCTGAATGTCAAGATAAATGTTCCTGGCTTAAAGGATCGCCAATTTGCTGATGACATATTGGCAAAGACACTCGATATGGAAGGAAAGGCAGATCAGCTTGAGCGAGAAGTGCTAGCAATAGAATGAGTTAAGCTTCTAAGAATAGCTTGACTGCTTGATCGCAAAGGCTTAGTATGCTTTCAGGATGTCTAAACCTAGGATATGGAGTGGCTTGGCTTTTATCATCAGCAGCAGCATACTCCTTTGTAGTCTCCTGGCTGGTTGTACCGCGACCAGGGAGTATCGCAAAGGGATAAAATACGAGGAAGCTGGAGAATACGACCAGGCTATAGCTCATTACGAGAAGGCTCTGATTGCCAAGCCGGATGATATTGAGATACGCACCCGCTTGGAATCGCTGCGTTCCAGGGCTGCTCAAAAGGCACTACAGCCAGCCCGCGAAGCATTTACTAAAGGGAAATTCGACCATGCTGAGAAGCTGTTCCTCAAAGCCTTAAGCTACCAGCCGGCAAATGCTGAAGCACTATATTACCTTGAGAAGATCGAGAAGCTCCACAAAAGGCAACAGCTTATTGCTTCCATTCAGAATCTGATAAAAGAGGGCAAATACGAAAACGCCAAAGAGCTATTAACTCAACTAAATTCAATAAGTCCAGGCGAACCGGTCGCTGCCGGGCTTGGTGAACAACTAAATAAAGCGCTTTCAGGTGCTGCATCGGGAAGCTCGGCATTGTCCCCGCTCCAACACCGACTTGCTTTTGTATTCAAGGATGCACCGATGTCGGCTGTGCTCGATTCGATCTCTGATGCTTCTGGGATTACCATCCTCTATGATGATTCAGTCGGAAAAAAGAAGGTCTCGGTCAATATCAAAGAGACAACGGTAGAAAAGGCGCTCGAATATCTGGTCAGAATCTATGACCTGATAAAAGAGGAGATCGATCCCTACACTATCTTACTGGTGGAAAACAACGCCATCAATCGAAAGAAGCTAGCACGAGAACAGGTTAAGTCTTTCGCATTGAACTACCTGCCAGCCGAAGATATGCTCAGATTGCTGAAGCCACTAGTGCCAGAGGCTGCCATTGCGGTGAACAGCTCCAACAACATCATCGTGATGCGCGGAACCCCGCGGGCTTTATCAATCGCCCAGAGCATAATCGAGGCAAATGATAGGCGGAGGCTCGAAGTCCTGGTCGATGTGGAGCTTCTGGAGGTCAATCGATCACTTTTAAGATCAATCGGCAGCGATCTGGGGAAAAGTCCCATAATCAAAGGCTCAATTATTACTCCCAGCGCTTCAGGGGAATCCTCAACCGCAAGCGGCATCCCTCTATCAGAGCTGCTCGAGCTGGACGCCGAGTCTTTCGTCTTCGAGCTTCCCGATTTCTATGTACGATTGCTCAGACAGCACGCTGCCAGCAGGCTTTTAGCAAACCCGCGCATCAGGATTCTCTCCGGCGAACAAGCCAGCCTTCATATCGGAGACAAGGTGCCTATCGAGACCACTCGCCGCCGAGACTTCGACACCAACGAGGAGGTATTCAGCTACGAGTACAAGGATGTTGGCATCAAGCTGAGTATCAAGCCCTTTATCCACAACCAAGAAGAGACAACCCTGCATATTACCGTAGAGGTAAGCTCCATCGTAGATAATGCGACAACCACAAGCCCCACCATCGGCACCAGGAACCTTGAGACCACACTTCGACTGAAGGATGGACAGACCGAGGTCATAGCCGGGTTAATACGAGACGATGAGAGAATTACTCATACACAGATACCGTTGCTTGGTTCTATTCCTCTAATGGGTAGCCTGTTCTCCTCATCAGATCGCGATGTGCGCGAAACCGAGATAGTAATGACCCTCAGACCGGTTATCAGACATGGCGATGAGTCTCAAGATAAAATGACCGAGCTATGGAGTGGCAAACCATTGGCTTATACAAGCGACCTTGGCACGCTGAGATCGGAAAAAGATGCAACAACATTACAAGTGCCCGAAGCAATCCCCAGTGCCGCTCTTCCAGAGGGAATCCCCTCACCTGCAAAAATCTACCTGGCGCCATCTACAAGGCATCTAAAGCCAGGAGAGACAACCAATCTTCTTGTTAAAATTGAAAATGCCACTGATGTAAACAGTATCTCTTTTTACCTTGAGTTCACCCCCCAAGTTCTTGAAGTTACCTCGGTTCAAGAGGGAGATTTCCTTGCCAAAGATGGTGTACCAACGACATTCTTGCATTCGCTCGATACCGAGTTGGGGCGACTGATAATAGGCAATGCAAGGCTCAGCACAGAAAAGGGAGCTGATGGAAAGGGAACTATAATGACCCTCGAACTGAAGGCATTGCGAGATGGAAGCTCACGGCTGGTCTTTACCAATGGACTATTGTTGGGCAGCCAAGGAGCACTACCGGTCAGCTTTACACCAGGCAAGATAACTGTAACTCAGTGATAAAGCAGGCAAACAGCATCCACAAGGCATTAGGGATCCTGCTGTTTTTTATGTTGTTTTTTTCTCCGCTGGTTTTTTCTCCCTTTAGCTTCAGTATCTTCAGGCAGCCGAAGCTATGGTTTTCCCTGACGCTAATTCTAATGGTGATGATCTTAAGAGGTTTATTACCGAATTCCTCACCAGCTTACACCAGGCTCAAAAGTAAAGATAATTCCTCTCTCCCCAGCCCTCTCCCAGGGGGAGAGGGAGATCCTGTCCCCTCTCCCCGTGGGAGAGGGTCAGGGAGAGGGTTTAACTCTAATGGTTCTACTAATGTAATTTACACGAGTAGCGATAATAAAGGTAAACTTTTTCATGATTACCCGCTAAGGCTTCTGATTATCCCAGGCATCATCATTGCAGCGCTCAATATCGCCTTTTCATCGCACCCGCTGCTAAGTGCTAAATACTACTGCATTATAGCTTTGTTTTTTTATCTGCACCTGGTCGTTGCCGTTGATTTTTCGGGCATTGGCTCGCGGAGGTATCTGCTTATCGGGATGCTTAGCGGCGCAGTAATATCATCGATCTACTCGATTATGCAGTTCATGGACATCGAGCCGATCTTCGAGCGAGCCGAGCGGGTCAAGTACCTCGGTTCAGCGATCTACAGCGCAGCCTTCATGGGGCAGCCGACTTTGTTGGCAGGCTATCTTTGCGTGATGCCCTTTATTTTTCTGTGGCTTGCGATGCGTGCTAGCAAGCGCTGGCATAATATCGCAGGGCTTCTTGGATTTATGCTGACCACTGCGAGCCTGTTCGTAACCCAATCACGGGGCGCATTTGTCGGCTATGGAGTCGGCATGGTCGCCCTAACAGCGATTTTACTGAGATACCGCATATCGAGGCGGGCTGTAGGGTTCATTATAGCAATGATGCTATGTTTTATAGTGGCATCATCGGCTTATATCGCCACCAACAAGGACTTTCGCGCCAAGATCATGCGCGGGATCAAGCTCAAGGGAAGCTATTCAGCAGCGACCAGGATCTTCTTCTGGCGGGTGGCGTTTGAGATGATGCGAGAGCGACCGATTATAGGCGTTGGACTGGGGAGATACGGCTATCATTACTATGATGTTGAGGTGATGCTCCACCGTGAGGGCAAGACCAGCCTAGCCACTGCCAAGGATGCGATGATCTTGCAGGCGCACAACGAGTTTATCCAGGTCGCCGCCGAGCTTGGTGCGCTGGGATTTTTATTATTTCTCGCCTTCAATCTAGGCATCTTCAAGGTTGGCTTGCGCAAGCTAAGCCTTTATCGAGGTTATCCCCCAGATCAGCTATTCCAAGCCTGCCTCTTATCAGCGTTGATTTGCCTCTTGACCTACAGTTTATTCAGCTTCCCGCTTCATATAGCCCCCTCCGCGCTGAACTATGTAGTGATAGGCGCGATGCTGTCGGGTAGGGGAAAAATTACTTAAATGATTAATTATCTTATTGAGGTCCAAAATATCCTTTAGATTTAGTTTGATAGAATTTGAAATCGATAGTTTTTTTATTATTAGAATATAATTTATCTATTATTTTATTTATTTCATTTAAATTCATGCTTGATGGATCATTGATTTCCTTATTTGCAACCAATTCATCAACAATATTATCAATAATTCTCATAAATATTCCTTGTTGGAAATATTCCTTATTATATGGTGGATAAGTAAACAGTATATTCATACCTTTTTTGAAATTCATTATTTTAAATAAAGCTTCTTGGCATTTTTGACAAATAATAGTCTTATTTTTTATAATATTATTAACTGAATTACCCCAATAATGCATTGATTTTTTATCAATATTGTTATTGTTATTATTCTCAAATATCTTTATTTCATTTATGGAATTATATTTTCTATATCTTATTTCTTCAACAGAAAATTTAACACTTCCAAATCCGAAGGGTTTACCAAATCCTATTTTATGATATATATTTAATGGCAATGCTAAAGAATAGGTAATTAAATTTAATAATTGGTTAGATATTCCATCAAAATATATTCTAAACACATCTGATTTACTATTCTCAATCATTGCTTCTACTTTATACTTATATATAATGGGCAATTCATCTGAATTTATTCTTTCATTTCTTCTATCATTATAGTGTAATTTTCTCCAGTTATTTTGATACCATTCAAGACATTTATTATGATCTTGATGATAATAAAATTTTCTACCTCTGTATTTATTTCCAATAAATTCTGCAAATTCTTTTCTATCAACAGTCCTATATTCTATATCTTTAGGAGTGAAATACCACCAATTTGACATGCTAGGAGATGGTCCCCCAAGATAAGATTTACCTTCAATATCAGGCAAAAAATATTTACTACTTAAATTTTCTACATTAATAGAGGCATCTTCAATAGATATTCTTCCTTTAAGAGAAAATGCATCATTATTATCATCTTCCTTTTCAAAGATCTGTCCAAATAAAAAAGTTGAAATATCTAATTCCCATTCATTAAAAGGATCTTGATTAAGAGGTCTCTTGGGTCGATATTTTTTACTAAGTGCATAATTCTCATTCTTCCATATCCGGTCTCCTATTTTAATGGTATAAGAATCAAAGACATTATAGCCTTTATGTCTTCCTTTCGTTTTTCGTGAACCTTTTATTTTCTCATATGTTTGGTTGTATTTACCTAACCAACCATCAGTTACAGCCTCAATAAAGCTTCTTAACATTCCTCTAATAGTAGAGCTAGGAATTATGGCTTTATTATCTTCTCTGTAAAATTTACTTTCTTTTATTCTTTTTTCGCTCTCTGGAATCTGTTGACCCACAATATGTACAGGAGTCAATGCTTGAATATATAGCTCTATATATCCTTCATATAATTCTCCCGAGGTCAAATCCTCATATTTGAAGAGATTTGGCTTATCACCAAACGGCACGAAATCATAAGGATTAGGTGGATGTGACATTTTTTTCCTCCTTTATTCCTAAGGCTTCTCTTAGTACTTTTTTCGCTTCCTCATCGAATTCAAGTGTTATATTTTCTCTACGTAAAAGATCCTCAAGAAGATCTTCTTTATTATTTTCCTCACTGGAATCTGCTGTTTTCTTAACCACATATTCCTTCTCATCTTCATTAACTATACTCACCCTCCCCCTGCCGACGGAGGAGAGGGCGCCGAAGCGGATCATCCCATACTCGATCTCACGCTTCCATAATGCCATAAGCGCCATGTGTACACGCTCAGGCTCACGGATGGTGAAGGTAACCTCAAACTCCATATTCCTGCCGAACTCTACGAAGGTGTGCAGCCCGCCTGACACCGATGCATGTGTTACCCTGTCCAGCGGATTGCGCATCTTTATATGACGAATAGCGTTTGAGGGATCATAAACACTATCAGGCGTCCACTTTCCACAAGCTCCAGGTTCTTTCGTGCCTCCTGATAGTTTCCCTACCTCAATCTGCAAGCGCCCTTTATATCCTTTAGGTTCCTTTTTATTTGATTTTTCCTTGTCCTCTTGCTTCTTGTCGCTGTCCTCTTTACTCGTGTCGAGGGCTTGTCCGAACAAGCTAAAGACTAACTGCCACCCGGGATCCTTTAGCGCATTTTCTTGTTTTTTCTTGTAATTTTCATCAGCTTCTTCCTTTTTCTTCTGTATAAAGGCATCCCAATATTTTTCCTTCACCAGGTGTCTGATAGTCCAATTTCTCAAGGCTCCCCTGATCGCAGAGGCAGGGATGGTGTAAACAGGTTTTACTTCATTGTTCTCAAGAAACAATGTCATATAAGGTAGAGTAACCTGGGAAAATTTTTTATCATCCTCTCGGTCCGATTTATCTCTTGGTATCATTCTAAATTGACATTCGCTTCCCCTTGCTTTTCCTATAGGCTTACCATCATTACCTATCGGGCTTTGTCGCCAAGAGGCATTGTGCGTACTCCGAATGAGCAGAGGTGTCTCGGTCTTAAATGTCCATTTAATGACCGCCAGGCTAGTCAGCTCAGAATAATCAGGTATCTTTTTGTCTTTATTACTAGTTTCGTTGATCATTTTGATTATCCTCCAATGCCTTAAAGAAGGCTTCTTTTGCTTTTTGTATGAATTCATCCTTCTTACCAGTTATATCTTCAAGGGCATTATAACCAGCTTCGTTCTTATCCATTAGATTCTTTATCCAATCGCTTATTTTATCAGATTTCAACTCCTCTATCTTTGTTAGATTCCATTCAAACCTTCCAAATCCCCTAGTTGCCATAGCACCGAGGGTTAATGGGTAGATATCGGAGTTGAATCCCTCAAGCCCGAACAATAGCAGTCCAATCTCTAGTGGGGATAAATTCTGCCCACAGATTTCCACTTTGAACTCGATTCCCTCCGGCACCACCTCAAAGTCATATAAAAGATGTTTACCGGCGGTGCCAGTTTTAGGATCAATAGCTACAGACATCAAACGATATGTGTATTCATTAGGTTTCCAATCCAATAACCAGTTCTTTTTATTATCATCCTTATCATCCCAATTGGGTATGCTATTACTTGAAGGATTAGAGATGCATTTGGCATCCCAGAATTCGAGTTTGCCTTCATGATATGTTGTGCCAAACATGGTCCCAAGCCAGCCATAATTTTCAAGGATTTTTTTCTTTTTTAATTTTAAATACTCTTCCTTCTTTTCTTTATCTGTAAGCATTCTACCATCTTTTTCTAATTCTTTTATTATATTTTCTAATTCTTTATTAAACTCTTCATCTTTAATAGCCCTATATGATCTATTTAATTCATTACTATGTAATTTATAAAGATTATTCGTATCTTTCTTGTTAATTGATCTAATCACTTGATCTAACCAGCTATATAGACTTCCTTGTAATGCACTACCTGGTATGATTGGTTTACCCTTAAAATCTTTTACGATATAGGTATCGATTTTTTTCCTTTTTTCTCCCTTTCTTTCGACTGTTTTTTCTTCTTCTTTTCCTGAGCCTATGTGAAGTGGCGATAAGGTTTTGAGTGTCCCCGTGATTTTTATCCTGTTATCGAAGCCTTCTCCTTTGAATTTAGGCTTGTCATTCGTTGAGTTGCTCATTTTTCCCTCCCTTATAGATATTTATTGTAGAAACATACATTTGTTATTAGCACTTCCCCAAAGCCATTCTCCGGCACAAAGGGGCATTTATCCCACGCTTTATCCCCATTAGCTTCATATTTCTCTTTAGCCCAATCTGGTATAGGTAATCCCTTATTATACCATTCATACATCTTATTTTTTGCTTTGTCCTTTATTTTAAGTTTAAAGATACTTCCCGCTTTCGTTAGATAAAATGGATAATATTTTTTATTGCCTTGAAATCTCTTTAGAAGATAACCGCCCTTCATAACCTGTGCTGCAAAGAAATCAACTAATTTGAGTGATCCGCCTGATACCTCGTTCCAATATTTATTATAAAGCTTTTTGAGTTCATCGCCCGAATGCTCCATTATCATATCATCCGGATTGATCATCAGCGCATCCGATTGCAGGGCAATGAGCACCTCTTTGGTGTTCTCATCAAGCTGAGGTGGCTGGTGGCACTTATGCGCGGGCAGTGGCTCCAGGTATGCCTTGATTTTGCTGCATCCCTTGCCGAGTCGGCGAAAATGGGAATGTACAAACTCAAACAAATCCTTTAGCACTGCATTTCTTTCATTTTCATCCACTCCATCCAACATAACCTCTCCGAGCCATAATATTGGTGCTTTATTGCTATCATGAGGACAGACATACTGGTAAGTATATAATGAGTTTTCTTTAGCGGATCGGAAATCACCCTCTATAGCAGTCCTTGAGTAGAAAAAGCGCCGCGGCGATACCCACCCGAAACGTTTTTTAATGTAAGAGTCATCCTTCCAATCAACCTGGAACTTTAAAACTCCTCGCTTAATAACATCCTTTTCGTAATCTTTGTTATCGAATGTCAGTATATTCAAATAACATCCATTAACCTCCGCAATTGAATAAGGTATCACAATCGGTCTCGGCTTTTCCTTATAAGTAGGAAATGCGTGGGTAAAGCGAATTTTGCTGAAGTTTTCTTTTAGTTTTGCGAACTCATGATTTCCTGACACGACTTCTTTATTTAAACTATCTGGATCGGTTACCCTGTTTATATCAGCAGCTAGAGAGCCTTTGATGACTGCTCCGCTGATTATTTCTTCAGACTCAAGATAATTGCCCTTTTTCCTCGTACCTCCGAGCAGTAAAGGCTCCTCAGCCTCTATCCGTAGAAGGTAGCGTGTTTGGTTATTCTCTGTGGGTGAGTTATTGGGAACATTATCATTGACCTCGCATCGCTTAAGCTCGCATTTCTTAAGTTCGATGTCCACACTCTGCACAGCGCCGAAGCCGACGGTCTTGAAGCCACCAAAGCCTGTAATCCACCTCAACGCAGGCTTCAGGGCATTGCATATCTCATCCGCCTTCGCTTCATCTAGGGCATAGAAAGATATTTTACCATTAAATTTAACAGTCATCCCTCTTGGGAATGGCATTTCAATAGATAAAAGTGCAGTTTCCTTTGTGGTTTTAAATGTCGGATCAATGCTTATGCGGTGGGCGTATTCGTTATCCAGAGTCTTTTCCAGGGGATAGAAATTGGATATCTCTAAAAGTCCTCTGTGGGGCCCGGGGTCATTTTCATCAGCTCCCTTGCCAAATAGTTTTTCTATAAATGATTTGCTAGATGTATTAAGCTCCTTCATCGCTTCTCGCAGCTTACCCTTGATATGACTCGAAGGGATGCAGATTCTATCCATGAAGTCTCGATGAAACATAACATCGATGCCGTACTCGGTTTTGCTAGTCGCCTTGACCATTATAGGCGCTCTTACATGGAAGGTAACATTAAGCTCGTATTTGAGTGCAAGTTGATTATTAGTTGTCATCATTCACCCTCCTTTGGAACATAATCCCATAGATCTGCGATCCAATAGAGCCACTTATATTCGTGGTCATTGATGATTTTGTCTCGCGTATTCTTAATAATTCTTTTATCAACAGGTGGCATTTCTACATTATCTAATACAAATTGAAAATGTTTTTCAACACCTTTTAAGTTGCATTTTCTCAGTTCATCCATGATTTGATAGAGCTTTGTTCTAGGGAAGTTGTTTTTGAATGCCAGGATTGTTACAGTAACATCACAGAAATTCTCCTTAGTAATCAGCAGGTCATCGAATATCTTATTTTTGTAGAATGTGTTGGTGAACTCTTGGACTCCCCCTTGCAGTATGTCGATTGATTCGAGTATGAGGTAGTGCATTGCGTTGCCTTTTTCGTGTTTATCAGGTGGATCGGAACCGAGCTGTTTTTTCGCCATATCAACTAACTGGCTAGCGAATCGTTTCACTTGGAGTATGGGTGCTTTGTGATTGCAGAAAACCACGCCGAATGAGTGAGTGAGTGGCATACTACCAAAATTCATTTTATCGCAGTTCTCAAAGAAGTGCCACATGAAATCCCAGCCTAGCCAAGCCGGCAGCGCTACAGAAGCCTCATCCCCACCCCAGAGGGTGATCTCGATGCGACATTTATTTTCATTGTTATCATTATAAATGAAACAATTCTTATCCATATAATTCAGAATAAATTCTTTGATAATTTTATTTCTACCACTATCAAGAGCATTCTCAAAATTTCTATAATCATCTGGATTAACACAATTTTTATTCTTTAATTTGGTAAATTTATTTCCATCGAAATATATAAAAGCCTTTTTACCTCGAAGAACATCGGTGATATCATGTGGTTGATCTTTTACTAGTTGCTCAAAATCCCAAGTGTATATTAATGATTTTTTGTTATTTAGTATTTCTCTATTTATATAATCTTTTTTCAGATTTCTACCCATTTTTTCTCTTCTTATATAAGTTATACGAGACAGATCTTTCTTAATTTTATCATAATGCATAGCTGGGCGCACTCCATCCCAATTGCAATATGGTTTTTCTTTATAATCGACCTCTTTTTTAGGTAAAATCACTGTCGGTTGCTTGAATTGTTGAAGCCGTATCTTATTTTGAAGCTTTTCTTTATCTTCCTTAAAATCGCCACTTTCTTCTACAGCAGCACCGATAAAAGATGCTTCGTTTTTAGTATATTCCCGAGCAAAATTAAGTGCTTTATTAACTATTGTTTTGATCTGTTCTTCACTTTCATACTTCTTTTTTGTTTTATAAATACCAATACTTCCACCTGTTGTTATTGGATCAAGTAAAGAAGTAAGATCAGAATTTGTATTAGGGTGTATTTTAAGGTCCGTAAACTTCACCGCATTCCTTAAAAGCAAGGATCCGCCGCGGATGGTGCTGATGTCGTCTGTGTCATAGACGAAGCTGTCCAGGTTAACTGCCTCAATCTGAATGTAGTATTTCTTTTTCTCTGTCATTTTCTCACCTCTTGTCACGTATCTTTATCATACTTATCTAGTTTGTACAATATCAAAATATAAACAAGAAAAATTATAATTGCAATCAGATAAATTCCCTTGAAATATGGAAAAAACACTTGCCAAAATCCTGGATATTCTCCTGGGACTGATAAAAAGCCTACAATGAAACTCGATCCCTCGAAAAACAAAGCCACAATAGCGACTAATATTCCCCACCGATTTACTTTCTCAATAAATTCATCCTTAAGGTATTGATAAGTGCGGTTAATCTCTGCTTCAACTTCCTTGTATAGCTTAGGAATTTGAAAACTCTCGTACATTGTATCGGTCATCTCGATCCCCTGATCCTGATTTGTGAGTTCAAGGAACCAATACATATTAGAAAATTCGATAAAATCACTGCTAATTTTTCTAAATTTTTTCCTTTTGTTTTCTTCAATTATATCCTCTGTTGCTTTTGTAATTCTGAGCGAAAAATAAACCAACTGTGTTCTGTAGAATAATCCTAATAGGGCGATCTGATAATACATGGTCTTAAAATGTTTATAAAAGGTTTTATTATTAAAACCTTTATTAGGATCATCATTATCACTGAAAACTAAATATGCTATTGAATATCTAGTAAAACCATATATCGATCCCAAGTGTTGCCAACGCCTATATAGATGCGACTCCATTTCTTCACGAATAAATGACTCGTAATATTGCCAGTCTGAACCATGTTTATCAACATATAACAATCTTGAAAATCCGCGCAGGACTTTATTATCGTAATCTTGAAGCAAATGATTTTTCAAATCATCTGGTATATCAAGAGAAACGAATGTATTAACAAACATTCTATCATCAAGTATTGGCAGGATATAACGATCTTCAAAATTTGGCTTATTTTCAATCTCAATATTTCCTGAATTAAAAAAACTATGAATTATGGAACAAATTACATTATTTATCTTAGGATGTTTATCATCATAATCAGGCTTTGATACATTATTTGAATCTATAAAACAATGATAACTATAGAAATCTTTAATCATAAACTTTATACGAAGTGCGATATTTTGGTATTCAACTTGTTCTTCATAAGATGGGTATAGTAGTCGTGATAGATTATTGAAATCTAATACATCTTTAAAACATACCTGATTTAAATCATTTTGGACATATTCAATCTGAAATGAAAGAATAAATATATCGGGTTCAAATTTATGTAGTACAAGATATGTGATATTAAATTTATAAGAATTATCACTGTCGAATAATTCTACCTCAAACATACTTTCATTTTCATTATCTTTTTCATTTTTATCAAATGCTAAATAAGTTCTCAATAAAATATTATTTTTTTTATTTTGATCTTTTCCATAAGTCAACAATGCTTCCCTTACATACGAATGAAAATAAATATATTCTTGCCAGTATTTCTCTTTTTCATAAGGCTTTTCTTCCCAATTAAGATTACCATTATATATTGGCAAATCATCCCCTTTCTTTATCCTATCCTTTCTTTCCTCCATCACAAACGGAAACATGAAAATCGTCGAAAACTTCTTTACCTTAAAGTGCATCATTGCCGAATGATCTCCTTGATGAAACGAGCAGCAACGCTCTGGAAGCCATCATCGCACTCGCTCGATGCCTTTACTCCTAGAAATCCGCCATAAGCATCGGTTCGATGCCAGCGTTCACAACCTTTCGGGAATAACTCAAGTAGGTCTATTCCCCGCATGATAAAATCCCTTGAGCCATAAAGGCTCAGCTTGCTTATCCCAGCGCTATTCTCTGTGATCACCATGATATCAGGGAGGCTCTTTAGCTTGCCTTTGCGATACAGCTCGACCTGAGCCTCGGTCTTGGGCAACTGGTGGAGATCGGCGATGATCGAAGTCCGATCCGAGCTTGTTCTGACAATGGCAAGCTTCCCGACCTGCTCACGGTTTTTATAATCGTTGCTCAGCAGCTCGATCTCCTCATCGCTGTACCCTTGAGCCTTTATGTCCAGTTCACGAATCCGCCTTATCTCATCCAGCTTTGCTCCTTCGGTGATCATCCCTAGTACATGGCTCTTATCATTGGCAGCAATGAGCTTTTCCTCTCTGGTAAGCTCATGCCCGATTAGCTCGGCAAACTGTTCGAGGGAGCTTTTTTCGCTGGAGCGGTTCAAGGATCCATAATCGTGGTGATCTATGATGATCAGATTATGCCCTGCCTCGATAAGTTCCTTCTCTTTGGCAGGTCCGGGGATCTCCACGATGATCACCGTCTCCTTGAGGTCTTCAAAGGTCGGCTGCGGCTCTTTTTCCAGGCGTGCGCCCCAGGGCTGCTTGGATACACGGACATCCATGCCATATTTCCTTGCTATCTCGATTATCCTGGCGCTCTCTAGATCGTTCTTGGGAACGATCAATGAAGCATCTATTTTAGCTATTTCAGCCAACTTTTCCACTCTAAATATTTGCTAAAATGCCGTAATTAAGTTTATATAACCTATTTTGATATTTCAATAGTCAATCTCAGAGTTACAAATATAGCCTTAAGGTTCAATGTCATCATAATGTTGATAATTTGTCCTTACATTTCAAGGATATAGCCACATTTTTATCTAATGCTCATTGGGATAAAAGCCAGATATCATTATGAACTTTGGCTTATAAATATCGCTCTAAGATCTCCCATAGCTCTCTCTTGCCGGTGCCATTAACCGATGAGAAGATGACATGCTGGGGTTGAGCGCTACCAAATGCAGATAATATATTCCTTCTCCTCGACTCCAATTGCGAGCGTTTGAGCTTATCCGACTTGGTTAGCGTTAAAATCGGTACTTTATTGCTCACCGTAATAAGCCGATACATCTCGTGATCAAGCTCATTCGGATGGTGCCTGATATCAAGGATCAATACCACTGCTGTAAGCTGTGAGCGATTATAAATATACTCAGCCATATTGTGCTGCCAGCCCTGCACAAGATGCTTCGGCGCCTTGGCATAGCCGTATCCGGGGAGATCCACCAGGTGAAAGCGCTCGTTTACTAAAAAAAAGTTAATCATCCGAGTTCGCCCCGGCGTTGAGCTTACCTTGGCAATGTTACGGCGATTCAGAATGGTGTTGATCAGGCTCGATTTACCTACATTGGAGCGCCCCACAAAGGCGATCTCAGGGAGGTCGCTCTGCGGGCACTTATCCAAAGAGGGAGCACTTTTGATAAACTTAAGCGAGGTTATCTTCATTTACCCTCAAGTTCCTAGTCCGCTTTTTTAACCAATTTGCCTAAGGCACTTGGGGGAGTCAGCTTGCCTAGAACAACTCGTTTCGATGCACCCGTGGCTGAGGGGCAATTGCCCGGCAGTCCAGATGCAGATAAGTATCCGAGAATAGCAAAATATACAGCTTCCTTCGCATCGACAGCTATGCCATACTCATCTGTCAGGGCAAACTCAATCCCGGCAAACCGGTTGGCAATCCTGTCCCTGAAGTAGCCATTATGCGCTCCACCACCACTGAGAAGTATCTTCTCAACTGGATGCTCGACTAGCACAAAACGCTGAATCTGTTCACAGATCGATGCTACGGTCAACTCGGATAGGGTTGCCAGCACATCGACCAATGGGATATTCTCCCTTTTTATCCTGTCCATCAGGTCTTTGAAGGCTCTTAGATTAAAGGTTTCTTTGCCGGTCGACTTAGGCGGGGGCAGCTCGAAGTAAGGGTGGGAAAGTAAAATATTCAACATAGCCGGATCGACCGTACCCGCCTTTGCCAGTGCACCATCTACATCATAGCGCATGTTCTTTTTCCCATAATAGCGAATGAACTCATCGACCAAACAGTTACCAGGACCGGTATCAAAGCCGATGATATTTTCCTCGGACGCATCTTGACCAAGATATGTTATGTTGGCAATTCCTCCTATATTTATAAGCAGGATATTTGCTTTCAAATTCTTAAATAACAGGTAATCACAATATGGCGCTAGTGGTGCTCCCTGCCCTCCAGCTACTATATCGGCTGCCCTGAAGTCAGAGATCACCGCGATTCCAGTGCGATGGTGTATGGCAGCCGGTTCAGCAATCTGCATTGTGCAACCTATGCTTTTTGAATTTTGGTTGCTTATTTTAGGTTCGTGATAAACGGTCTGTCCGTGTGATGCGATCAGGTCAACCTCAACAGGCTCTATATGAAGCTCAACCAAGAAACGATTTACAAGATCTCCATATAAAAATCCAAGCTCATAGCTCAGCCTGCATAGCGTGGATACCCTCCCCTTGCCTTGGGTAACAGATGCAAGCCTTTTAGATAGGTTCAAAGGATAGGGGTATGATCTGAAGCCGACAAGCTCCCATTTAATCGAATCAGGCATACCACTGATATCGAGCAATGCAATATCCAATCCATCTGCCGAGGTGCCTGACATCAAACCTATGATCTTCATAATTAAGCTTTTTCCTCTCCTTATCTTATGTCAATTAAAATGGGAGCTTTGGTTGCTTTGGTCGCTTGATATCCTCTCGCGTCTGCTTGTCGATGGTGAATGTCCAATCAAAGCTGGTGAATCCGAGATTTACCGTCTGGGTATATTTTATCCAGATCGTAATTCTCCAGTCTTTCTGCTTTATCACCACATTCTCATCTCGCACTCGCAAGCCTAGCTCATGAATCTTTGTCCAAATTCTCTTTTGAATATCATTATAGGGTAACGGATTATCAAGGTACTCCCGATCCCAATTGACCAGCATATCTACCTCTTCAACCAGCTTCAGGTGCCTTAGATAGACGAGACCGAATTTTATGGCAACAAAGATTCCAACTATAATCCCTATAAGGATGAGATAGTTGATGAGGTCCATTTTTCCTCTTTGATTAACCAGATGTCCGATCCCTTTGATACTCCCCATTTCCCAACTCCTAATTATTTACTTGCCATGCCGCCTTTTTACTGAATCACCCTACCAATGCGTCGCCATCTTAGCTCTCCGCTGAACGGGGGAAGCTTGACTAAAAATGTCTTATCAATATTTAACAAGGTTGTTTTTTTAGTATTATCCCAAGAAAAATATAGGATAAATGCTTTTCCTTTAACATACTTCATATCCAGTTGCCCCCAGAACCTGGAGTCCTGGCTATTGTCGCGATTATCTCCCATGACGAAGAGATGATTCGGTTTTATAGTTACCGGTCCATAGTAATCCCTTGTATAATGTGCTGGATTCATGATGTTATCGCCATCGGTGAACTGGACATAGTCCTCCTCCAATGGCTCGCCGTTGATATAGACCTGTTTCCTTCTAATCTCCAGACGCTCTCCTGGCAAGCCGATAACCCTTTTTATAAAATCCCTCTCATCATCATAAGGATACTTAAAAACGATCACATCTCCTCGCTTTGGCTTTGCCCATTTGATGAGAAAATCGTTCTTGAAAGGATTCCTTATCCCATAGGCGAGCTTGTTGACTAATAGGTAATCTCCGATAAGCAATGTGGATTTCATTGAGCCAGAGGGGATCTTAAAGGCTTGGACGATAAATGTGCGGATGAATATGGCAAGTACGACCGCTATAACTATGGTCTCACCGTATTCTCTCAGTTTTGATTTTACTTGCTCGTTATCCTCCGACCTTTTAGCCGCATTACTCGCTTCGCTTTTTTTTTCAGCCCTTTGTTTACCCATAAAGCGCCCCTTCAGCTAATATAGCAAAAGATAGAGTTCAATGTTACCTATTTAACGAGGTTTAAGACAAATAACAAGGTCTATTGTTCCTTTTATTCAGGCTTAATGTGAGGGATACAAGGTATAATAAATCGAGTCAACTCGCTAGCTAACCATATTCTCACCGATCGCTCCTCATTTCCTTCTTGTATGCCTCTTCCCGCATCTTGTTCACATAGCTAGGATCCTGGAAGCTGTACTTGAAGCGAGTGTGGAAGTCATAGTTCCCCTTGAGAATAGCAACTACATCCTCAATAAAGACCAACTCCTCATCAGTCGGGATGACTAGTACCTTCACAGGGGAGTCGTCGCTGCTTATAATTGACTCTTTGTTTCTGGTACAGGCTGCTCGATTCTTCTTTAAATCAAGCTTGATGCCGATATTTTCGAGATTAGTGCATGCCTTTTCCCTGATCTGCCAAGCCATCTCCCCTACTCCAGCAGTGAATACTACCGCATCGACTCTTCCAAGTATAGCGCTATAGGAGCCAATGTATTTTTTAATACGATGGCATTCAATCTCTATCGCGAGCAAAGCTCTTCTATCTCCCTCCTCAGCAGCACGCAAAATATCTCGTCTATCGGTGTACTTACCAGTAATACCGAACAGACCACTAGCCTTATTGAGTATCTTCTCTATATCCGCGGCGAAAACCCCAAGTCGCTCGGTCATATACGGGATGATAGCAGGATCGATATCCCCGCTTCGAGTCCCCATAACCAATCCCTCAAGGGGAGTAAGTCCCATGCTGTGGTCATAAGACAGTCCATTTTTCACCGCTGTAAAGCTGACCCCATTGCCTATATGACAGGTTATAAGGTTGATCTCAAAGGGATCTTTTTTAAGCAATACTGAAGCGCGTTTGGATACATACAGGTGAGATGTTCCATGGAATCCATACCTTCTGACTCCATATTTCTTGTACCATTCGTAAGGAACAGCATATATATAACAATGCTCCGGCATGGTCTGATGAAAGGCGGTATCCATGATTGCCACATGGGGCACCTGGGGGAGCACTTGTCGGGCAGCCTTTATCCCCTGTATATTAGGTGGATTGTGAAGCGGTGCTAACGGCGATAGCTCCTCGAAGGTGGCTATCACCTCGTCATCTATCTTCACCGATTTGTTGAACTTTTCCCCGCCATGTACCACCCGGTGTCCAACCGCGCTTATTTGTTCCATCTTTTCCACAACTCCCACTTTAGGGTCAATGAGGGTCTGAAGGATAAGTTCAATAGCTTCTTTATGGGTAGGACAATCGCGCTCTAATTTATAAGGTTGCCGGTCAGGCACCTGGTGAGTGATAAACGAGTTACCTACCGTTACCCGTTCAACTGCCCCATTAGCCATCACCATTCTATCAGTCCAATTGTAAACCATATATTTTACCGAGGAACTACCGCAGTTGAGTGAAAGTATTATCTCATCAGCCATCCTTGTATTCTCCTTGGAATTTTATTTGGTATTTCGCTATATCAACTCGAGGTTTCATATTTGTTAGATCTCGAATGACTAAAAGCAGCTTTTCTCAGATCAATATCACTGAAGGATATTCGCTAGAAGCGTTCAAGAGCATTAAAGAAGAAATTGATCTCCTTGACTGCATTTTCCTTGCTATCTGATCCGTGCACCGCGTTAGCTTGAATATCGGTTCCATATAGGTTCCTTAAGGTGCCATCAGCAGCCGCTCTGGAGTTAGTAGCGCCCATTATAGCTCTCACTCGATCAACCGCATCCTCTCCTTCTAAAAGAATGGCAACGATTCGATCTTGGGTCATGAAATCGACAAGCTCCATGTAAAAACTCTTATCCTTATGAACAGCATAGAAGTTCATAGCATCTTCCTTGGTGAGCTTAAGCATCCTTAAGCCCTTGACTATGAAGCCTTCCTTCTCGAATCGTGAGATAATTGAGCCGATAATATTTTTTTGGATTGCATCGGGTTTGATAAGCACAAGTGTCTGGTCCATATTGTCGCTCTTTACTACTTGTTCTATTCCTTTCCTATAACCTTTCTAGCTGCCATTCTCCCAGCCTCGAATGCCCTGAGGTTGATCTCCTCGGTGCCTTTGGGTACTCGGTTCACTATCGCTTTTTCTATAGCTTCGGGGGAGACAATCTTAGCTATTTCTGCCAACGCGCCAAGGGATACGATATTGATGACAAAGGACTTACCGATTTCATATACGATATCGGTGATCGGTACCGCATAAGTCTTTGTGGTTATCTCAGGATTAGGAGTTACATCGGTTTTATCGATGAGTATTATTCCCTCAGGTTTTACATCCTTGGCATACTTATCATAAGCCTCTTGAGATATAGCCAACAGGAAATCTATATTCTCAGCCTTGGGGTGATCTATGTCCTGGTCGCTGATTATCACCTCTGATTTGCTGGCTCCACCTCTAGCCTCTGGTCCATAAGACTGGCTTTGCAGTGCGTTGTGGCCATTGTATATCGATGCTGCTTCAGCCAGTATGATGCCGGCAGTTATCATGCCTTGTCCACCCTGTCCGCTCAAGCGAACTTCATATCTGAATGCCATCTTTGAAACCGCTCCTTGTTATTGTTTCTTCATCAAGCAACCTCGATGCATTATCGAGAGCTTTTCAAGGTCAAGGTCTTTCTTTGTGAAACATGCGGGATCATAATATACTTAAATTAAAATGCAAGTTTACTATGGGACAAGATTGATCCTAATTTGAAAACCTGCCTATAGATCAACTCTTCACAGATAATTGATTTGACTTTCAAATGTGCGTTGTATAAGCTTTTGGCGTTGAAAATTATGATGAAGATAATCGGAGGCGATGGTGTACAAGATAGATAGCAAGCCTTGGGGGGAGGAACTCTGGTTCGCCTTTGAGGCTGGTAAATACGCCGGCAAGATAATCAAGATAAAAGCTAACCACAGATTCAGCCTCCAATACCATAAGGAAAAACATGAGACCTTTTATATACAGTCTGGAAAGGCTCGGCTTACCTGGGGTGACTCCAAAGAAAACCTTGTCGAGGAAATGCTTGAGCCTGGAGATATCCGAGTGATACCACCAGGAAAGATCCATCGGCTTGAGGCTATCGAGGATCTAACATTCATTGAGATCTCAACGCCTCAGGTACATGATGTGGTTAGACTAGAAGATGATTATGGGAGAGAAGATGTCGAATCATGACTATGCATTGATAATGGCAGGCGGATATGGCACCCGCCTCTGGCCAAGAAGCCGTAAGAAAAAAAGCAAGCAACTGCTTAATATTATCGGTGAAAATTCGCTACTACAGGATACTTTTTATAGGGTCAAACAAATAGTACCGCCTGATCGTATAATCGTTTCAACCTCTCTTATTATTATTGATGAGCTTATGAAACAGATACCACAAGTGCCAAAGGAAAACTTCATTATTGAAACCGAAAGTAGAAATACAGCCCCATGCACCGGTATTGCAGCCGTTCTAATCAACTCCAGAGACCCTGATGCAATCATGGGCGTATTTCCGGCAGACCATGTCATACGCAAGGTGGATATTTTCGCCAAACATGCCATCACATGCTACATGTTCATGGAGGACTTCGATGGAATAGTAACCCTAGGGGTAAAGCCGACTAGACCCGAAACTGGTTATGGTTATATCCATACCGAAAGGGAACGAAAGAGCTATAATGGATTTACCTATGCAAAGGTAAAGGAATTCACCGAAAAACCGAATAAAGAGACTGCTTGCCACTTCTTCATGGCATCAAATTATCTTTGGAACAGCGGTATGTTCTTTTTTAAGACTCGATCCCTGCTGGAGTATTTCAAAAGAGACCTCCCGACGGTATATGATGAATTGATGAAGATTGAACAGAGACTGGTAAAAGAGAACATCAATGATATCATCCCCGAACATCTACCTAAAATGAAGGATATCTCCATCGATTATGGGATCCTGGAGAAAGAACGAAGTATAGTTACCTTTGAGGCGGATTTCGACTGGAACGATGTCGGCTCTTGGAATTCGGTCTTTGATATTTTCGTCAAAGATACAAGTGGCAATGTGGCTCATGGGGATCACATCTTCTATGAGACCGAACATAGCTATATATATAGCGAGAAACGCTTTGTAGTCGCTATCGGCTTAAAGAACACCATTATTGTTGACACTGATGATGCAATCCTGGTTTGCAAGAGGGATCAGGCACAAAAGGTCAGCTCGGTTCACGAGTTGATCTCAAAAATGAACCGTGAGGACCTTTTGTGATAGGTAAATCTATCTGCTGTAGCGGAATAACCGGTTTAATCTCCTTGTTTAACCCTTAAAAAAATACAAGTACCATGAACAAATTAATTCAAGAGATAAAAAGCCAGATTAGGGTTATATTTGAGCGTGATCCAGCAGCAAAAAACACCCTAGAGATAGTGCTTACCTATCCAGGATTTCATGCTATCTTGTTACATCGGGTTTCACATAGCTTATACAACCGCAAGATGTTTACACTTGCGAGAATATTATCGCATATTGCAAGGGCTTTGACTGGTATCGAGATCCACCCTGGCGCCAAGATCGGCAAGAGATTCTTCATAGACCACGGCATGGGAGTTGTCATCGGTGAGACCGCGGAGATCGGGGACGATGTTACCCTTTATCATGGGGTTACTTTGGGGGGAGTTACCACGAAAAAGGTCAAGCGCCACCCGACTATAGGAAACAATGTGGTAATTGCTACTGGCGCAAAGGTGCTGGGGAATATCGTTGTGGGAGACAATAGCAAAATTGGCGCTGGTTCGGTGGTTGTAAAGGATGTGCCACCAAATGCTACCGTGGTTGGTATCCCCGGCAGGGTGGTCATCAAAGATGGAGTCAAGCTGGGTGAAGTAAACCTGGATCATCATAAACTTCCAGATCCGGTCGCAGAAGCCGTCCGCTGCCTGAATGAACAGCTTCATAGCCTGAAGAAAGAGATAGATAAACTCAAGGCAGAAAGCGCATCCAAAGCAAAGAAGGACTCAAAGCCTAGAAAGCAAACCCAAAGTAGCGATTGCCGCAAGCCAACTAAGACTTTATCTGCTAAATAAATTCCCCCCCCCCATGACCCACTTGTATTAAAGGCTTGCATGGCACATAATAAAGGGTGATATGACCCATCTTTTCAAGGATGATATCAAGGCTTTGCTTACTCACTATCGTGCCTCTGCTCTAAAATCCAGGGGACAGAATTTCCTGATCGAGAAAGCATACCTGGAGAGGATCGCTAAACTCGCTGAAAGCCTGGGGCAACGACCTATCTTGGAGATTGGCGCTGGGGTTGGCAACCTGAGCGAGTATTTGTGTGAATTGGATAATCGGCTTGTACTTGTCGATATAGATCCTCTTTTCATACAAATCCTGAGAGATCGATACGGCGATACAGTGAATATCGACATCCTGGAGGCTGATATGACCGATATTGAGATGGTCGGTCAAGCTATGAAACTAGTAGGCGAGTCGTCTTTAGTGGTGGGCAATCTTCCTTATAATGCAGCAACTAGAATACTTACTAATTTACTGTTGCATAGCGATCTTATCCCCGCAATGCTAATTATGACCCAACTGGAGGTTGCATACCGAATAAATGCGAAAGCACAAGATCCTAATCGCTGCTATCTGAGCGTCGCCGTGCAGATTCTCTTTGATTCAAGTGTCGAGTTTGTCCTTCCACCTGATGCCTTCTGGCCAAGACCAAAGGTGCAATCAGCCATGATCTTATTGAAAAGAAAGCGCCGACATGATGAATTAAGCATCGATTTCGAGTCAATCCTTAAGGTCATTCAGGCTTCATTTCAAACAAGGCGAAAGATGATAAAGAATAGCCTGTTGCAGGCACTCGGCAATCATCCGCTTAAGAGTCAAGTACCTACTGCGCTTACCAGGGCAGGGATCGATGGAAGACTACGAGCACAGGAACTCGGCACACTTGATTTCATCAAGCTGGCTTCGGAAATACACCGAGCAGGGATCTTATGAGCAATTTGATAATTAGCATAATCCTCGGATTGGTGCAGGGCACAACAGAATTCCTGCCGGTTAGCAGCTCCGGGCACCTGGTTATCCTGCAAGCTATCATTCCCGGCTTCAAGGAGCCTGGGTTATTATATGACCTGGTGCTTCACCTTGCCACGTTGCTGGCTGTCTTGATCTACTTTAGACGGGATATCTTTCAGATAATCTCAGGCTGGTTGAGCAATCCCCTTAAGTTCAGCAGCGACTCGCCCTCATGGTTGGGGTGGCTGATAATTATCGGTACAATTCCGACTGGGATTATCGGTGTAAGCTTTGAGAGTATGTTCAAGCACAGTTTTGAGCGTCCCATGCTGGCTGCCGGCTGTCTGTTGATAACTGGAACATTATTGGTAATAGCTTCGACTTTGACTCGCAAGGCAACACATTCTAGGATACTAGGAATAAAGGAAGCCTTGATAATCGGGCTAGCTCAAGGCTTAGCCATCTTGCCAGGGATCTCTCGTTCGGGGAGCACCATCTCGGTAGCCTTGCTTCTGGGCATATCTGCCATGGATGCAGCTCGGTTTTCCTTTCTATTATCCATACCATCGATCCTGGCTGCCGGACTCTTCGAGGCGAGGGATCTAGTTATTACAGCCTCTGCAAGTCAAAACGGTATCATGTTTTATTCGATTGGCTTCTTGGCAGCCGCCATTATCGGCTATATCAGCATCGCTTTCTTGCTCAAAGTGCTAATAAAAGGACATCTGCACTACTTTGGCTATTATTGCTGGCTCTCTGGTGGAGGGTTTATTATCTATTATGCACTTATGGTTTAATACGGCTCAGAAAACAGGTGGATTATGCCACTTTATTTCTTAATAAATTTAATGTAAACTATTGCTATGTCTAAGAAGAGAAAAAATAACAACAGAAAAAACAGCGGAAACAATAGCAGGGAAGCTGTTCGATCAAAGGAGCGCTTTTACAACACCTGGTGGTTCAATGAGATAGCTGGCTTGATATCGATATTCCTAGCTGTCTTCATCTTCGTATCTCTTTACACCTACAGTCCTTATGATCCTTCGTTCAATAACATCAATGCTCAGTTAAAGCCGCAAAACAAGTTCGGCATCCCCGGATCCTACTTTGCTGATATCGCTTTTCAATTATTCGGCGAGTCTGCCTATTTGCTTTCAGTGTTCCTTGCGGTCATAGCGGTAAAACTGATACAGGGAGGCTCTAAAAGAACTCGATATGTCATGATCTTCCCTCTTTCCATCCTGGTTTTTTCCTTTTGCTTATTGTCAAATCTTGTCTTCAAACAAAGTTTTCTAGGCAAACAGATTGAACCTGGCGGAGTGGTTGGTTCACTTGCCCGAGAATCCTTAGTCCCAGTTTTCAACCTATTCGGTACCTATCTACTTGGTGTGCTTTTGCTACTAATATCGACAATACTTGTGCTGGGTATCAGGATCTCTAGTGTCTCCATTGCCTTTGCTAAAGCAATAAGCTGGATGTGGAGGCAACTAACACATTTAGCGCCCAAGATTGAAACTATTCCTCCCAGTAAAGATTATATTGCTGGTAAATCTGACACGAAAGCATCAAGAAAAAAGGATGTTAAAAGCAAACTGGAGGAGAAAAGAAGAAAAAGGGAACAAGCTAAGGCTGAAAAAGAGGCTATAAAAAGGCTTAAGAATGAGAATATCTTAGATGAACAGCAGTATAATGAACCTTCGCAGCCCCCGGAGATAGTTACTAACCACAACAATGGCAATTATGAAGAAAGTGATGCGAAATTTACACCTCGGGAGGATCAACCAAAGCTAATCTCTCATAAGAAATATGTTCTTCCTCCCTTGTCCATTCTGCAAGATCCGCCAGCGCAAAGCGAACAAATCGAGACTGAAGAGCTTTATCGCACTGCCGAAGCACTGATCAACAAGCTTAAACATTTTGGAGTAGAAGGTAAGGTTATCCGCATACGCCCTGGTCCGGTGGTTACTCGCTATGAGTTCGAGCCTTCGCCGGGGATCAAGGTCTCCAAGGTTGTCGGACTCTCCGATGATCTCGCTTTGGCATTAGGCGCTACTGCGCCACCCCGCATTGCTCTAATTCCCGGCAAGTCAGCACTCGGCATTGAACTGCCCAATAAAAAGCGAGACATTATATACATAAAGGAGATCCTCGCCTCGGATTCTTTTATCAAAGAGGATGCAGCCCTAAAGATCGCATTGGGTAAGAATATACAAGGCGATCCCTACATCGCTAATCTTTCTGACATGCCCCACCTGCTTATCGCCGGAGCAACCGGCGCTGGCAAAAGCGTTTGTATAAACTCCATCCTGGTTAGCCTGCTCATGACCTACACGCCGCAGGAACTCCAACTAGTCCTTATCGATCCCAAGAGGCTGGAGTTATCCATATACGATGACATACCTCATCTTAGGGACCCAGTGGTAATCGATCCCAAGGTAGCAGCCTCCGCGCTTGGCTGGGCTGTGGAAAAGATGGAGGAGCGCTACGACACTCTCGCAGATGATGGCGTTAGAAATATCGTTCAATACAATGAGACCATGAGGCAACGGGCTAAACAGGAACAATGGAGCGATGCCGAGCTGGAAATGAATCTCATGCCCTATCTGGTGATTATAATCGATGAGTTTTCCGACCTTATGACCGTTGCTTCTCGTGAGGTGGAGACATATATCATCCGCCTGGCGCAGATGGCACGCGCTGCTGGCATTCACCTGGTGGTTGCCACGCAAAGACCCTCGGTGAATGTAGTTACCGGCATCATCAAGGTCAACTTTCCCTGCCGCATTGCCTTCAAGGTTACCCAGCGGGTTGACTCCCGAACTATTATCGACCAGATCGGAGCTGAGAAGCTACTAGGCAGAGGAGATATGCTATTCATACCACCAGGTAGCTCAAAGCCGATCCGAGTACATGGCGCTTATGTCTCCGAGCGAGAGATCAATAGCATCATCGACTTCATTAAGGATCAAAACTACATAGCAGCTAGCACCAATCACCAGGACGAGGAAGAGGAGCCTTCATTGATCGAGGTTCATAATCACCTGGAACAGAATCAAGATCTCGTAAGCCAAGATCCACTCTATCAGCGTGCAATGGAGCTGGTGGTCTCTACCGGACACGCCTCGATCTCAATGCTACAAAGGCGTTTCAAGGTCGGTTATGCACGCGCGGCTAGACTAATCGATATGATGGAACGCGCCGGTGTAGTAGGTCCCTTTGAGGGGAGTAAGCCACGAGAGGTTCTACTTACTCCCGATCAGATCCAATATAGCGATCCTTCTCCTGAACAGGACGACCTCCAGTAAGACTAAAATTCGTTCAATGAAAACAATTTTTTATGCTACTTGGAACGAACTTTGCTCTTGACGAAGGATGTATAATCTGATATAGAAAAGGGCGAAATTAACTTAGTTGGCTATATTCAATGAAAGGGGTTTAAGGAATGAGAACTCGCTTTTTCATTAGCAATCTGCTTGTGTTGTCTCTTGTAATCGGGCTGTCTTGCGTAGCTTATGCTGGTTGGGTCAACGATCCTTATGCTAACAAGCCTGTATGCCAGGCTAGCGGCAAGCAGGTAACACCGATCGCTATATTCGATGGAAGTTCTGCTTACATCGTTGTTTGGACTGATCCAAGATCAGGCTCTGATTACCTTTATGCCCAAAAGGTCAACGCTAGCGATGGCTCGGTGGCATGGGCAGCCAACGGCATCCAGGTCTCCAATGTAGAGGTAACTGGCAATTATGATCTGATCAGCGATGGTGGCAATGGAGCTATTGTTGTCTGGATAGGTGGCCCTGGTAGCGATGTTTATGCAGCTCATATCCTGGCTAACGGCACTATGGATACCAGTGATAGCTGGCTGGCAAATGGCGTAGTGATTTGCAGCGCAGCTGGAGTACAGGCTGATGTAGATGCTATTGAGGATTTAAGCGGAGGAGCAGGCATTGTTTGGGAAGATAACCGTTCCGGAACAGATGCGGATATTTACGGTCATCATCTATTAAGCACTGGAGATCTGGATACAAGTGGCAGTTGGGTAGCTGACGGACTGGCACTGAATAATGATGTTGATGACCAGCTTGATCCTATCTTAGTATTAGGTACTGTAAACAGCGCCATTGTTGCCTGGACCGACTATTACCAGGCTAGCGCTCTGGTTGAGCCTGATATTCGCGGCTGTCATATTTTCTATAATGGAACCATCGATACATCGGATAATTGGAACGGTGGGAGCACTGATTTTGCTGATAATATTAGCGGTGCGCAACACCTGAAAGCGATGGTCTCTGATGGCAATGGTGGTGCCTTGTTCTTCTGGATAGATTATCGCGATACCATATATGGAGATATTTACGGTCATCATATATTAAGCACCGGGGCAAAAGATACCTCAGGTGGCTGGTCTGGTAACGGCGTTGCTTTTGTTTACGGCACTGGCAAGCAGGTTGATGATGTTCAGGCAGTCCCTGACGGACTGGGAGGAGCGTTGATCAACTACCGCGAATTATATCTTGCAACAAACGATGATCGTATCTATGTAATGCATGTAAAGAACGATGGTAATGCGGACAACAGCGAAAACTGGATCTCTGGTGGAAATATTTTGTGTTCCCACCCGGAGTATCAGACTAATCCTCGATTGATCTCCGATAATACAGGTGGTGCAATAAGTGTTTGGCAGGATGATCGCACCACGGTTGATAGTGACCTGTATGCCCAAAGGATACTAAGCAATGGCTTAGTAGGACCTGGCGCCTGGAACTACAATGGTGGAAGCGCTGTTTGTCTAGCCGCCGGCGATCAAGAAGACCAATTCATCATACCTGATGGCACCAACGGATGCGTTATCTTCTGGAGTGATGGCAGAACCGGCAAGGGGACTCAGAATGACATATATTGTCAGCGCATAACCCAGGAGGGGTTCCTGAATCCAGAGATCCCCAGCATGGGCTTCTGGGCAATAATTCTTTGCATCATTCTGCTTAGCGGGGTCATCCTTTACAGGAAAAAGAGACTGGCATAAGAACAGTACCTGATAGCCGAGATTATCTTACTATTGAGCAGCATAAGATAATGCACTAGTATCTTGTGCATGGATAAAAGCAGCGCTGTTAAATCAACTTCATTATCTCTCTATTTTGCGCTTGCTTTTGCCATTCTTCTTGGTGCCATTTTAAGAGCTTTAGTTATATATAGTATTTCTTATTTATACGGGCCCGGAGACCCATTTTGCTATTTCGAGGTGGCTCAAAATATATACAAAGGTAAGGGCTTCACCCTCGATTATATATACCATCTGCTTCATCTCCCCGCATCGATAAGCCATTCTATGGATTACTACGAGCCTGTCTTCCCGCTTACACTAGCGGCGACATTTTTTGTCATCGGATGTTCGGTTATATCAGCTAAAATTGTATCGCTGATCGCCGGTATCTGCAATCTTGCATTGGTATTTCTACTCACAAGAAAGCTGTTTGATGATGGTGCCGGCTTGATAGCTACTTTTTTGCTCGTTTTGCATCCGGTGGCTATATACCATAGCGGACTGGTGATGAAGGAATCCCTGCTGGTAGGTTTGTATCTTGTCTTCATGATTATACTTACCGAAGCGGTTCATAAAAGTTCATCCAAATTGTTATTCGCACTGGGATCTATTGCTGGGATTATCTCAGCTTACCAGTACGAATCGATACCGGTTATGATTGTGCCACTGTTGGTCATATTTTTTAGATCCAAAGGTGCAAAACGACTAATCCTAACCATAGGATGGATACTCCCTTTAATAGCTGTTATTGCTTTTAATTTAACACATTCTGGAACTTTACTTGGTTATAAGTATCTATATTTCTTCGGTCATGAGTCCTTTATTCTGTATTTGCCGGAGGTCGGCAAGAATTTTTCTTTATCTGCGGTTATTGGACGATTGATCCTATTGCCTATAGATTATGGCTTGATAAGCACCATCAAGGGCTTGTTTTTAGTCGGTAGTACGCTTGCGATAATAGCTATTATTAAATATAGGAGACTTACTTACACCGGTTGGCTGCTATTGATTCTCCTCCCTTATTTTTATTTTCATTTAGTTGCCAGAAACCTTTATTTCAGGGATTACATGGTTCCTTACACGCTGGTCTTGCCGCTGGTTGCCGGGCTGATTATCTCGCTCATCGATTATAGACGCATTCTCGGAGCGACGCTCCTTTTACTGGTGCTTTTTGAATACCATGTGTTTTGTATAACCGGCGGATACTTCGAGAGTGAGTATAGATCGAGTTTCTTTAGCCTTCCATACAAGCCCATATATAATAACCTCCAATTTCCGTGGTTTAATTCGTGGCTTCAAGCTCTTGATAATGCGGGGATAAGGATCAGGGAATTGGTCGCCGAGGGGGAGCCGATAATGTCGGTCAATCCATGGGAGGTACACTACATCCTCGATCGCCCCACGGTAATGATGTCCAGAGATAGAGATTCAACTAAAATCGAGTACTTGAAGAAACGATACGCTATACGATATATTCTCGATAGCCGCCCAGGCGAGATCGCTCTTATCGACACTAAAGCCAGGGAAATACATCTATTCACCGAGCATGGTAAAAATTATAGGGTTGTTACTGTGCCTTGACCTTTGAGACATGGTTGCATAATTACTTTGTTTAGTGCTACATTTTCAATACAGGACAGGTAAATTTCAATGCATAAGATAATCTACGCTGTCGGTTTTATCATGGTAGGTCTTGGATTTGCATGTTGGTTTCTGGCTGACATCGACAAGTATCCTCGGTTGGACAGGTATCACCTGCCTTTGTTGAAGTACGGCACTATGGTAATCGGGGTTGCGATTGTGCTTAACATAATTTTTACGCTCCAGGATACCTGGTGGAAACTCAGTTCCAGGACATGTAAGCGCTGCGGTGCCCCGGCAAAAAAGGGATTCAGGTACTGCGAGGCTTGCCTAATGTACCTCGAGAAGCTAGGTACTATGAAAAAGCTACGCGAGGAGGAAAAGGAGTGGAAGCAAAGGAATGTTAGAAGACGAAGATCTTAGGTCTGTTCAACAAGCCCGCGATCTGCTAAGACAGGCTGATCAGGCTCAGGTTAAGCTGCGCGAATTCACCCAAGGTGAGATAGACCGCATAGCAGAAGCCATGGCAGAAGCTGGCTACCTGGCAGCTCGCAAGCTTGCCCAGATGGCTTGCGCAGAGAGCGGATTCGGCATCCCAGAGGACAAGGAGATAAAGAACATCGTTGCAACAAGGATGCTTTATGATCATATAAAAGATTACAAAACGGTCGGTATATTGAATAACTATCCTGGGAAGGGGATCATCGAGATCGCAGAGCCAATGGGGGTGATTGTTGGGATAATCCCCAGCACAAATCCGACCTCTACTGCAATGTATAAGGCTATAATAGCCTTAAAATCCCGAAATAGTATTGTAATGTCTCCACATCCAGCCACGGTGAACTGTATAAATGTTTCCTGTAAGTTGATGCATGAGGCTGCGGTGGCTGCCGGAGCGCCGAGGGGTTGCATCGGTTGTCTTAACATCCCAACTATGGCAGGGACAAACGAGCTTATGCGACATAAACTCACCTCGCTTATCCTTGCCACCGGCGGCTCGGCTTTGGTAAAGGCAGCATATAGCTCCGGCAAGCCTGCCTATGGGGTCGGTCCCGGAAATGTCCCCGCTTATATTGACCGCAGCGCTGATATTGCCAAGGCGGTCAAGGATATCATCGCCGGCAAGACCTTTGACAATGGAACCGTTTGTGCTGCCGAACAGGCGATAGTCGCCGACCTCCCCATCAAGGACCAGGTGATCGCTGAGCTTAAGGCTCAGGGTGCGTATTTTTTAAACGAAAAGGAGATCGACCTGCTCGGAGCTCGCCTGGTAACCGCGGATGGTAGAATAGCTGGCGATATGGTTGGACAACCAGCCAGGCTCATTGCGCAACGCGCCGGGTTCGTAGTCCCTGGTGATACATCGGTGCTGGTAGCGCAGCTCGATGATGTAGGTGCATCGGTTCCGCTTTCCAGGGAGAAACTAAGCCCGGTGCTCGCTTTTTATGTCGCTGATGGTTGGGTGAAGGCTTGCCAGATCTGCATCAGGCTCCTGGAATTCGGTGGCATGGGGCATACTATGGTTATCCACTGCCGGGATCCCGAAGTTATCCTGGAGTATGGCTTGAAGAAGCCTGCGTTCAGGATACTGGTCAACACACCCTCCACGCATGGAGCCATTGGCTATACAACCGGCTTGGATCCTGCATTGACCCTTGGCTGTGGCACCTGGGGAGGCTCCAGCACTGCAGATAACATCAATCCGTTGCACTTGCTGAACATTAAAAGAGTCGCGGTCGGCATTAAGGATACTGATGGCAATCCGATCCCAGACTGGGATATTATTGGATTGAGCAGAAATAATAGCCATAAACCCGCTACTAGACGATCATACAAAGATGATGATGAAAACATGATCAGCGACGAGCAAATAAATCAGATCGTTGCACGCGGGATAAAAAATATAAGAAAGTAACAATATTAAGCTTAGTTTTAAACAAGGAGTATTATCTTGAGTCATGAAGATTCACGAAACCAGATGAATGATATTGAGGAGCTGATTGCGCGAGGGGATATGTTTTTCCAGGCAAGGCATTATCATAATGCATATCTTGCCTTTCTCAAAGCATCGCAGGCTGATCCACAAAATGCTGAGGCTGCCTTAAAGTTGGGCTTCACTGAGCTACATAGAGGTAACAATCAAGATTGTATCAAACATCTGCAACTCGCTCGAAAACTCGATCCCGAATATGCTGATTCCTGCATGAGTGAAGGTACCCGACTCTTCCTAAACGAAGAATTTGACCTGGCTATCGATAAATTAAACAGCTTTATTAGACAAAATCCCAATAACATAAACTCGCTGCTGGTTCGTGCAGCCTGCTATCAAATGAAGGAGGATTGGGATAATTGTATCACCGATTACGACACATTGTTATCTATGATGCCTGGCAATGATAATTTCATGTACCTTCGAGGGCTAACCTATGCACAAAAGGGGAACCTGAAACAAAGCACTGAGGACATTGCCAGCGCGATAAAAGGCAATCCAAGCAATATAGATGCTTATATTTTGCTTATACATCTGACTCAAAGGTACGATAATGCCAAGAATGCCGAGGCATTGGCAACCAAGGCTATCCAGGATAATCCTGATGCGGTCAGCCTTTATAAAACTCGCGGTGAATTAAGACAGCTCTTAAACAAGCATGAACAGGCGATAGAGGACTTCGATTACGCATTAGAGCTTGATGAAAACGATTTGAGTATATGGGGACTCAAGGCTGATAGCCTGGTAAAACTCAGGCAATACGAGCAGGCTATAGCTGCCTGTAAAAAAGCACTCGAAGCTCATCCCGACTCAAAAAATATTCTAATATTACTAGCCAATATCTACGGAAGAAGTAAAAACTATGAGCAATCAATACGAGTATGTACGGATGCTTTAGAGAAATTTCCTGATGAGATAGATATCTATCGCACCAGGGCAACCAGCTATATAGGTTTGGGGAAACTGGAAGATGCGTTGTTAGATCTCCTACTAGCATTATCTCTAGACCCAAAAGCATATATTATTTTCTTTGATTTCGCGTTATTGCTTGATCTTGCTGGAAATAAAAATGGGGCTTTGAGGGCTTTGCGCAACTTCATAGAAAGCACCGAGAATGATCCAGCTTATGATCAAAAAAGGGAACAGGCAAAGGAATGGATACTGGACTTGAAAAAAGAGATAGAACAATCAAAACATAATCAAGACGATTGATCGATGAATAAAGATGACCTGAACAAGCTGGTCAATGACATCCTGCACGAGGAGGAGAGACACTCCCCTACCCTGGAAATTGGATGCGAGGCTCGATATGATCTTAAAAGTTCGCAGCCAATACCGGCGATGGTCTCCAATCGGCACATACACCTCAAGCAGGAAACTATAGAGCTTCTCTTCGGCAAGGGATACAGGCTAGAGCGAATAAGATCCCTAGGACAGCCGGGGGAATTCGTATCGCAAGCTGAGGTAACCATCGCAACCATGCGAGATGCCATACCAAGTGTGCGTGTGCTCGGTCCGCCCCGCAGCTTCGACCAGGTTGAGTTATCGCGCACCGATGGGTATCGCCTGGGAATCAGTCCGCCTGTTCGTCTCAGTGGAAATATCAAGGGAAGTGAGAGCATAACCCTAATTGGTCCAAAAGGCTCTATCTACCTGAAAGAGGGTGCCATTGTTGCTGCCCGTCATATCCATCTGACACCTTACGATGCAAAACAATTCCAGGTCAAGGATAAAGAACTAGTTTCAGTGCTCGTGCCTGGTGATAGACCCTTGATCTTCGATGATGTGATCGTGCGAGTTAATGAATCGTTCGCACTAGAGTTCCATATCGACCAGGACGAGGCAAACGCTGCCCATCTAAATAACCACGACCAGGTATATATCGTCGAGCGTAAAGTCGTGTGCGACAGGGATGAACAGCCCGCTAAGAAGAAAGCGGAAAAACCTAAGCCAACTGATAGGATCAAAGCCTCTACTGATGATGGGATGCGGGCAATGGGTTTCATCTCCGAGGCTGATGTGAGGAAAGCTATCAAGGATAAGGCAAAACTATATATAGATAAGACTACAATAATAACCGCCCTGGCTCGCGAGCTGGGAACTGAGAATGATATATTCGTAATGCTCGATACATGAGCAAGAGCAAAGACAGACTACTAGATGAAATCCGTAGCTTCGCATACAAGGGATGGATTGTTAGATCATCTTTGGAAAAATGGAGTACCAGCGATAACCTACACAAAGAAACCTTTACCCGCATTCCCACTGGTCGGATATGGCATGGATACTGAAATTGATTTCCCCAATGCCTGGGAATTCTGTAATAATAATCCGATCCTTCCGGTGGACACCCGCTACGAGCTGGAACACATTGACCATATTAGCGAGATAATAATAGACTTCTTCTCTTAAAGAGCATTTTTCTCAATATCCCTATCAACCTTTTGGATCATAAAAATAACCCACCCTATAAATATAAATTGATTTAGATGCAATATATCACTGGAATATCACTTAATATTATGCTATTAGCAGAAGACAAGGAGGATTAAAATGCAAGGAAAACCGACTAGTTTCTGGTCAAAGTTAAAAAAGGATGAATCAGGCGAGATATTGGGATGGCATCCTTTGGTGGATCACCTGGCTGATGTAGGCGCCTGCTGTGAGGCGCTATTACAGTTGCCCTTGCTCAATCGCCGACTTGCAAGGTTGGGGGGAATTGATGCACTCGATGAGATCACCATTGCAAGGCTATCATTCCTGGCATCCCTTCACGATATAGGTAAATTCAACACTGGTTTCCAGGATGGCGCACTCAGCAAAAAAGCACCACGCATCGGGCATGTCTGGGAGTTTTGGGGGATATTCTCTCCATTGGGAGATAAATCCCTGAAAAAAACACTTATCGAGCTGATCAAGCTAAGGGAGATGCTATCCTGGCTTAAAAAATCACCTGTAGTCAAGCCGGATCAGTTGCTCATGGAGATGATCGCATCGATAATCTGCCATCATGGAAAACCTATTCCTCTCAATAGACATACTGAACCTCCACCAAGTAAAGACTTATGGGAAGCAAAATTCAATCTAGAACCAATTCGTGGTCTTGAGCAAGCGATCACCAAGGCACTGGAGTGGTTTCCGGGTATATTCGATGCAAGCCAACCATCCCTGCCCGCCAATCACCAGTTCTATCATGCCTTTAATGGCTTAGTTACATTGGCTGATTGGATCGCCTCTACTGAAACATTCTTCCCTTATAGCAATGAAAAAGATGGTGATCGAATCGATTTAGCAAGGCAATCTGCGAAGAATGCTCTGGATGCAATGGGGCTGACAACCGATAGAATCAGAGCTGGTATGGGTAACAAGAAACCTGGCTTCTCTGATATTAGCTCGTACAAGGCTCCACGACCGCTGCAGGTTCTTATCCAAGGGCTACCATACGATGAATCTGGTGATCTTGTGCTCCTGGAATCGGAGACCGGGAGCGGCAAGACCGAGGCAGCGCTAATCCGGTTCATTCAGCTATTTCACGCCGGCAAGGTCGATGGCATATACTTTGCCCTGCCGACCCGCACCTCAGCAATGCAAATCTACAAACGGGTATGCGCAGCAATAAACAGATGCTTCCCGGATTATAGTCGGCGACCGCCGGTGATACTCGCTGTGCCTGGATATCTTGGAGTCGATGGTCAGGAGCGTACTCGTCCGGCTGGTTTTGAGCATCTATGGGATGATGATGAGAACTACCTTGTCCAGGCCCGGGGATGGGCTGCAGAGCAACCAAAGCGATACTTCACCGGATCAGTGATCATAGGCACCATCGACCAGGCATTGTTTTCAACCCTGATGGTGAAACATTCACACTTAAGGGCGACTGCTCTTTTACGGCATCTTTTAGTTGTCGATGAGGTTCACGCATCCGATGTGTATATGACCGAGATGCTATTAGAGTTGGTTAGACGGCAACTCGAATGCGGTGGATATGTGCTGCTGATGTCCGCAACACTAGGATCTGCCATGCGGGCCAGGTTTTTATACCCGCCTCATCAGAAGCCTGATTATGCAAAACACAAGGACGATAAGTATCCCTTGATAACTCTTATGACTGGGAAAGATACTCGCTTTATTCCTATTAAGCATACTTTGAAAACTAAAATAGTTGATTGTAAGATAAAGTCTATTATCGATCAGCATGACCAGGTTGCACTCATGGCGCTTGATGCTGCCACAAAGGGAGCAAAGGTGCTTGTGCTGCGCAATACAGTAGATGATTGTATAAAAACCCAACAGGCACTGGAACAAGCTGCCTATATCCATAATAAAGCTGACCTGCTATACAAGTGCAAGGGGGTCATTACCTGCCATCATTCCCGTTTTGCTGAGCCTGACCGCCAGGATCTTGATAAGGCGATAGAGAAAGCAGTTGGAAAAGATGCACCAAATAAGGGATGCGTTGTAGTGGCAACCCAGACCGTTCAGCAGAGCTTAGACCTCGACTCGGATATGATGATTACCGATCTTTGTCCCATGGATGTATTACTCCAGCGCATTGGCAGGTTGCATCGCCATGAAAAGGATCGTCCTCAAGGATTCGAGAAGGCGAGATTAATCGTTCTAACCCCACAAAACAGGGACATCTCAAGCTACATAAGTAAAAAAGGGCGCCATATAGGCAGATCCAGGGGTAAGCATGGTTTGGGGAGCGTATATTACAACCTGCTGAGCATCGAGGCGACATGGAGGCTGATTGAAAAGAATGAATGTATCATCATCCCCGACATGTGCCGATCTCTGGTCGAGGGCGCAACCAACCCGCTGAAAATGAAATTGCTGGCAAATGAGTTAGGGGGAAAATGGATAACGCATCTCAGATATATTAATGGGTTGATCTTCGCACAAACAGAGAGAGCTGGGCTGAATATAATCGATTGGGGTATCTCTTATGCTGAAATATCTTTTCCTTCTAATTATGAGGATATAAAAACCAGGCTTGACGCGGATGATCGTATTGCTAAATTCCCTGATGAAATAGAGCTTACCAGCCCCTTTGGTAATCTGATTACCAAGATAATCATTCCGGGACATATTGTTAACAATATAGATATCAGAAATGAAGTTGAAGATATAAATATCATTGAAAAGGGATTTTCTTTTATCTACAATTCAACTGATTTTATCTATACAAGGCACGGATTACAACTGCGAAATCAATAGATAAGGAGAATATCAATGAAATCTATTGAAAAGCCATTGAACCTTCTCGAAGAGCCATTGTTCGAGGCGATTCTATCCGAGGGTGGTGTTACATCTTCCTTGCCCCTTCCCGGTATCCTGGAGAATCTCTGCACACAGCGCATCCAGGCTTTCCCAGCCCTGCAAGTGCATCAATCACACGCCTGGTATGCCTTTTTAGTCCAACTGGCAGCAATGGCAATAGACAAAGGGATGCTCGAGGAATGGAAGCGCCTTAATCTTCGCTATGGAACCCCATGGCAGCAACTTGATCAGGGAACATGGAAGAAATGCCTGTTGGCGCTGACCGATGGTGCGATTGAACCGTGGTGTCTCGTGGTTCAAGATCCGCTCAAGCCCGCATTCATGCAGGCTCCGGCTCCTGAAGGATCGCTCAAGACATTCAAAAAGTTGGACGATGATGAAGCAGACCTCGATATTCTGGTGCTCACCAAGAACCATGATATCAAGATCAATCGCATGGCCAGAAGGGATGTGGAGCAGGTTATCTACGGTCTGATCACCATACAGACGCTAAGTGGCTATTCTGGATACGGGAACTACGGCATCGCCCGCATGAACAGCGGACTCGGCAGCCGACCTTGCGTTACTGTAGTGCCGAGGGACTTGTCGCTACGCTTTCAGAGGGACCTGTACATAATGATAGCAGCGTTGGACAAAGATACAAGGAACGAAAGCATTGAGCGCAGAGAAAAGGGGCACACCATCCTTTGGACGATCCCCTGGGATGGAAAGGAGCAGTTGGATATAACGAGCTGCCATCCATATTTCTTGGAGATCTGCCGCCGCTTGCGTTTAACCTACGATGAGCAGGGTGACCTGGCTATCTACAAGAAGCCAACCCAGGCAGCAAGGATAAATGCCATAGAGCTTCAGGGGAACACTGGGGATCCGTGGACTCCGGTAAACAAAGATGGAAAAGCTCTCACCGTCAGCAGCGCTGGATTCCATTATCGATTGGTACAAGAATTACTTCTAAGTGGCAATTATCAAGAACCTATAACACAGCAAATCAACCCCTTGGACAACGACATCGAGGAGATGTACTTCTTTACCCAGGTATTGATCCGCTGGCAACGCAAGACCGAGGGTTACTTCGAGCGCAGGATACCACTGCCTCACAAGGTGCGTGACTTCCTATCCCTGGAAGAGGATACCAGACTGGAGCAGGTTGCAAACCTGTCTCAAGAGCTGGTCAACATCGCCGCAAATGTTGAATACAGGGTGCTAGCTCCCGCCATCAGAAAACTATCTGATCCGGAGAACAGCGCAGCAAGATGGATCAAAGAAATGGATAGCGCAGCAAGATGGATCAAAGAAATGGATCACATCGTGGATGATATCTTCTTCGAGTTCCTCTGGGAATCGCTGGAAAGGGATAAGAAAACCGGCGATATCCTTACCGAATGGAAAGAAAAGATGGTCATGGAGCTTGCTTATAGACAACTGCAGGAGGCGATACGATTCAGCGCCATACCGGATGCACGCCGATTCGAGAAGATAGTCGCCGCTGAGCGTATATTCTGGGCTAGTGCAAGAAAAAACTGCCCAGAGATATTCAATAAGAAGGAAGGAGTAAAAAATGCTTGAGAATGAGGTTTTGGAGACCAAAGAACAGAGCGATGAATCCTTTAAGACAACCTTTTCGGATTCACTATCTAAGATCATTAACTTTTTAGATGTAAGTCTCATCCATAAACTTGATAAGGGTGATGTGGCTGAATTGAGGAGAATCCAGGTCGGTGAGCTTCCTTCATGCCCCGCATTCTGGAAGCTGATCACCTCGCCAGTCTTCTCTTTGGTACTTACCGAGTACGAACCGGCACTACTGGAGCAGGAGAAGCAATGGGCGGTTGTAATGGCTTCAATGGCTTTGAGCGCAGGATTGCACGATGTAAAGTCGCGGCTTGGAGAGAGCCTGGCAAAGGCAGAGTATTCGGAGATGCGACTGGAGCGCCTTCTCAGAGCGCAGGGAGAGGATCTGCAAAAACATATCCTGCTCACCGCACGCTTCTTAAACGCAAAGGCGCAGCATTTCAACTGCATCGAGATGGCTGGGCTTATATTTTATGAGCCTAACAAAGAACTATCAGACAAATTAAGACACAGTATCGCCCGTGGATACTACTTTAACCGCTTTGCACAGAAGAAAGGAGAAGAGTGATATGCTAGACTTCTCACCTAGATTCGTTCAGATTCACTATCTGACATCGTATCCATCAGCGCTGCTCAACAGGGATGACGCAGGCTTCGCAAAGAGAATCCCCTTTGGAGGGGCTACAAGAACCCGCATTTCCTCACAGTGCTTAAAGAGACACTGGAGGAAGTTCGATGGAGAGCACTCGCTACGATCTTTGGAGATCGGCATGTCGGTGCGCTCCAGGAGAACCTTTGATCGCTACATCTACAGGGCGCTTTTGGATGATCAGTTGCCCGAAGAGCTGGTTAAGATAGCGACCGAAGAGGTTATGAAGCAGGTGCTCGGTGAAAGCCCCAAACGGAAGGAGAAGAAAAAAGGGGAGGAAGAACAAGGCGCAGCGAAGCAAAGCGAAGACCACAGCAAGGGAATCTCCTTCGAAACCGGACAGGTCACAGTCCTGGGACACAAGGAGCTTGACTACATCCGATCCGAGATCAAGAAAGCTATCTTGGAGTCGAACAACGAAGCCAAGCATCTAAGAGAGATCCTCAAAGACCGCTTCAAAAAGGGCGAAGGCAAGAAGAACCTCGAAGCGCTGCGCAATGGAGCCGGGCTTGATGCAGCACTATTCGGCAGAATGGTTACCGGAGATATTCTTGCCAGGATCGATGCACCTGTGCATGTCGCCCACGCCTTCACCGTGCACGCAGAGAGCACCGAGCCGGATTACTTCACCGTAGTCGATGACCTGATGGGGGAGACCGAACTCGGCGCCGCGCACATCAACACAACCGAGCTGAGCAGCGGACTCTACTATGGATACATCGCTATCGATGTCCCACTGCTGATATCTAACCTGGAAGGGTGTAAGCCGAACGATATCTGGCAGGCGGACAAGGAGCTTGCAGCCAAGGTGGTAAGAAGCCTTATCTACACGGTAGCCACAGTCTCACCAGGTGCTAAACTCGGCTCAACAGCACCACACAGCTACGCAAACCTGGTAATGATCGAGACCGGCAACGCTCAACCCAGAACTATGGCTAATGCCTTCTTAAAGCCAGTTTCGATGCGAGGAGATCTATTGACCAACGCTTATGATATGCTTGCCAAACATTGGAAAGCACTCAAGGGAATGTATCCTGACCTTGCGACCAATGCTAAACTGGCTGGTATCGGACAACTCGACGAGCTTCTAAGGGCACTAGACAACGGACAGCAGAAATCTTTATCCCTCAACGAACTGGCAGACTGGGCAGCAGCATCGATCAAGGGGGTGTAGAAATATGCTTGAGATCGATATCATCCTGCTTAGATTCGATGCGCCAATGATCAGCTTCGGCAGAGAACTGGTCGATAACTATGGATACATTCAGCCTTGGCCAGCCCGGTCTTTAATGACCGGGCTGCTCGCCAATGCGCTGGGTTATGACCATAGCGAGGCTGAAAAGCTCAATCAACTCCAGCAAAGGCTAATTTATGCCTTAAGATGCGATAAGCCTGGCAGGGAATTCACCGATTTCCACACCGTTGACCTGGGACAGAAACACCTGGTCAATACCGGCTGGACTACCAGAACAAGACCCATCGGCAGAGGCGGAGCATCAGGTGAAGCGACCCACATCAGATATCGACACTACTACGCTGACAGCATCTACACGCTGGCATTGACACTCAAGGAACCGAGCCAACAGCCAACTATGGACAGGCTACAGGAAGCGCTTAGATTTCCAGCACGACCCCTTTTCATCGGAAGAAAAACATGCCTACCCGCAGCACCCATATTCTTGGAAAGGGTTAAAGATCGATCACTTATAGACGCTCTTAAAAAGGCGAATTTACACCAAAGAGCAACAAAGGAGCTATCCCAAGAGTCGATCTACTTGCAGGCGTGGTGGGACACAGAGGATACCTGTCCAGACCAGTCCCAGCAGTCGGGATCAAGGATGATCCCGGTTACCGACATGAGGGACTGGTTGAACCAGATCCACTGTGGAAGGCGATTTATCTATCACGGAAGAATCAAGCTGGAAGGAAATGGCAAATGAGCAATCAAAACGGAAAACTCAACATGGTGCAGACATACTTCTCTATCAGATCACTCATGCAACTAGCTCGACTCAATAAGCTACCCATACACTTTCTCGACCTCGGATACATCGTACACTGCAAGCTCAGAAAGCTATTCGGCGACCTCGCTCCCGCACCATTTCGGCTCATGGAAGATAGACACGACCACGCGAAACTAAGAATACTAGGATATTCGATGGCTACCGTGGAGCAGCTTATTGAACATGCCAACCAATTCGCTCTGCCCGAGGCATTCCAGGGCTTTGATCCTGATACAACAATGCACAAACCGATGCCAGAAACCTGGAAGCCAGGACAGTTATTCTCATTCGAGGTGCTTGTCTGCCCCATAAGAAGAATAAAGAAGCAAGATCCAGATAATCCTGACCACAAGATAAGTGTCGAAATCGATGCCTTCCTCGCCGAGTGCATAAATCAAGGAGGCTTCGGGAAGAAGTATGTTGACCGACAGAAGGTTTACAACCAGTGGCTCAAGGAGCAGTTCCAGACCATCCGCGGAGCAACACTCATAAAATCGAGGCTCTATGGCTTCAGGCGCATGCGACATATCAGGCTTACAAAGGAGAAAAACAGGAAAGCAAAAACTATAGAGCGCCCCTGCGCACTGATGGTCGGACAACTTAAGATCCAAGAACCGAATCAATTCAACAAAATGATAAAAAGAGGGATCGGAAGACATAGAGCCTTCGGATATGGTATGCTATTACTAAAACCGTGGGATGAAACTCTATGTTAGAAGGTAGGCTAGGACTCGAAACCGCTCGTGTACCTCATATCGATCGGCACGGGCTTATGTCCCTGGAATGGGGGAATCTTTATGTGGATGCAGGAACACTAAGATTCACGGCAGCTACTTCAGATACACTAGAAGCCGGAGACTACGCAATACCATTCCAGGGACTCTCGATCATATTATTAGGACCAGGATGTACAGTAAGCCATGATGCAATGAGGCTCCTAGCCAGGCACGGTACCGGGCTCATATGCATCGGAAAGGACGGAGTTAAATACTACGCTTCTATGCCATTCGGTCCAAACGACTCTACCCTAGCAAGAAGGCAGGCGAGATTCTGGGCAGATAAGAAAGGCATGAGACTAGTCATCGCTAAGAAAATGTTCTCCATGAGATTTGGGGAAGATGTCTCTAGCCAGAGTATCGAACAACTCAGAGGTATCGAGGGACATAGAGCAAGAACAATGTACGAGATAACAGCTCGACAGTTCGGTATCCCATGGAAAGGGAGAAGATACGACCGAGCTAATCCAGAAGATGCTGATTTACCAAACCAGGCTATAAATCATGCTTCAACATTCTGCGAGGCTGCAGCAATGATAGCTGTTACTGCTACCGGAACAATACCTTCCCTTGGCTTCATACACCAAGACCCTAGTATCTCTTTCGTACTCGATATATCAGACCTATTCAGGACTAAGTTTATCATTGACATCGCATTCACTGCTACACAGAAATTTCTGAAACAAAAGAAAAAGCGATTCTCAATCGAGCAGATTACAAGAAGAATTGCCGGAATGAAATTTAGAAGGGAGAAACTGATTCCATCAATGATCGATTCCATAAAGGAAGTACTAAAAGAAGATGACAATAGTGGTAACACGTAATGTTCCCGATCGCACAAGAGGATTCCTCGCTTCCGTCATGCTTGAAATCGCCCCTGGAGTGTATATATCTCCTCGAATGAATGTCGCTGTACGAGAAAGAATATGGGTGGTCTTGAACAAGTGGGCATCTGATGACCCTGATGAGGGGGTTGTAATGGTGTTCAACGATTCAAGTCAACCTGGAGGGCTTGGGATCCAGGTTATAGGTGCACCAAAAACTGATATCGTGGACATCGACGGCATGTTTGTCGTTAGAAGAGAGCCGACTAAGGCTCAGATGGAGAATCTCAAAAAGAAATTAGGATCTTTGACAGTTGAAGATAAAACTAAAGGATCAAAAATTCCTGAAGATGAATCTAAGGGGTCAACGACTGATAAATAGTAATTGATCTACTTACCTAGTCCATGTGGGAGTGTCCTTCTGGGCGCAACCGATCCTCTCTTGAGACCCCTCTTACTTAGAGGGTTAGGAGTCTGTCTCAAAATATCCAAGAAGTCCAATACCCTGTCATTACGCGCGAGTGAGCATAAGTGAGCGAGTCGAGGAATCTCCCCCATATATTCCTCACAGTTTGTGGGGAAAGATGGGAGAGAGATCCCTCGACTTGGTCCCTATTTTTTCAAAAATCGGGAATTAGCTCGGGATGACAGGTGAGGATTTTGAGACAAAGTCATTATGAAGAGGGCAAATACACTCTACTAGAGGGGTGGCTGCCTGCAGAGCCAAGCTGACAGGTGCATAACTATTTCGCTAAAGCATTTGCAATTCCATAAAAAATGTTGTATGAATACTCTCGAATAGTGGATATCCTACACATTAAGACAGTGGTTAACATATTGAAAATAAAGATGAAATATTGCCTGATCACAACACAGAATATTTTAATCTGATTGAAGGATTACAGTGAAAAAGAGTTTCCCCCGCACACGCGGGGATAGACCCAGGGCGTATGGCCCTTGCGACTTTTTGATTAGGTTTCCCCCGCACACGCGGGGATAGACCGAACTTCCAGCCCTAACCGGTATGGCTGGACCTGTTTCCCCCGCACACGCGGGGATAGACCATAATAAGAGGGGGAGGCACTAGGATCGTCCAGGTTTCCCCCGCACACGCGGGGATAGACCTCGGCACTTCTCACGCTGATTGTTTAGCGTGAAGTTTCCCCCGCACACGCGGGGATAGACCTTTCGAGAAAAGAAAGTTCTTCTTTGCCTTTGCGTTTCCCCCGCACACGCGGGGATAGACCTCGCAATGTGAGCACAGGGGATTCACCTGCTACGTTTCCCCCGCACACGCGGGGATAGACCCTGTGTATTAGCAGATGCTATTACTTGTTGGGGGTTTCCCCCGCACACGCGGGGATAGACCTCCGTCTTTGCTTCTTCCATAGGGGAATGAACTGTTTCCCCCGCACACGCGGGGATAGACCTAAAAAATTTCCGCAACTACATTACTATATACAGTTTCCCCCGCACACGCGGGGATAGACCCGACGCGCTTCTTGGTTGCTTCCCTTTTCGCTTGTTTCCCCCGCACACGCGGGGATAGACCCATAAGGGAAAATCACGCTGCAGACTACTAAAAGTTTCCCCCGCACACGCGGGGATAGACCCCTTCTCCATTACTTGAGGATCGGTACGATGCTGTTTCCCCCGCACACGCGGGGATAGACCGGACGAAAGAAGGGTTTAACCGGCAAGCGTTTAGTTTCCCCCGCACACGCGGGGATAGACCGGGTGTAAAGAGGCAGGAATACATGCCATGGGGGTTTCCCCCGCACACGCGGGGATAGACCTACGAGCCATCAAAGGACGAGTATCAGCAGCGCTGTTTCCCCCGCACACGCGGGGATAGACCGCGCATCAGCAATAACACAATCATCATGGTACCGTTTCCCCCGCACACGCGGGGATAGACCCTCTTGTCTGAAGCCGCGGAGAATACTTCGCTGGTTTCCCCCGCACACGCGGGGATAGACCCCTGCCAGGGCAGGATGATTATCGGCTTAAACGGTTTCCCCCGCACACGCGGGGATAGACCATATATAACCTTACTTATGTCAATCTCTTTTATGTTTCCCCCGCACACGCGGGGATAGACCCAGTGATGCTAATTACAAGATTGGGGTGTTTGGGTTTCCCCCGCACACGCGGGGATAGACCTTGATCCGGAAGATGGCTGAGAGATCAGTCTCCGTTTCCCCCGCACACGCGGGGATAGACCGTATTTGTTCATTACGACCATTGTTTTCCCTCCGTTTCCCCCGCACACGCGGGGATAGACCTTCGATGACTTGACCATCTCTGGTCAAGGACAAGTTTCCCCCGCACACGCGGGGATAGACCTGTGGGTCATCATCATCCGCGGGGATGGACGTTGTTTCCCCCGCACACGCGGGGATAGACCGTAGAAACTCCTATAGGATCTGCGCCTTTGCTAGTTTCCCCCGCACACGCGGGGATAGACCTAGAAGACAAAGGAAGCTCTTCCCCTAGATCGTGTTTCCCCCGCACACGCGGGGATAGACCTCTCCGACTTGCTCGGCTTAATGTCCTGTTGATGTTTCCCCCGCACACGCGGGGATAGACCCTGATGATGCACCGGTAGAAAGATGCCCCCCTGGTTTCCCCCGCACACGCGGGGATAGACCCTTTTAGTATTGGTAACCTATAACAAGGGAGTAGTTTCCCCCGCACACGCGGGGATAGACCCGCCGATATAGAGCTGCCCTTCACGCATCCCTTGTTTCCCCCGCACACGCGGGGATAGACCCCAATGCCATAGAATAGATATATCCACATCCCTGTTTCCCCCGCACACGCGGGGATAGACCTTCGTCCACATCCTCTGACTCATACGATGAATAGTTTCCCCCGCACACGCGGGGATAGACCACGTCTTCTTTGTCTTTAGGGTACATCCAGAAAGTTTCCCCCGCACACGCGGGGATAGACCCAATTACTACAGCCGAAGCCCCAACGAGGGTGAGTTTCCCCCGCACACGCGGGGATAGACCTCAACGTATGTTTTTTCCGCAAAACTTTTAAATGTTTCCCCCGCACACGCGGGGATAGACCGCATCGAGCGGTTACTTAAAAGGCGCTGAGTGTGTTTCCCCCGCACACGCGGGGATAGACCACCATGTAAAACTCGCTAGTACCCTTGGTCGCAGTTTCCCCCGCACACGCGGGGATAGACCATCGGCGAATAGCTTACGAGATAAAGCGGTTATGTTTCCCCCGCACACGCGGGGATAGACCGGTATCGCATATCACGGTATCATGGTATCATGGGTTTCCCCCGCACACGCGGGGATAGACCCAAGGGGGGGGGATTCACGCTGCCGACTACTAAGTTTCCCCCGCACACGCGGGGATAGACCTCGGTACACCCGTATCGTCTGCTATATCAATTAGTTTCCCCCGCACACGCGGGGATAGACCTCGGTACACCCGTATCGTCTGCTATATCAATTAGTTTCCCCCGCACACGCGGGGATAGACCTGTATTTATTCTTTCCGGGGGGCAACCCCAGAAGTTTCCCCCGCACACGCGGGGATAGACCATAGGAAAAAGCTTTTTACCAGGGAAGCTATGGGTTTCCCCCGCACACGCGGGGATAGACCTGTACCGTACACATACGCGTCTAAACGCTTGCCGTTTCCCCCGCACACGCGGGGATAGACCTAAACCAGTCTCCTTGAATAAATATTTTGACACGTTTCCCCCGCACACGCGGGGATAGACCCTGGAGGATTACACGGTTGCAGTAGTTGTAGACGTTTCCCCCGCACACGCGGGGATAGACCGTATTCGAGCGAACAGTCCAAAAGACAGAAGAAGTTTCCCCCGCACACGCGGGGATAGACCGTTCGCAGTTGGTTAGTAGTCGAACAAGAAACCGTTTCCCCCGCACACGCGGGGATAGACCTGCTGACCGTGTACCAAGGGCGGTACGGAAGGTGTTTCCCCCGCACACGCGGGGATAGACCCTCAGCACCAGCGCTTGAAACTAGCAGATATCGGTTTCCCCCGCACACGCGGGGATAGACCTTTTGGACAAACTTCCGCATTTTATACGATGTTGTTTCCCCCGCACACGCGGGGATAGACCTCTCGAATTGGTCCACTTGCTTGCTCCTTTCGGGTTTCCCCCGCACACGCGGGGATAGACCGTGATCAGCAGGCGCTAGAAAATCCGCTCATCGGTTTCCCCCGCACACGCGGGGATAGACCCCTACAGACAACCCTCCATAAATCCTTGCACGGGTTTCCCCCGCACACGCGGGGATAGACCCACGGCGGGGCACTTACTCACAGAGCTACAGAGGTTTCCCCCGCACACGCGGGGATAGACCGCATTTTTGAGGACGACACTCCAAAAACAAATAGTTTCCCCCGCACACGCGGGGATAGACCATATACTTGATGCACAGCCAGAGGTGCTTTCGTGTTTCCCCCGCACACGCGGGGATAGACCCACGGCGGGGCACTTACTCACAGAGCTACAGAGGTTTCCCCCGCACACGCGGGGATAGACCTTATCTGCGGTTCTCCGTATACCTTAATGCGTTGTTTCCCCCGCACACGCGGGGATAGACCGTATTCGAGCGAACAGTCCAAAAGACAGAAGAAGTTTCCCCCGCACACGCGGGGATAGACCTATTTCATGGACGCTCTAGTGTTCTTTGTTATAGTTTCCCCCGCACACGCGGGGATAGACCAAGAGACTGTTCTCTCCTGTCTCAGCAGGCTTGGTTTCCCCCGCACACGCGGGGATAGACCTTTCTAGTAGAGACTTTGCCCATTGTGCTTTTTGTTTCCCCCGCACACGCGGGGATAGACCTAGCATCTGCTAATACACAGTCGTCGTGCTGTCGTTTCCCCCGCACACGCGGGGATAGACCCAGCCGCCTATGCCGCTCACGGGGAGAGTACACGTTTCCCCCGCACACGCGGGGATAGACCTGCAAATGCGTGTCGAAGAAACGCCATACGAAAGTTTCCCCCGCACACGCGGGGATAGACCTCATTAACTCACGCCCCAAGGCTTCTGTCGGCAGTTTCCCCCGCACACGCGGGGATAGACCGTTCTCTTCTGTCGGGCTGTCTATCGGTCGATAGTTTCCCCCGCACACGCGGGGATAGACCGAAACCGCCATTCGTCCCCATCAACATAAACCAGTTTCCCCCGCACACGCGGGGATAGACCCGAGAAACAATCGCTATCTAATAGAAATATTACGTTTCCCCCGCACACGCGGGGATAGACCGTCCTCTTTTCGGCCTTTTTGCCAAAAAAAGAGGTTTCCCTCGCACACGCGGGGATAGACCTTAACACGGTAAAACGCTTCATTCTTCGTTCTAGTTTCCCCCGCACACGCGGGGATAGACCTTTTGCCACGCCTCTGTTTTTGTTTGTATCTCTGTTTCCCCCGCACACGCGGGGATAGACCCCAGCAGATATCGTTCCATATCATCACCCCCTTGTTTCCCCCGCACACGCGGGGATAGACCGTTGTTGAGTGGACATGATGTTGGTGTAATATAGTTTCCCCCGCACACGCGGGGATAGACCCACATGGAGAGAAGAGGATGTTAGAAGAGATGAGTTTCCCCCGCACACGCGGGGATAGACCTCTCCCCTACCTCGCCACTCGTCAACCTGCACCGTTTCCCCCGCACACGCGGGGATAGACCACAGATAATTTAGGCGACATAAAGGACATCGCTGGTTTCCCCCGCACACGCGGGGATAGACCCATTATGTTCAGTTTGTCAAGAGAAAAATAAACGTTTCCCCCGCACACGCGGGGATAGACCTCTTATTGTGGAGCACAGATGCATTAGTAGATAGTTTCCCCCGCACACGCGGGGATAGACCGTCGGCAAGCAAGGGCATAGGGTTGCGGATGGTGTTTCCCCCGCACACGCGGGGATAGACCATAAACTTGGCAAAAGATCTGGGTGTGGACAAGGTTTCCCCCGCACACGCGGGGATAGACCTATAATACTTTTTAGGCAAATATGCAAGTACACGTTTCCCCCGCACACGCGGGGATAGACCTAGCTCAATGATCTGCTCTACTAGCTCAGGGGGGTTTCCCCCGCACACGCGGGGATAGACCGCACGGTATGTTGTACTTGCTGCCGGCACAGGAGTTTCCCCCGCACACGCGGGGATAGACCCAAGGTCCAAAACCCGCCTGATGCCATATCTTTGTTTCCCCCGCACACGCGGGGATAGACCCGTAAGGTAAACGCCGATCTTGTTTTTTACGAGGTTTCCCCCGCACACGCGGGGATAGACCTTTCTAGTAGAGACTTTGCCCATTGTGCTTTTTGTTTCCCCCGCACACGCGGGGATAGACCTTGTCCTTCGTTAGTCAGACAAAGACCTTTATTGTTTCCCCCGCACACGCGGGGATAGACCGGCGGTACGGAAGGTCGTTCTCGGATAGGTAACGTTTCCCCCGCACACGCGGGGATAGACCTGGCAGACGAAAGAGGATCGGGCTGGGCAAGTAGTTTCCCCCGCACACGCGGGGATAGACCCTATATCACCTCCTTCTATCTTGTTTCTCAGGTGTTTCCCCCGCACACGCGGGGATAGACCTTACTATTTTACAGAGACTTATCCAGATCGGGGAATCCGATCTTGTGTTTCCCCCGCACACGCGGGGATAGACCTCCTTGATGAAGGCATAGAACAGGCCGCCGACCGTTTCCCCCGCACACGCGGGGATAGACCGCCTCAGCTATGTTTATGCCATAATCGATGGACGTTTCCCCCGCACACGCGGGGATAGACCGGGATATGAAGGATTTTATGCACAAGTACCAGTGTTTCCCCCGCACACGCGGGGATAGACCTTCCCTTGCCATCTGCTGCGCTTCCCCATCTATGTTTCCCCCGCACACGCGGGGATAGACCCGAGATTGTAGAGGGGTCATTTGAGGTTGTAAGGTTTCCCCCGCACACGCGGGGATAGACCCCGGCCGCCCGGACCCCTATTTCTTATCTCCCTGTTTCCCCCGCACACGCGGGGATAGACCTATCCACACGCTTGTGTTTTTCCAGGCGGATTTGTTTCCCCCGCACACGCGGGGATAGACCGTTCTTGTGCCTTCTGTTCACGAAGACTTGACCGTTTCCCCCGCACACGCGGGGATAGACCTCACCTCATATATGTAACTAGGTCTTCTATTACGTTTCCCCCGCACACGCGGGGATAGACCGTGTCACATTTGGTAGCACTATGGTTCGATTTAGTTTCCCCCGCACACGCGGGGATAGACCCCTAGACCCGATGAGCTTTGTTGTTGGGGTAGCGTTTCCCCCGCACACGCGGGGATAGACCTTGGTTCATCGCTTGCTTGCTCCTTTCGGGGGCGTTTCCCCCGCACACGCGGGGATAGACCTGCCCTAGAGGGGATGCTAGAGGATGCGGGCGTGTTTCCCCCGCACACGCGGGGATAGACCGCAGATAGCGATCCACTATCTCACCCCCTTCCTGTTTCCCCCGCACACGCGGGGATAGACCGCTGGTCTTGGGATAGACAACAACGGGGGGCCGGTTTCCCCCGCACACGCGGGGATAGACCCCCTTAAGGAAGGGGGTGAAGACATGGACAGATGTTTCCCCCGCACACGCGGGGATAGACCTCTCGAATTGGTCCATGCTTGCTCCTTTCGGGGGTTTCCCCCGCACACGCGGGGATAGACCGGCAAAGGACACTGTTTCCCTTCTCAACGACTTGTTTCCCCCGCACACGCGGGGATAGACCCATATCCTCACGGTATCATCATCATCATCGAGCGTTTCCCCCGCACACGCGGGGATAGACCTATCCACACGCTTGTGTTTTTCCAGGCGGATTTGTTTCCCCCGCACACGCGGGGATAGACCATATCCCATGAAATATCCCATGACCGTATAACCGTTTCCCCCGCACACGCGGGGATAGACCTCACCGCAAATGCCTATAAATACTGCACCCGCAGTTTCCCCCGCACACGCGGGGATAGACCTATATGCCATCAATAGCTCAATGATCTGCTCTAGTTTCCCCCGCACACGCGGGGATAGACCATATACTTGATGCACAGCCAGAGGTGCTTTCGTGTTTCCCCCGCACACGCGGGGATAGACCTATACTAAGAAGTCTTCTTTTTATCCTTCTAGTGTTTCCCCCGCACACGCGGGGATAGACCTGCGCAGATCGCTGACACACACGATTTGGCGACGTTTCCCCCGCACACGCGGGGATAGACCGTCGTATCGGGTCCTTCAGAGCCTTGAAAATCTGTTTCCCCCGCACACGCGGGGATAGACCTTGGTGCATTTATTGTTCAAATATTGCATTTAGGTTTCCCCCGCACACGCGGGGATAGACCTAGACTTAGAGACGGAAACCATAGAAGGCGAGCGTTTCCCCCGCACACGCGGGGATAGACCGCTCCAAGATCGCCGACTCGGCGATTACAACCGGTTTCCCCCGCACACGCGGGGATAGACCGACGAAAAACAGGGATTTATTATAGAACTCCGCGTTTCCCCCGCACACGCGGGGATAGACCGACCAGGCACGTACCACCACCCCGCTATCATCGGTTTCCCCCGCACACGCGGGGATAGACCTGATATTTCTTGTTGGATGGGATACGGTTATTAGTTTCCCCCGCACACGCGGGGATAGACCTATACATCCCCGATATGAAAGGATTCATCAGGAGTTTCCCCCGCACACGCGGGGATAGACCACAAAAACGACACAGCTACCGTGCCATGCGATAGTTTCCCCCGCACACGCGGGGATAGACCTCACCGCAAATGCCTATAAATACTGCACCCGCAGTTTCCCCCGCACACGCGGGGATAGACCCCTGGCGATACGGAGATGATTTTTTTCAGATGTGTTTCCCCCGCACACGCGGGGATAGACCTTGATCCATCTGCTTGCTCCTTTCGGGGACCGGGTTTCCCCCGCACACGCGGGGATAGACCGGCTTGTCATACCCCGGAGCTATCCGGCGCAGAGTTTCCCCCGCACACGCGGGGATAGACCGATTGACTTGGGGTAATTGGGTGCTAATAATAAGTTTCCCCCGCACACGCGGGGATAGACCTCCATCCGAGGCTCTGGAACGGATGCTTGAAGAGTTTCCCCCGCACACGCGGGGATAGACCAAAGGAGTACGATTTATTTGAAATGGATTATGCGTTTCCCCCGCACACGCGGGGATAGACCTTTTCTTGAAGTTCTATATGGTTATTGTGTCTCGTTTCCCCCGCACACGCGGGGATAGACCATGCGTTGTGTTCCTCACGGCACTATTAGACCAGTTTCCCCCGCACACGCGGGGATAGACCCCTTGATCGGGTCCTTCACCCATTTGAAGTCCAGTTTCCCCCGCACACGCGGGGATAGACCTCGAGAACTCCATTTTACGATAATTCCCCTTCGGTTTCCCCCGCACACGCGGGGATAGACCCTACTTGGCTTTTGCGAGGAAGACCTTTGCTTGGTTTCCCCCGCACACGCGGGGATAGACCCGTGAAGAGGACCTCGAGGAGGAGGCGCGTCGTGTTTCCCCCGCACACGCGGGGCAGCTCTGAAGAATTGATTTAATTCGCATTGTGATGCTGTTAGAAATCGCCTCCT